>NZ_JBEYYJ010000015.1:0-203329 GCF_040645475.1 Streptomyces sp. NPDC046759 | reverse complement strand
TGACTCACCCGGAGAACCGGAAAAAGCGACGCATATTCGGGGCTTGACGGGCCCGATGCGGCACGTAGAATTGCGCGCCCTTCCGGGTGCGGCCGACGGGCGTCACCTGATCGGCGCCGTCAGGCCGCCACTCGCACGACGGCGGCAGGCGTACAGAAACCCGGTCACCGCCCGTGATGGCCGGGCACTGCCCGGTGATGCGCTGTCGCGGCCCACCTGCCACTCGCGGCCGCCCTCCCGCCGCAGGCGGGCCGGCACTGAGCGGGCGCATCCCGCCAGGCAGCAGGCCGGACGTGGCGCCGACGCCGTACGACGAGCCGACCGGGCCGACCGGGCCGACTCGCCGTGCAGGGAGAGTCTTCACAGTGCATCGGGGACCTACTCCCAGGCGGCCCGAACCGCCACACCTCGCCGTTGTCCACGCCGTGACGACGCATGCGGTGTACCCGCTTCTCGCTGAAATGGAAGCGCGCTCTAGCCCGAGGCGGCTGATCCACCTGTCAATCCCTTTGCGCGACCGAGCAGGTCCCCCCTAGCGTGCAAGCGCATAGGAACCGTGCGCCAGGGCAGCGCGCCACGCGAATGAGGAGCAACCGCCGTGGGAACCATGGTCTCGGTCAGGGGCTGGCTGGTGTGCGACGACGGACAACTGGCTCAGATCAAGGAGATCGTGGAGGCAGACGATCCGGAGCGCACCTACAGCGGGGGCTGGGCCTTCCCCGCTCGGCAGTACAACGACGTCAGGTGGGCCTTCTACGGGGGCGACATCCGCGCGGTGTCCCTCGACTGGTTCGAGGAGAGGTTGCGTCAGATCGCCCAGATCCCGGCCTCCTACCAGGATGACGAGTACGACGAGAGGCCCCGGGGGCTGTTTCTGGTCAGCCACGACGTCGACGGCATGAGCGAGTGGAGGGTCCACAACGGTGGCCTAGTGATCGGCCTCCCAGGTGGGGATTACCACTACCTCGACGCCTAGCCGGATCACGAAGTCGCACTGGAGTACTAGGGGCCGTTGCCAGTACCGGCAGCGGCCCACCAGCGTGCCGCCGGAGCCGCGTAACAGCCGCTTCGCCTCACCGCCGCGGGGTGCTGCAGGGTGGCGGTGCGCAGCCGACCGACCCCGCACCAGCACAACCCATCCCCCTGGCTCGTGACGCGGCGGACACGGGCCGGCCGGACAGCCACGCGGGTGGCTCCCGGCCGTCGTCCCGCCGAACCCGCCAAAGCTCACTGGAGCCTGCGCCAACCTGAAGCCGCAGGCCAAAGGGTGCGGCGCTGGGTGGAGTTCGCCCCCCTCAAGCATGGGCGCATCCTCACCGCGCATCGCACCGATCCCACCAACGCCACCCACCTCCCGCGCGCCCTCCGCTACTTGACATCAACTAGTACTAGGAACGGTCTAGATGCTGTGACCTCTGGCCATGACCCGCAGCTGCTCAAAGGTGTCCTCTCGCTGCTGCGCCTGCTGGCCTAACGGGAGTCTTACGGATACGAGGTGGCTCAACGCCTGCAGGCCGTCGGCTTCACCGACGTCCTCGAGGGCACGGTGTATCCGGCGCTGGCCCGGCACGAACGAGAGGGGCTGGCGGCTGGCCACCCGGCTCGTGGCCTCTTCCAGTGGTCCCGCACGCAAGTACTACCGGCGGACCGATGCCGGCCGTGACGCTCTGACGGCTGGTGCCGCCGCCTGGGCCCGGCATGTCGAAAGCGTCGACTCCGTCCTGTCCCGTCCCCTGCCCGCCGCCCCGCGAAAGGATTGCTGACATGCCGCACTCCGCCATCTGGATCGATCGGCTCCGAATCGAGCGCCTCGTCTGGTCGCTCGACCCACGCCTGTACGACCTCCCCTCCCGGAGCCGGGTCGCCCGGCACCGTGAGGTCCGCGCCAACCTGCTGGCGGCCGCCACCGAGGCCGGCGCCGCGGAGGCGGTACGCCGTCTCGGCGACAGTCGCGAACTCGCGGAGGAGTACCTGGCCGCCGAACTCGGCGAGGGGCCACGGCACTCCTGGATCGCCGCCGCCCTTTTCCTCCTCACCATGCCGCTGGTGCTCAACTTCTTCCTGGGCGAGGCGGAGAACGCCTACCAGCAAGCGATCGCGGCCACGGGCACGCACACCGAGGGCACCTTCACCTGGAGTGGCATCGTCTGGCTGCAGAGCTCCGTCACCTTCGTCTTCCACTAGAACCATGCCAGCCGCACCGGTGGCGCGTGGACGCCGCTCGCCCACGTGCCGCTGCTCGCCGGCGCCGTCGTCTGCGGCCGTCTCTGGCGGGCACTGCCCCACCGCCGGAACCCTCAGGCCGACTGAGGCACCGGGCGGGGTGCCTTCTCACCGCGTCGGGATCGAAATCGGGCTGACGGACGGCCTCCTTCGCAGACTGCCGCTTGCGATCAGCGGCAGCACCCCGAAGAACTGACACACACCAGCCAGAACTGACCCACCAGCCCTTTGACTTGCGACTTCACGTTGGCGAAGGCTCAGTGACCGACGGAGCCCTCGGGGCGGGCGTGACGCGGCAGGAGGAAGGAGAGCAGGAACGTAAGGACGAGCAAGCCGTCCACGATCCACAGCACCGTCTTCATCACGGAGCCGAAACCGCTGCGGAAGGCCGACTTCGCGGTGGTCTCCAGCGCGCCGGGTATCCGGGCGCCGTCCTGCGGCGACGCCACGGCGGAGCGGGTGTCCTTCTCCAGGCGACCGCAGGACGCGGGGGTGGCGGCAGGATCCTTGGCGACGGCGCGGTCCGAAGCGCACCGCCGCAGGTCTGCCACGACGCGGTCCTGGGCGGCCGGCGCCATGTGCGCCGCGCTCAGCCGATCCCGCAGGCCGGCCGAGTGGTGGTCGACGGCCGTGGCGATGCCGCCGCCCAGCAGGCCGAAGAAGACGGTGCCGAGGAGCGCCACACCGAAGGCGCCGCCGAGCTGTTGCATCGCGGTCATCGTGCCGGACGCCGAACCCGTCTCGTGCTGCTCGACACTGGCGAGCACGATGTCGAAGAAGGGCG
Source organism: Streptomyces sp. NPDC046759 (assembly GCF_040645475.1). Classification (NCBI taxonomy): domain Bacteria; kingdom Bacillati; phylum Actinomycetota; class Actinomycetes; order Kitasatosporales; family Streptomycetaceae; genus Streptomyces; species Streptomyces sp. NPDC046759. Next base: position 200,322 of record NZ_JBEYYJ010000015.1, on the reverse strand, counting down.
CCATGAGCAGGCCCATCCCTGTGCCGGTGACGAGCAGGGCCGGCACGAGCTGCCAGGGACCGACACCGCTGCCCACCGTGTTCAGGGTCAGCCAGACGCCGAACACACCGAGCGCCATGACCATCGTGCCCGCCTGGAGCACGGCCCGGCCGAACCGGGCGACAGCCTGGGCGACACCGAATCCGACGATCATGCCACCCGACCACGGCACCATCACCAGGCCCGCCTTCAGCGGCGAATAGCCCAGGCCGATCTGGGTGTAGAGGTTGAAGACCAGCATGAAGCCCTGCATGGTCGAGAAGAAGACCAGCCCCAGCGTCATGCCTCCGCTGAACCCGCGCTTGCGGAACAGGCTCGGGACGACCAGCGGGTCACGGCCCGCCTTGCTGCGGCGCGACTCGTACGCGGCGAAGGCCGCGAACACCGCCACCGACGCGGCCATCATGGCGAACGTCCACCCGGGCCAGTCGTACTCACGGCCCTGGACCAGCGGGAAGATGATGAGCAGCGCGGCCAGCGAGACCATGAGCATGCCGGGTATGTCGAGGCGCGGCCTGTCGCCCGACCGCCCCCTGGGCAGGTAGCGCAAGGCCCCCAGGAAGGCCGCAGCACCCAGCGGCAGATTGATCAGGAAGATCATCCGCCAGCCGGTGCCGAAGTAGTCGGCGTCCACGAGCCAGCCCGCCAGGATCGGCCCGCACACCGCGGACAGCCCCATGACCGGGCCGAACATGCCGAAGGCCTTCTGCGACTCCTTCGGCGGGAACATCTCCTTGATCATGCCGAGGCCCTGCGGCAGCATCACCGCGCCGAACAGGCCCTGGACGACGCGTGCGGCGATCAGCATCTCGGGCGACACGGAGACCGCGCACAGCAACGAGCCCAGGGTGAAGCCGGCGGCTCCCACCAGGAACATGCGGCGACGCCCGTGGATGTCCCCGAGCCGGCCGCCGGTGACCAGTCCTACGGCCATCGAGAGGGTGTACGCCGCGGCGAGCCACTGGAGAGTGGAGGCACCTCCGCCGAGGTCGGCCCGCATGGAGGGGCCGGCGATGTTGGTTACCACGGCATCGAGGAGGTCCATCACCTCGGCCGCGAGGATCACGAAGAGTGCAGCCCAGCGCCACTTATAGGGCGTCGGCGAGTCGGTGGGCGGTGTCTCGGTGGACGCCACATCGGTGGTGGACATCGGAACTCCTCGTTGCAGGCCGCGCCGCGTCGAAGAGCCGCGGGCACGGCGGTGGGAGGGGTGGACTGGACTGTCCGGCTCACTGGACGATCCAGGGGAAACGGGCGACCGGACCCTCGGGAGAACAGTGTTCACCATAGCAGAACGATGCTCATCGAGAGAACGGTGTTCATCAAGATATAGCGCAACTACGACTCCTGGCCAAGATATATCGCGTTTCGTGTTGCGTGAACGCCGCTCGCCCAGAAGAACACTGTTCTCCCCGGCGCCTAGACTGTTCCCATGACCGACGCGGCCCCCGGCACCCCCGCATCCCCTCCCCCGTCCCCCTGGGAGCGCGAGCGTTCCGTCCGCTCGCGCATCGCCCCCGCACGGGTACCGCTCTCACGTGAACGGGTCGTCGAGGCCGCCTTCACCGTGCTGGACCGCCAAGGGCTCGACGGACTGTCGATGCGTCAGGTGGCGGCCGAACTCGGGGTCACCGTCTCCGCCCTCTACGCCCACGTCAGCTCCAAGGACGACCTCCTGGAGCTGATGTACACGCGGCTCTTCGACGGCTACACGATGCCCGCGCCCGATCCGGAGCGCTGGCAGGAACAGCTGCGGGACTTCGCGCGTTCCGCACGGCAGCGGCTGCTGGCCCACCGGGACATGGCCAGGATCTCCATGGGGCACGTCCCCTTCACCGCCGAACTGCTGCCGCACGTCGAGGCGTTGCTCGCCATCTTCCGCACCGCCGGGCTGCCCGACCGTATCGCCGCGGAGGCCGGTGACCTCATCTCCACCTACATCGACGGGTTCGTCCTGGAGGAGGGCATGTGGCAGGACCGGGCCGCTGAGCAGGGCGGTGGCACCGCCTCACCCGCCCGCCCCGACTGGGGCGAGATGGCCGACGAGATGCAGAGCTACTTCGCGTCCCTGCCCGAGCAGGACTTCCCCCACCTGCGCGCCCTGTCCGGGCTGATGGTGACGGACTCCTCCGACGAAAGGTTCGACATCGGCCTGGAGATCATCCTGCGCGGCCTGGCGAGCTACCTGCCTGCCCCGGCGACCGGCCCGGCCCCTGAGGCCGGCCGAATCGCGCGGTCGGGCGTGGCCCCTGAAGCCGACCGCGCCCCGAGGCCCGAGGCGCCCACGGAGTCCGACCCAACCCCAGGAAGCGGTACGACCCCGGACACCGGCATGCCCCCAGGCGCAGGCCCAACCTCCGGCACCGCCTGATCCGCGGCCGTCGCCGAGCCGCTGTGCACGCGAGCGGACAGCGGCCGCTGCGCGGTGACTTCGTCGTCTCCCCGTTCGTGTTCGCCGACGACACCTGTCCGATCTGCCGGGACAGCCACCACGCTGCCTGCCCGCACGGCGGCTGGTACGGCGGGGTAAAACTGTCACCGTGATCGGCGACGCCGGGGTGGGCCCGTCCGCGGTGCCGGCCTTCCGGGCATGCCTGGCGCGCGGGCACAGCGGGAACGCGGCGGCCGGCCGCACGCAACTGGGCGAAGGCGTACGTCCGCAGCCTTCAGCAGCGGCGCGATGGTCTCCTCGGGGATGCGCTCGCTGCTGTTCTCCGGGTCGCCGACCACCCCGCTCACCGCGTGCGCGGACCGGCCGGGCCGGCGTTGACCACCAGCCGGTCCACGGTCAGGAAGGGACTGTGAGCCAACGGGACGCTCCACCAGGGGATGCGGGCGGAGCGTCCACGCGAAGGGGGCCGTCGAGGTCGGGTCGCGACTCATCTGCCCCTGCACCGCGGCGCAGTGCCGCCGGGGGGGTGCGTCCGCACGATGTGTCAGCAACCCGAGTCGGCTGCCGGCCGTTTGGACGGCGCCGTGCCGCCCGGTCAGAGTCAGCTGCCACAGCGCGAGGAACAGCAGCGTGCCGATTTCGGCGACGAGGCTGAGGACGGCCTGTGGTGCGGGCTGCAGACCGTGCTCGGTGAATCCGAACACGCCCACGGTGCGTGAAGCGGTGAATCCACCGAGGGCGCCGAGCGCCACGCCGGCCACCGCCGACCTCAACCACGGCATGGGCGGCGCCCCGGCCAGCAGCAGGACGGCGAGAGCGAAGGAGACACCGGCCTGGAGCAGGAACAGGGCGCCGACGACGTGGATGAAGCGGTACTCGTCAACGTAGAGCTGGGCGTGAATGTAGGCGCTGCCCGCGAGGGTGGTGGCAGTCGCCGTCCGCAGGGCGGCGGAGACGAGTCTGCGGGTGTTCATGCCAGCCTCTGATCCTTGACGGCGAGTTCACGATTCCCTTCGCGGTAGTCGACGGTGCGGATGCCCAGTGCGTCCTTGAGCTGACGGGCGGGGACGACCTGCGGCGTGGGCGCGGGGGCCCGGCCCGGCTTGGGCAGGGGATAGGCGGTGGTGGTGGCGGAGTGGAACGTGATGTTGCCCTCAGTCTTGGTGAACAACTGGTGGACGTGGCCGTTGAGGCAGGTGGCGGAGGAGAAGCGACGCAGGAGGGCGATGACCCGGAGCGCGTCGTCGGTGCTCCAGCCCCACTTCGGATACATGGCGAACAGCGGGATGTGACTGAAGACCACGACGGGTGTGTCGGAGGACAGTCCGGCGAGGTCCCTGCGCACGAAGTCGATCTGTTCGTTGCCGAGGTGTCCGAGCTTCTCCAGGCTCAGGGTGTTGACGAGTGCGACGAAGTGCACGCCGTGTGTGCCGAAGCTGTACCAGCCGTCGCCGAGCGTGCCCTTGCCGAAGGTCCGCCGGTAGGCGCGGCCCGCGTCACCGATGGAGTCGTGTTCGCCCGGCACGGTGAAGACGCGGTCGGTCCTCATGCCGGACATCATCTGCTTGACCTGGTCGAACTGTCCGGCCGTGGAGAGGTGGGTGAGATCGCCGCTGTGCATGACGAAGTCAGGCCTGAAACCGAGTGAGTTGACCTGGTCGATGGCATGGGTGAACGAGCCGGCCACATCCATGTTCGCCGGGCCCTGGAACCCGATGTGACTGTCCGACACCTGGACGAACCGCAGCGCCCCCTCTCGTGCGACGGCCACCCGGGCGACGCCCTCGGTGCTGCTGTCGCGGGAGCCGGCGATGTGGCTGATCACCTCTCCGCCGGCCGCCGTCAGCACCACCGCGCCGCCGAACCACCCCGCGTGTCGCATGAGCTGACGTCGCGTCATGCCGTGTTCGGACTCGGGCTGATGGGCGGCAGGGGCCAGTGCCTCGTCGTAGTGGCCGGGCCAGTTCTGTCCGTCGTGGTGACCGGTCATGAGGTCACCTCCACTGTGGCGATCATGAACGGATGGATGGTGCAGAGGTAGGCGTACGTGCCGGGCTTGGTGAACGTGTAGCTGTAGGAGGCGTGGGTGTCCAAGGCGGTCGAATGCAGGGGGCCGCCTGATCCGGAGCTGGTGACGGTGTGCGCGTCGGTGTCCTCGTTGGTCCAGGTCACCTTGGTTCCCACCTTGACCTTGAGGGTGGCGGGCGCGAACGCGAAGTTCTTCATCGCCACGGCGTTGCCGGTCACCGGCGCGGTCGACGCCTGCGCACTGTGGGGACTCTCGGTCATGGTCATGCTGGGCATCGACGAGGCCGGGGAAGCCGAGCCCACCGCGTCGTGCGGTCCGCCGGCACCGGGCATCCCCGCCGTCTGATGCTGTCCCGCACCTGGGGTGAGGGCTCCGGCCCCGGCGGACGGGGAGGGCGGCGAGCCGCAGGCGCTGAGGAGTGCCAGCGAGCCTGCGGTGGCGAGGGCGGCGGTCAGTCCGCCGACGGCGCGTGAGCGTCGGGTACGAGAGCGAGGATGCATGGCTTGCGTTCCTTGACTGGTCGGAAATCGGTCGCACGGAAAACGGACGGTTTCGGCTCTGCTCGGGCGATCGCGCTGCGCGCGCGACCGCGGTGCGCGGGCGGCCCCGGTGTCGGCCGGCACAGCCGCGTGCCCACGGCGGGCCCGGCGCACGGGCGCCGACGCGGGGTCGTGCGGGCCGTTCGCATGAGGCGGGTGTGCGCTGGGCGTGACCCGTCGTGCGCCGCGAAGTCGCCGGTGACGTACGGCAGTCGGCCCTGGGAGCACGTGATCGCCGTTCGCGCAGAGCACTTCGCGGAGCGGTCGCCTCGAGGTGCGTGTGAGGCGCCGGCCGGGGCCGAGCGGGCGGCATGCCGGCTGTGGTGCCACCGGAGGCACGCCACCTAGCCCGGGGTGTCTCGACTCACCTCCGATCCGTCCTTCACGACGCGCGGGAAGAGAAGTGGAACCTGTGCCTCAGCCGGCTCTTGTCCGGATTCACGGGCGCCGAGGGGCGCTCGGTTCGAAGGAAATGCGGTTTTTATGAAAGTTCGGCAATGATGTACGCGTCGTCACCCTCAGTAAGGGGGGTGTTAGGGGACAAAACCCCACAGATACGCGATGATCAGTTCATGCCCTGGAGTTCCCGAAAACGTGATCCGCGGATCGATCCGAAACGCTCCGCGGACCGTGCCATGGGTGCAGGGGCCCTTCCGGCCGCGGACGAGGAGTTGCTGCGTGGCCTGTACGCGGAGCACGCAGCGCCTCTCTTCCATTACGTACTGAGGCTGACCTCGGGAGACTGGCAATGGGCGGAAGACGTGGTGCAGGAAACGCTGCTGCGCGCATGGCAGCATCCGGCCGCCTTCGACCCGGCGCGCGGCCCCGCCCGGGCATGGCTGTGCACGGTCGCCCGGCACCTGGTCATCGACGACCGCCGGGCCCGGCAGGCGAGGCCGAACGAGGCCGGCGGCGCGGCGCTGGAGCAGGCCGTCGAGCAGAAGCCCGGCGAGGACGACATCGAGCGGGCCCTGCAGAGCTGGGCGGTCGCCGACGCCGTCCGGTCGCTGTCCCCGGACCACCGCGCCGTACTGCTGGAGACGTACTACCGGGGTCGCACGATGGTGGAGGCCGCACGCGTGCTGGGCATTCCGCTGGGGACCGTGAAGTCGCGGACGTACTACGCACTGCAGGCCCTGCGGCTGGCGCTGCAGGAACGCGGGATCGAGCCATGAGCGCGCAGCGAGCAGGAGGTGACGACGATGAGTGCTGAGCACGACGACCTCCGCCTTGCGTTGGGCGGCTACGTCCTGGGCGCCCTGCCCCCGGCGGAGATGGACCGAGTCCGGAGTCATCTCGCGGAATGCGAACAGTGCCGGGCCGAATACGCACGGCTGTCAGGCCTGCCCGCGCTGCTGGCGACGGTGACCGAGGCCGAGGCCGAGGCCGCGGGCCGGACGGTACCGACGGCCGACGGGAGCCGGGCGGATCGGCTGGTGGCACGGGCGGCCGAAAGCACGCGGGACTCATCGCCCGAACGACCCCCCACGCCCACAGACGCGCAGGCGCCGGCGGCGGGCGTAGTGGAAAGGCTTCTTCAGCAGGCCGCGGCCCGGCGCCGCAGGACCTGGCGTCTGCAACTGGCCGGGGCAGCCGCGTCACTGGTGTTCATCGCGGCAGCGGCAGGCGGGACGTGGCTGGCGACCGTCGGGTCCGTGGGTACCGAGGCGACACCGCCGGGGCCGAGCGCGCCGGCTGTCTCGCGCACCTTCTCAGGAAGTGATCCGACCACCGGCGTCACCGGCTCGGTGAAGGTTTCGCCCTCAGCCTGGGGCAGCGTCGTGCAGGTCTCCGCCAAAGGGGCGCCGGCCGGAATCACCTGCCGTCTGCAGGCGGTCGGTCCCGGCGGGGTCAGGACGGACGGCGCCACGTGGCGGGCGGGTCAATATCCTCCCGGCACCACCATTCCCGGGGCGGTCGCCATGTCCCCGGATTCCATCCAGCACTTCGAGATCATCACAGGCAACGGCCAGAAGCTGCTCACGATGCAGGCCTGAGGAGAGAGTCCCGCCCGAACCGGCGTCGGGCGGCCCTGCGTCGGCCATCTCCAGGGCTCAGGCGTGAGATACGACTGCCGGTGCGCGGCTCGGCGAGGACAAAGGCATGCGTGGTAGGCGGCTCGCTCCCGCCATTGCGCGGGTCACGTCCAGGAAAGAAAACCCGCAAAAAGGTCGAACGTGTCGAACCGGATGGGCGTGTCGCACGTGGAACTGAATGAGCGCGCCCACGCAGGATCGGCCCACTGAGCGCCACCATCCACAGTCGTCGGCGATCTTCCGCGCTCCGAGTCCAGCACACTCACAGAAATGCAGAAGCGCCATGTCTGTAATCGATTGTCCGAGTCCCGCTCCACTGCTCCGGCAGCCCGGCCGCCGCCAGGCGCTGCTCACCCTGCCCGCCCAGGAGGCACACGTCTCGGCCGCCCGTCACCTCGCGGCCGATCTGCTGGAAACCTGGAGTGTCCCCGCGGGGCAGCGGGACGCCGCGGTTCTCATCGTCGATGAACTCACCGCCAACGCCGCTCAATACGGGCACGAGTGCATGACCCTGCTGCTCGTCCTCGACCACGGGACTCTGCACATCGTGGTCAGTGAGTCCGGCATGGCCGTCCAGCGCCCTCGCCCTGCCATCGCCCCGGACGAACACGGCCGCGGCACCGGCATCGTCCGGCATCTCGCGCAACAGACCGAGGTCCACCAGACGCGCAGTGGCCGCGAGGTCCGCGCCTGCCTCAGGTGCTCGGCATGACCGGCACGAATCCCCGGCGCACCTTGCCGCCCCCGGCCACGGCACACGCTGCGGCGCAGCCGCAGTCCGGCGGGAGCGACCGCTCCCCCAAGCCGCCCGGCTCTCCCGCCACTTGCGCGTTCTCCACCCACAAACCATGCCCCGTCGACGGTTGTTCCGGCCCCGGCAGCGCGAACACACCAGCGGCGGCCGAACCAGCGAATCCCGTTCGCCCCCACTGCGCACACGAGACGATTCGCTGCCGGCGCTGCGGTGCCCTTCCGCTGCCCATCGAGACGGATGCGAGCGTGGACCTCCCCGGTGACCGCGGCGAGGACATCGACGTCTCCTCCCCGCACGAGGCATACGCCGACGCCCCCGCTCTGCGCCACGAGATACACCAGGTGCTCGCCCTCGGAGCGGAACGCGACGGCCGTCGGCCCAGGACCGCCGGCGCACCGTCCATCGATGCGGCCACCGATTCGGCCACGCGTTCGGCGACGCCTTCGGCCACCGCGGAACGTGCCTGGCTCCTGCGTCGAGCCGCCCTCATGGACCGGATGGCCCTCAAAGATCCGGACCCCGGCCCGGCCGAGGCCGCCGCACAAACCGCCGGACAGCTGGTGCTGCACGATCGCCGACACCACCACCTGGCCGCCGGCCCCCATCGCCCCGACACCGTCGCCCTTCCCCGCGACCGCCGTCTTTACGTTCGCCAGGAGTACGCCGCATGGGTCGCCGCCGGGCGCCCCGGAGCAGCCTGACCCCCACGTGCCCCATCGGATGCGGCCTGACGGGGAGTCGGACCCGCTCATGGATCGGCGACGAGAGAATCAGGTGCTGAGCCGGTCTTCTTGCACGCCGCCGGCCGGAGCGGGGCCGCCTGCAGGGGCCGAGGCGGTGAGTGCCGCCTCGGCCGCACGCGTTCTCCCCGGCCCGCGGGTCAGCGGACGAAGGAGATCTCGGGGTAGGCGTTGCTGGGCCCGTCCAGCACAGAGCGATGCTGATGCAGCAGTGTCTGGTCGAAGAAGGCGGCGAGGTAGTCGCGCTGGATCTTGATGGCACGGTTGGGGTCGATCGTGCCGAACAACTGCTGGAGCGTGGCCGGGGACCAGCCGACCAGGGGTGCGTACTGCGGGCCCAGCACCGCGTTGTCGTAGAAGGTCAGATGGGTGGCACCGTGGAGCTGGATGTCGACCCGGTATCCCTTCAGGTGCGACCACAACGTGCGCCACGATCCGTCATTGTTGCGGTTGTGGGTGCCGGAGCTGAAGAGCATGAAGGGCCGGTCGAGATCCTTGCTCGGCGCCGTTCCGAAGAACTGGCCGTCCAGGTCCGCGCCGGCGTCGATCCGGTGGTCGAGCTGCATGGCGGTGTCGACCGCGCCGCCGCCCAGCGAGAAGCCGAACATCCCGATGCGGGAGGTGTCCACGGCCTTGGACAGCCCGGTGGGGAGCTTGGCGTGGCCGGCGTCCGGGTCGCCGCCGTTGGCGATGGTTCCGAGCTGGTTGATGACGAAGCGGATGTCGGCGGCGCGCACCTTGAGCGTGTCGGAGGAGTGCGCGCCCGCCGGCATGGTGTTGACCTCCAGCCGGTTGCCCGGGAACTGCACCTCATTGGCGTCATGCGTGTGATCGACGGTGACGACGAGGTAACCGCGGCTGGCCAGGTCCTGGGCGAGTGCGGTGCCCATCGCACGGTCCGAGTGCAGGCCGGTCGAGTACAGCAGAACGGGCAGCTTGCCGTGCTTGGTGTCGACCGGGGCGAGGACGTGGCCGGCGGTTCGCGGCAGGGTCACCTGCTGCGGCGTCAGGCCCAGCGAGGTGCTGAGGAAGTGGGCACCGGCCACCGACGACATCCACGGCGCCTCATAGTGCCCGGACGGGGAGGAGGTCGGGTACCACAACGACACCATCAGCTCGCGTGCGCGATTGCCCGGGACGTACGGATCCGTACGGGACTTGTCGATGAGGTGCAGGCCGACCATGCCCACCGAGGAGTGCCCGCTCGGTGCGGGAAGAGTGAGCTGGAGGGGCGAGGCACCCGCGCGGAGGCGGGGGACCGTGTGACGGGCGACCTTGCGCTGGACGCGTACGTCGTCGTTCTGGGGCGCCCAGGGCGCGTACCCGTCGGGACTGGTGGTGGAGGCGGCGGAAGACTTCGGCTTGCCGGCGGCCGTTGCGGGCGCCGCCCCTGCGCCCAGCACGATGGCCAGCGCGCCCGCCGCACCGATCGTTCTGGCTATCGCTCTACGGCGGTTGCGCGGTCGAAGTTGTTGCATGGGATCCCCCTGAAACGGTCAGTGATCATGGGACCGACGATCATACGTCGGCACACCGTACATGGCTCCCTGGTGGCCGGCCTCCACGGACCACCACACGCAGGCCTGTTGGTCTCCTGGCCGAGCGTCGTCCGCCGGCACCTCGAGGTCCGTTCGCCGCCAGCGTTCCTCATGGGCCGCCGGTGAGATGGACACATGACTTCACAGGCAACCCTTGACGGCAAGAAGGCCCTGGTCACCGGCGGCAGCCGGGGCATCGGTGCGGCGACGGCTGTGCGACTGGCGCAGGAGGGCGCGGATGTGGCCGTGACCTATGTGCAGCACAAGGAGGCGGCGGAGGACGTGGTGCGGGCTGTTCAAGCCTTGGGGCGGCGGTCGGTGGCTCTGCGCGCCGACGCCGCGAACGCACAGGAGGCGGCGAACGCGGTGGGCCGTGCGGCCGAGGCGCTCGGCGGCCTGCACGTCCTGGTGAACAATGCGGGGGTCGGACTGATGCAGCCGCTGGAGAGCCTGTCGCTCGCCGACGTGGACCACCTGATCGCCGTGAACGTCCGCGGGACGTTCCTGGCAGCGCAGGCCGCCGCCGCTGTGATGGCGCCCGGTGGGCGGATCATCACCATCGCCAGCTGCATCACCCATCACACACCCGGGCCCGGCGCCACCCTGTACGCGATGAGCAAGTCGGCCGTCGTCGGGCTGACGAAGGCGCTGGCACGCGAGCTGGGCGGGCGCGGGATCACGGCGAACGTCGTGCATCCGGGCCCGACCGACACCGACATGAACCCCGCGGACGGCCCGTTCGCGGACGCGCAGGCGGCGATGACCGCTCTCGGCCGCTTCGGTACGGCCGAGGAGGTGGCGTCCGTGGTGGCCTACCTGGCACGTCCGGCGGCGGCGTACGTGACGGGCGCGGAACTCTCGGTCGACGGCGGGTACGCCGCATGACGCGGGGGGCGCGCCGTGCCGTCGGCCCGGCTGCGCCCCGCCGACCCGGCCCGGTTCATTTCTCGTTCAGCCGGCGTACCTCGTCCTCGTCCCACGTCGTGGTGTCGCGTGGCTGGGTGTAGGGCTCGGCCCGGGGCGGGAGTCCGCCGGCGATGGCCCGCTGCCGCACGGTCTCCGCGTCGAACTCCAGGCCCAGCAGGATCGCCAGGTTGCTGATCCACAGCCAGACCAGGAAGACGATGACTCCGGCCATGGTGCCGTAGGTCTTGTTGTAGGAGGCGAAGTTCGCGACGTAGAAGGCGAATCCGGCGGAGGCGATCATCCAGATGGCCAGCGCAAGCACACTGCCCGGAGTGATCCACCTGAACCCCTTGACCTTGGCGTTGGGCGTCGCCCAGTACAGGATCGCGATCATCACCGTGACCAGCAGGACCAGCACCGGCCATTTCGCGATCGACCACACCGTCAGTGCCGTGTCACCGACGCCCAGGGCCTGACCGGCGCGGTGGGCCAGGCCGCCGGTGAAGACCACGATCAGCGCGCTGGCCACGGCGAGCACCATCAGGACGACCGTGACTCCGATCCGCACCGGCAGGATCTTCCACACCGGACGGCCCTCCGGCATGTCGTAGACGGCGTTGGCGGCGCGGATGAAGGCGGCCACGTACCCCGACGCCGACCAGAGCGCCACCACGATGCCGACGACGGCCATGACCGAGCCGATACCGGCGTTGTTCTGCAACTGCTCCACGGCCCTGGTGATGATGTCCCGGGCGGATCCGGGCGCGAGGTGGCTGAGGTTGGCCAGCACCTTGTCCGTGGCCGACTTTCCGGCTACGGAGAGCAGCGACACCAGTACCAGCAGCGCCGGGAACAGGGCGAGGACTCCGTAGTAGGTCAGTGCGGCGGCCCGGTCGGTCAGCTCGTCGTCCTTGAACTCGCGCAGGGAACCCTTGAGCACGGCGCCCCAGGCCCGCTTCGGCAACTGCGCCGGTGTGTCGGGCGCGGCCTCCTCGACGTGCTGGGCCGGTCCGGCCTCTTCCGGCGTCGGCACGTGCGGCGGTGAGGTCTCGCCGTCGTCGTGCCGGTGGTGGGGCATGTGCGGATGCAGCTTCGCCATGCCCCTCCGGGTATCCCGGCCTGGCGACGTCAAGCCCGGCGTGAGCGCCGGATCCGGCCGTGGCCCCGGCGAGCTGGGCGCTGGGGCCCAGGACACCGACGGATGCGCCAGGCCCCTCGCGCACTCCGACAGCGTCCGGAAACTTCAGGGGCCGTGCGTCGGTCGTCGGCGTGCCGCCTGATTGACCGTGCCACCGGGGTGGGTTTTGATGTGGCGCATGTCCGATGGTGCGCATACCGGCGCAGAGCCGAACGGGGCCGATCCGGTCCTCGCCTTTGCCGGCCAGGGCTCGTGGGAGAAGTGGCTGGAGGAGCATCACGCCGATGCGCGGGGTGTCTGGCTGAAGATCCCGAAGAAGGGTTCCGGGATCGACGGCGTCGACTACGCAGAGGCGCTGGAGTCGGCGCTCTGCTTCGGCTGGATCGACGGGCAGAAGAAGAAGCTCGACGATCAGCACTGGCTGCAGCGCTTCAGCCCGCGCCGGCAGGGCAGCAAGTGGTCGAAGGTGAACCGCCAGAAGGCCACCGAGCTCACGGAGCAGGGCCGGATGCGACCGGCCGGGCTGCGCGAGGTGGAGAAGGCCAAGGCGGACGGCCGCTGGGAGGCGGCGTACGCGAGTCAGGGCACGGCCACGGTCCCCGAGGACCTCCGGGCGGCTCTCGAGGCCCTTCCGAAGGCGCGGGAGTTCTTCGCCACCCTGGACAGCCGGAACCGGTACGCGATCCTCTACCGGATCCAGGACGCCAAGAAGCCGCAGACCCGGGCGGCGCGGATCGAGAAGTTCGTCGCCATGCTCGCAGCGCAGCAGAAGATCCACCCCTGAGCACCCCGACACGCCCCGGACCTCTGATCCGCCGACCGGTGCGGTCGGAAAGACACTTGCCGGCGCGCGCCGGAAGGGGTCCGAGCGGCATCATGGGCCGAGTCCGGCATCCAGTGCCGAGCGGACGACCCGATCACCGCGCCATCCGCAACGGTCCCGGCTACGCCGGCACGCGCCGTGCGGCGGCTCTCAGACGGGCGTGGTGTGGCCGAGCGCGCCCAGCCCCGCGGCCACGACGACGTCCGTCAGGTCGGTCCATCGCGTGTCGCGGTTGGCCATCATCGTGGAGGTGACCGCACCGATCGCGGACACCACCCGCACATGCCGCTCCTCGTCGCTCCACATCCGCGGGTCGAACGCCTCGAGGAGCGTGCGCTGGGCCCGGGAGAGACGTTCCAGAACCTCGGGGTCGCGGGTGAGCCAGAAGGCACCCACGATGAGCGCGCCCGTCCCCGGCCACTCCTGGATCAGTTCGACGAGCGCCTCGAGCAGGGCCGCGTCGCGTCGTGGTCCGACCGGGAGCCCGTCGGCCGCGGCGGCCACGCGTGTGACGTGTTCCTCGGTGCGGGCGACGACTGCGGACTGGATCCGCTCCTTGGACCCGAAGCGCTTCAGCACCGCGGCTTTCGAGTAGCCGGCGGCGTCGGCGATGGCCTGCACGGGCCCCTGGGCGAACCCGTGCCGGGCGAACACGAAGGCGGCCACGTCGAGCAGCGCGCGGTCGATCTCCTCGCTCGTGAGCTTCACGGTTGACTTCACGACCTCAGGTTACCATCCTGGTCACCGAGTAACCAAAATGGTCACCTCGAAGGGATACGGCATGATGACGAACAGCACGGGTCTCGCGGGCAGGAAGGCGACGCCGCGGCTGTGGCCGGCTCCGGCCGTCATCGTCTCCGTCGTCATGGCGGTGCTGGCGGCCCTGTACCTGGGCGGCACGGTGAACCCCGCCGACCACCTCTCCGGCTTCCCGGTCGCGATCGTCGACGCCGACACCGGGGTCACCACCGCCCACGGACAGCGGGTCGACATAGGCGAGCAGATCGCCGGCAGCCTGCGCGAGGGTGTCGACCACGACAAGTTCGACCTGCGCTCGCTCAGCCTCGCCGAGGCGAAGCACGAGCTGGGCCGGGCGGAGCTCTACGGCGCGATCGTGCTGCCCCCGGACCTCAGCAGGAAGCTGACGTCCCTTGCCTCGGGTGCCGTCACCGGTGCGACCGTTCAGCGGCCGCAGATCACCGTCTACACCAACCCCCTCGCGAACACCTCCAGCGCATCCGTCGTCAACACCCTCGCGACCAAGGCGCTCACGCGGGCCAATGCGGCTGTCGGCAAGCAGCTCCTCGCCCAGGTGACGTCGGCACGGGCCGAGACGGCCGCTGCACAGGCACGGCCGGGGGCGGCCCCGGCACAGGCACGGGCCGTACCGGGCACCGCGCGACTCGTCCTGTCCACGCCGATGGACGTGCGGGTCACCCCGTTCGAGCGCGTTCCCGACGGCACGGGCAACGGCCTGTCCGCCTTCTACTACGCCCTGCTCCTCGTCCTCGCCGGGTTCACCGGTTCCCTGATCGTCAGCAACCTGGTCGACTCCCGACTCGGCTTCACCCCGCAGGAATTGGGCCCGGTCTACCGCATGGAACGCCACTCGGGACGCAGCCGCCTCGCCACCCTCGTCCTGAAGTGGGGCATCATGACGGGCGTCGCGGCAGTCGTCTCGACGATCTACCTGGCCATCGCGGACGGGCTCGGCATGCCTGTGGACCACCCGTGGCAGCTCTGGGCGCTGGGCGTGCTGGCCATCACCGCCGTCGCCGTGGTCGTCCAGGCGGTCCTCGCCCTGCTGGGCAGCCTGGGCCTGGTGGTCAACCTCTTCCTGTTCATCGTCCTGTCGGTCCCGAGCGCCGGCGGGGCGGCACCGCTCGAGGCCACTCCGTCCGCCGTCCGCTTCCTCGGCACCTTCGAGCCGCTGCACCAGATCTACGTCGGCGTCCGGTCGGTCCTGTACTTCGGAGCCGTCTGGGACGCGGGACTCGGCCGCGCGGTGACCGCAGCGGCGGCGGCCCTCGTCCTCGGGCTCGGCGCCGGAGCCCTCGGTACCCTCGCCTACGACCGCAAGGGCCTGGTGCGTCGCCACGCCGCCCCTTCCGCGGAGGTGCCCGCGGCCGCCGGAGCCGCATGATCGCCACCCCGGATCACACCCCCTGCCCCCAGCCGGCGCAGTGTCGCCTCGGGCGCGTCCCCGTCGTGCCGTACGGCACGTGGGCGTAGGTGCAGACGGGATGGACGTCCCCCACCGATTGGGAGGGATCGGCCGGGTGCTGCCGGCCGACCAGCGCGAAGGGCCGCTCCGAACGAGCCCGCGTGACGGGCAGTGCCGGACCGGGGTTGCGAGGAGTGCTCGATTCCGGTGACCGTCCGGCCCGAGCATGCGGGCCGTGTCCGCCACGGAACGCAGCAGCACCCCGGCGCTGCCGTCGCCGAGCGGGTGGAGGCGGTCGATGCCGGGCAACAGCCAGCGCACACCGTGCCGTTCCGATTCGAGCGCGCGCAGCGCCGGGGAGCCGACGGCCATGGGACGGATGCCCGAGCAGTGGCCGTGGACGAGACCCGGCACGACGGCCTCGTGGCTCCGGGCGCCTGCGCCGACCTCGTCCGCCGCTTCCAGGAACGTGACGTCGAGTCCGCCCTGGCGAGGAGGGCAGCGGCGGAGAGCCTGTTGGAGCCCGCCGCCGACCCGTACGGCCGCCGTCACGGCGGGTACCTCGACGCGACCGCGTGCGTGAGAGCGGGAAGCGGCGCCGTCAGTCCCCTGTGTTCCGATGTGGTCCGATGTGTTCCGGGGCTGACGGCGGGACTTCAGGACTGGGGTCGTTTCCCGTGATTGGCGGCGTGGCTGCGGCGGGACTTCTTCTTCCGGCGTCGTTTCGAGGACACGGAGACCTCCCGGTCGGAGAGGGGGAACAATACAGAAAAGGGCATAAACAGGGTATATCCGTACTCAGTGGGCCTCCACCGCACCACCCGCCGCGCGCAGCCACTGCCGCCCCCCGCCCCACCGCCCGCGCGGGACAGCACGACCTAGGACTCCGGTTGCTACGATGCGGAAAATGCCCGAATCGCTCATATTCTGCCCTTGCTTCTCCCCTCCTTCGATCTGCCCTCCCTCGATCCCCTCGATCTCCCTCGACCAGAGGAGCCGGAATGACCGGTGACCCGGAGCCGATCAGTTCCGCGGCCCGCCGCGCGCTGGAGCAAGAGCTGGCCGACCTGCGCGACGAGCGCCGGCTCGTCGCCGGAACCCTGCAGGACACCACGGACGTGGGCGACCAGGCCGACCAGGCCGACCAGTTGCAGCGCGCCGATCAGATGGACCGCCTGGACCGTCGTATCAGGGACATCACCGAGCGGCTCCACCAGGCAGACGTCGCCGGCCCCGCTCCCACGGACGAGGTCGGTGTGGGCAGCACGGTCACCGTCCGCTTCCCGGACGGCTCGGTGGAGACCCTGCAGATCGGCGAGATCGCCGAGGCCCTGGACCAGAACCTGGTCACCTTCGACAGCCCGCTCGGCCGCGCGCTGCTCGGGCACCACGCCGGTGACTCGGTCCGTTTCGACACACCGGACGGCCCGTCCAGCGTGGTCGTGATGTCGATCGGCGAGCAGGGCCCGCAGGGCTGAAGGACCACGGTCGGCCTCGGCCCGTGGTCCTTCAGCCCTGCGACGGTCACCGCTCCGTCGTCGCGGCGCCCGCCTCCGCCGGCTCGCCCGACCCGCCGTTCCTGCGCACGGTGCAGTGCAGGGAGTCGTGTTGTACGTCGGCGACGATCGTGTCGCCCGGCTCGGCCTCGCCGCTGAGCAGGAGAGTGGCGATGCGGTTGTCGAGTTCCGCCTGGATGGTGCGGCGCAGCGGCCGGGCGCCGAACTCGGGCTGGTGACCGTGGGCGATGAGCAGTCTCTTCGCCGCCTCGGTCACCTCCAGTGTCATGCCCTGGGCGTGGACGCGGCGTTTGCTCTGGTCCAGCAGATGGTCCACGATCTCGCTCAGATGGTCCTCGGTCAGCCCGTGGAAGATGATGATGTCGTCGATCCGGTTGAGGAACTCGGGCAGGAACCTGGTCCGCAGGTCCTCCATCAGCTCGTCCTTCAGCTCCGACACATCGCCCTTGTGGTCCAGGATCCGGTGCGCGCCGATGTTGGACGTCATGATGATCACGCAGTGCCGGAAGTCGACGGTGCGGCCCTGGGCGTCGGTGAGCCGGCCGTCGTCCAGGATCTGCAACAGGGTGTTGAAGACGTCCGGGTGCGCCTTCTCCACCTCGTCGAACAACACCACGCTGTACGGCTGGCGGCGCACCTTCTCCGTCAGCTGCCCCGCTTCCTCGTACCCCACGTATCCGGGCGGGGCGCCCACGAGCCGGGCGACGGTGTGCTTCTCCTGGAACTCGCTCATGTCGAACCGGATCATCCGGTCCTCGTCGCCGAACAGCAACGCCGCGAGGGTCTTGGCGAGTTCGGTCTTGCCGACGCCGGTGGGGCCGAGGAAGAGGAAGGATCCCACCGGCCGGTTGGGATCGCCCATCCCGGCGCGGTTGCGGCGCACTGCCTGGGACACGGCGGTGACGGCCTCGTTCTGTCCGACGATCCGGGCGTGCATCTCCTCCTCCAGCTTGAGCAGCTTCTCCTTCTCGCTGGCGGTGAGCTGGGAGACGGGGATACCGCTACGGCGGGAGACCACATCGGCGATGTCCGCGGCCGTCACCGACACGACGCCCTCGCGGCGTTCCTCGATGCCGGCCAGCTCGCCCTCCACCTCCGCTATCTGCCGTTTGAGTTCCGACGCCTTCTCGAAGTCCTCCCCTGAGACGGCTTGTTCGAGCTCACGGCGGAGTTGGGCGATCCTGTCCTCGCGGCTGACCACCTCCGTGGACCGGCCCGCGCTGCGCAACCGCACCCGTGCACCGGCCTGGTCCATCACATCGATCGCCTTGTCGGGGAGGAATCGGTCCGTGATGTACCGGTCGGACAACTCCGCCGCGGCCACCAGTGCGGCGTCCTCGAACCGGACCTGGTGGTGCGCCTCGTAGGAGTCGCGCAGTCCCTCCAGGATCTGCACCGTCTCCTCCACCGTCGGCTCCGGCACCATCACCGGCTGGAACCTGCGCTCCAGCGCCGCGTCCTTCTCCACGTACTTGCGGTACTCGTCGATCGTCGTGGCCCCCACCACACGAAGCTCACCGCGCGCGAGGGCGGGCTTGAGCATGTTGCCCGCGTCCATCGAACCCTCCCCGGTCGCGCCCGCGCCCACCACGGCGTGCAGCTCGTCGATGAACAGGATGATCCGGCCCTTGGCCGCCTGGACGTCCTCGATGACCTTCTTCAGCCGCTCCTCGAACTGCCCCCGGTACTGTGCGCCCGCCACCATCCCCGACAGGTCCAGTGCCACGACCCGCTTGTCCTTCAGGGTGTCGGGGACCTCCCCCGCCACGATCCGCTGTGCCAGCCCCTCCACGATCGCCGTCTTGCCCACACCGGGCTCACCGATCAGCACCGGGTTGTTCTTCGAGCGCCGGGAGAGGATCTCGACCGTCTGCTCGATCTCCTCCGCACGCCCCACCACCGGATCGAGCCTGCCCGCCTTCGCCTCTTCCGTCAGATCCCGCCCGAACTCGTCCAGCGTCGTCGCCGGCTCCTTCTTCCGCTCGGTGGGAAGTGCGTCGGCGCGGGCGGCCTGTTCGGTCAGATCCGCCAGTTTCCCGGGGTCCATGCCCTCACCGCGCAGCATTTTGGCGGCGCCCGTGTCGCTGTCGCCCAGCAGGGCGCCGAGGATGTGCTCGGGGCCGATGTACGACACACCGGCTGCCTGGGAATGCGCGTAGGCCGCCCCGAGCGTGCGCTTGGCCGCGGGAGTCAGGCCCGGTTGCGAGGACGGCTCGCCGGACTCCCGGGGCAGGACCTTGGCGATCTCCGCCGCCAGCGTGTCGGGGTCCACGCCCACCTGCGACAGCAGCCTGCGAGACGGCTCGACCTTGGTCGCCGCCCACAGCAGATGTTCCGTGTCCAGATCGGACGTCCCGTCCTCGAGCGCCCGCTGCGCGGCCCGGTTCAGCAGCTCCTGCGAGGACTCCGTCAGCAGCCGGCCGATGGGCACCCGCTGCACGGCCGGAGGCGATGACGCCGGAGACATCCCGAAGAAACGATTGAACAACTCGCTGAAGGGATCCGACGAACCGAACGGTGCACCGAACGACATCGACATGACAGCTCCTGGGCGCGGGGGGCGGTTATCCGCGGGGGCGTTGTCCCGGGGTCCGTAATCACTGAACCCCGCTGTGCACGGCACCGCAAACGGAGCACACGCACCGCCGTTCATGACACAGAGTCATCGCGGAGCGGCGGGCAGATCCTCGAGAAAGGTGACGGTGGGTACGTGGAAGAGGCAGCCTGTGACCGGTACGGAGAATTCGAGAATCCGGTCGTGCTGCCCCGTGTGCCGACCGAGGAACATGTTCCTCAGCATTTCCTCCGTGACGTCGGGCGTTCGGGCATAGCCGATGAAATAGGTACCGAATTCGCCTTTGCTGATGTTCCCGAAGGGCATGTTCTCCCGTACGATCTTGCGTTCGTTGCCGTTCTCGTCGGTGATGGTGTTGAGCGCCACGTGGGAATCTCCGGGCTTCACGTCGTCGGGGAGCTCGACGTTCTCCAGTTTCGTGCGCCCGATGACCAGGTTCTGCTCCTGGACCGACAGGGTGTTCCAGGCTGTCATGTCGTGCAGGTACTTCTGCACGGTCACATAGCTGCCTCCGGCGAATGCGGCGTCCTCGTCGCCGATGAACACGGCGTCGTCCGCGACTTTTCCCTCGGGGTTCTCACTGCCGTCCACGAAGCCGAGCAGATCGCGTTCGTCGAAGAATTTGAAGCCATGTACCTCGTCGACGACGGTGGCCGCTCCCGCCAGCCGTTCGCCGAGCAGCCGGGCCAGTTCGAAGCAGAGGTCCATGCGCTGGGAGCGGACATGGAAGAGGAGGTCGCCGGGTGTGCCGGGGGCCCGATGACGCGGGCCCGCCAGGTCCGGGAAGGGATGCAGTTGCCGTGGGCGCGGGCCGCTGAAGAGACGGTCCCATGCGGACGATCCGATCCCGACGACACAGCTGAGTTCCTCGGCGGGTGCGCGGAAGGCCACCGAGCGGCGCAGCGGCGCGACGTCCTCGAGCACGTCGCGGACCGCGCCCTCCCCGCCCGGCGCGACCGTGACGACGAGGAACACGGCGGCCCTGGCCGGCGGGACGATCACGGGCTGCGGTTCGACCACGGGAGTCCGCCTCCTCATGAGGTCCTCGAAGACCGATGTCCTTGGAGACCACGTCTTTCCAGCATGGCGCCGCCCTCCCGACTCGGCAGCTCGTACCGGGACCGGCGCGCGGCCGGGCCGGCGGTCCGGGATCGTCTTCACGCGCGGCGGTCGGGAACGCCCGTGCCGTGCTCGTTCGTCAGCCGGAATACCTCCTCGCCCTTTCCCGGGAGCGGTACGAGGTGCTGACGCGCGACCGCGGCGAACGGCGCACCCACTCGGTGCGGGCCGTCGGCGGCCCGGCGCGGCTGGTCGCGACGGGTGAGATCGACCAGGGGGTCGACGACCGGCAGCGGTTCCTGGCGATTCCGCCCTGGACCGCGCGGCGGACCACCGACCGGCGGACACGGCGTATGTCACACGGGCGTGTGGCCCCGAAGATACGCCTGTACGGCCGACGGGAGGTCGGCGTCGGCGGCTTCGGGGATCGGCACCCAGCGCACCTGCTCCGGCGTGAGGGCGGCTCCGTCCGACGGGGACTCGCTCAGCAGTTGGCACACCACCGCCTGCGCCCCGTCCGCCCGCTCTCCGTCACGCGGGGTCAGGGGCTCGGTGCCGTCGACCAAGTAACCGGTGAGTTCGTAGACGACGCGCGCCGCGGTGGCCTCGGCCGGCTCGGCAGGCTGGGGAGTCCCCGAGGGCAGCACCCGGCCGTCGCCGTCCTCGACGAGCAGCAGCCGTCCGTCGTACAGGACGACCGCCTGCACCACACCCTCCTCGGGATCCAGTGTCATGACCGACCATCCCCTCCCCCGGCGCGCTCAGCCGGGTTCCCCTCCCCTACCCATGGCCGGCCCGTCGTGCACCGACGCCGTGTCACTTCTCGGCCGGGGCGGGGAATTCCCGGTCGTCGGTGGCAGCCCCTGACGCGCGCTCGGCGCCGGGTGAGCGGAGTGAGGGGGTCAGTACAGCATCGGGAGATCCGCGGGGCGCACCCGCACCGTCACCGGGAGGGTGGCGTCGACCTCGCCGTCCGCGCCGTAGGGGACGGGTCGGTTCGCTTCGATGTGCAGTTCCCTGCCGCGCAGCACGCGTACCTCCGGGCGGTGCACATGGCCGCCCGTCTTCAGCTCGTTCATGAGGGCGAAGAAGAGCCTGCGCGGTGCCTCCCGGATCATCACCACGTCCAGCAGTCCGTCGTCGACGCGCGCATCGGGTGCGATGAGCCGGCCGGAGCCGTAGTAGGGGGAGTTGGCGGCGACGACGGTGTAGCCGCGGTGGGTGTGTTCCTCGCCGTCCACGGTGACGCGGTAGTCGGCGGCCCGCCAGGTGGTGACGGCGCGCAGGCCGCCCGCGTAGTAGGAGGCGGAACCGCGCAGGAGCCGGGCGTGGTTGGCGTGCCGGTTGGCCAGCGCGTCCACGCCGGCGTAGACACTGCCCAGGACGACGGTGCGGGGGTGGACGGCCGACTCGACCTCGATGGTGTCGACCGGCCTGGCCTCGGCGTGCAGCAGGATCTCGGCGAGTGCGGCGGGGTCGGCGGGCAGCTCGAGGGCGCGGGCGAAGTCGTTCCCGCGTCCCGCGGGCACCAGACCGAGGACGGTGCCCGTGCCGCTGAGCGCGCCGCCGATCCCGCCGGCGATGCCGTCTCCGCCGACGGCCAGGACGATCCGGCCGCGCTCGCCGGCGCGCCGTGCGATGTCCTGGGCGTGGGCGAGGCTGCGGCTGTACTCCGTCTCCAGCCCGGCCCCGGCCTCGCGCAGGAGCCGGGCCAGGTGCAGCACGGTCGCCGCCCCGGTGGAGCCGCCCGCGGTGGGGTTGACGACGGCGGTGAACTGGCGCATCGGTGTGCCTCCGAAGCAGGCGGATCGGGTGGGGGTCGGTCGGTGCGGGTCAGTCGGTGGGGAGCAGGACGCCGGGATTGAGCAGGCCCTCGGGGTCCAGTCGGCGCTTCACCGCCCGCAGGGCCGAGATGCCGAGCGGTCCGGCCTCGCGGACGTACCAGTCTCGGTGGTCGGTGCCGACCCCGTGGTGGTGGGAGATGGTGCCGCCGGCCGCCAGCACGGCCTCGTTGGCGGCGTGCTTGGCGGGCGTCCAGTGGGCCACCGGGTCCTCGCCCTGAGCGCTGACGACCGTGAAGTACAGGGAGGCACCGTTCTCGTACACGTGGGAGATGTGGCACATCACCAGGGGCGGGGTGCCGGCCTCGGTGAGGGTGTCGGTGAGGGCGGTGCGGACGGCCGTGTAGAGGCCGGGGATGCGGGACCAGAAGGCCGCGGTCTCCAGGGTTTCGGCGAAGGCACCGACGTCGAGCAGGGCGTCGCGGAGGTAGGGCGCGGAGAAGCGGCCGTGGGCCCAGCGTTCGCCCGGTTCGGCGCCGACGAGGGTGCCGCCGCAGGCGGTGAGGACGGCCGCCGCCTGTTCCCGGCGCTGTGCGGTGTCCTCGGCCGTGCCCTCGTAGCCGGCGATGGCCAGGCAGCCGGCGGCGCTCTGGGCCAGGTCGCCGCCGATGGCGTCGGGTTGGGCCAGCCCGATGAGGGTCTCGGTCTCGTCGGAGAGCCGCAGTACGGTCGGCCGGGGCCCGTCCTGGGCGAGCCGGCGCAGCGCGGCGGCGCCCTCCTCGAAGGAGGCGAAGCGCCAGCCCTCGTAGATCCGCACCTGCGGCAGTGGGCGGATCCGGACGGTCACGGAGGTGATGACGCCGAACGCGCCCTCGGAGCCGAGGATCAGCTGGCGCAGGTCGGGGCCGGCGGCGGAGCGCGGGGCGCGGCCGGTCTCGAGGGTGCCCTCGGGGGTGGCGAGGGTCAGGCCGAGGACCATCTCGTCGAAGCGGCCGTACCCGGCGGAGGCCTGGCCGCTGGAGCGGGCGGCGGCGAAGCCGCCGATGGTGGCCCACTCGAAGGACTGCGGGAAGTGCCCGAGGGTGAAGCCGTGTCCGGCGAGCAGGGCCTCGGCCTCGGGGGCGCGGAGGCCGGGCTGGAGTACGGCGGTGCGGGAGACGGGGTCCAGGTCGAGCAGGTCGTTCATGCGGCGCAGGTCCAGGGTGATGAACGAGGTGCGCTCGGGGGCGAGTCCGCCGACGACCGAGGTGCCGCCGCCGAAGGGCACCACGGCAAGACTGTGCTCGGCACAGGTGCGCAGGACGGCGAGGACCTCGTCGTGGGAGGCGGGCAGCACCACGGCCTGCGGGACGTCCGAGAAGTCCCCGGCGCGGATGCGCAGCAGGTCGGGGGTGGACTTGCCGCGGGTGTGGCGGATGCGGCTCTCGCCGTCGGTGCGGACGTGCTCCGCGCCGCCGACGGCCTCGGCGAGCGCCTCGAGCGTGGCCGGGGCGGCCGTGGCGGCGGGCAGGTCGACGTCCTCCAGGGACAGCGCGGGGGTGCTGCGGGGCTTGACGCCGAGCAGGTCGCGCAGCAGTCCGGCCACCGAGTCGGGCAGGGGTGCCGCCTTGGCCGGGTCGCCCCAGCCGTTCCACAGCATGTCCATTGAACGGTCGTCCTCACAGGTCGGTGTGCTCGGTTCGCGCGTCGGCCGGCGGTCGTGCCACGGGGCTACGGTGTCTGCTCCGCCGGCCGCCCGGGGCGTTACACTGTGACACATGGCGCCTATTCGTCACAACGGTTCGGACAACGATCATGTGCTCGACGCGGTGCGCGACTGCGTGCTGGCCGTCGGGGTCCGCCGCACCACCCTCGCCGACGTGGCACGCCGCGCCGGCGTCTCGCGGATGACGCTGTACCGGCGCTGGCCGGATCTGCGGACCCTGGTGGGCGATCTGATGACCCGGGAGTGGATCGACGTGGCCACCCGGGCGATCCCCGAGCCGACCGCCGGCACGGACACCCGCACCCGGATCGTGGACGGACTGGTGGCGGGCGTCGAGGCCTTCCGGGCGCACCCGCTCTTCCGCAAGATCGTGGACGTCGATCCGGAACTGCTGCTGCCCTATGTGCTCGACCGGCGCGGAGCGAGCCAGGAGGCGCTGCTCGCCCTGCTGGCCGACGCGCTGAGCGCGGGCCACGCGGACGGGTCGGTACGTCCCGGCCATGTCGAACGACAGTCCCGCACCCTGCTGTTGACCGTGCAGTCCTTCACTCTGTCCCTGCGCACGATGACCGACGAGGACGATCCGGAGCTCGGCTCCCCCGCCTTTCTCGGCGAGTTGCGCACCCTCCTGGAGAGGACCCTCACGCCTTGACTTCCTCCCCTCTCCTGAAGGAGGGGGGATTCCTACGGCTCGCGCCGTGGGGGTTTCTGCTTCGTCGCCGACTGCCCGCCCGCCCGGAGTTCTCCGTTGAGGTCTTACGCCAGCTCCACAGACAGACACGGCCAGCCCGGCCGCCAGGATGTTCTTCGCGGCGTTCACGTCCCGGTCGTGGGTCGTGCCGCAGTCGCAGGTCCAGGAACGGACGTGCAGCGCCATCGTGCCCTGCAGGCTGCCGCAGGTGGAGCACAGCCTGGAGGAGGGGAACCAGCGGTCGACCGCGATCACTTCGTGGCCGTACCACTGGGCCTTGTTCTCCAGCATGCTCCGGAACTCGCTCCACGCCGCGTCGCTGATGGCGCGGGCGAGCTTGCCGTTCTTCACCATGTTGCGAACAGCCAGGTCCTCGATCACGATCGTTCGGTTCTCACGAACGAGCCGAGTGGTGATCTTGTGCAGGTGGTCGCGTCGCCGGTCGGCGATGCGGGCATAGACCTTGGCGACCTTCCGGCGGGCCTTGGCCCGGTTCGCTCCGTCACCCTTGGCCTTGCGGGCAAGCTGCCGCTGGGCCTTGGCAAGGCGGGCGCGTTCTCGCCGCTCGTGCCGGGGGTTGGCGATCTTCTCTCCGGTGGAGAGGGTCAGGAGGTGGTCCAGGCCGGCGTCTATGCCGATCGCCGTGTGAGTTGCGGGAAGCGGCTGGACGGAGGGATCTTCGCACAGCAGGGACACGTACCAGCGTCCGGCCGTGTCCTGGGAGACGGTCACCGTGGACGGCGAAGCGTCTTCGGGAAGCGGACGGGACCACACGATGTCCAGCGGCTCCGCCATCTTCGCCGGCGTCAGCTTCCCGTCCCGGAACCGGAACGCGCTGGTGGTGTACTCCGCCGACTTCCGCGACTTCTTCCGCGACCTGAAACGAGGGTACTTCGCGCGCTCGGCGAAGAAATCGGTGAACGCCGTCTGAAGGTGGCGCAGTGCCTGCTGGAGCGGGACGGAGGAGACGTCGTTGAGGTACGCCAGTTCCACGGTCTGCTTCCAGGCCGTCAGCATCGCCGACGTCTGGTTGTAGTTCACCCGCTCCTGTCGCGCCCACGCCTCGGTGCGCGCCGCAAGGGCCAGGTTGTAGACCTTCCGCACGCAACCGAACGTGCGCGAGAGCTCGGCTGCCTGCGCATCGGTCGGATGGAAGCGGTACTTGAACGCCCGCTTCACGCCGGTGGCCCTCACGGCTCACATGCTGGCCCATCAGTTTGTGAACGCTGCCGGTAGTTGGGGAAGTGCACCGTCCCGCCCCGGCGACGAACCTGCTTTCCTTCCCCTGCTCCGCAGGGGCTCGATTCCTCCCCGCCCTGAACGACGGGGTTTCCTCGAAGGAGATCTGATGAGTCACACCAGGGCCGACGCCGGCTCGTCCCTCAGCGCCCACCGCCGCAGGCGGGAACTGGCCCAAGCCGCCGACGGCCGGGTCGCCGACGTCCTCGTCGTCGGGCTCGGGGCCACCGGGGCCGGGACCGCGCTGGATGCGGCGGCCCGCGGGCTGGACGTCGTCGCGGTGGACGCGCACGACCTCGCCTACGGCACCTCCCGCTGGAGTTCGAAGCTCATCCACGGCGGACTGCGCTACCTGGCCTCCGCGCAGTTCGACATCGCGCACGAGAGCGCGGTCGAACGGGGGGTGCTGATGACCCGCACCGCCCCGCACCTGGTGGCCGCCCAGCCGTTCGTCCTGCCGCTCACCCCGCTCGTGTCCCGGGCCCAGGCCTCGCTGGCCTGGGCCGGATTCCGGGCCGGGGACATGCTGCGGCTGGCCGCCCGGACCCCGCGCCCGCTCCTGCCCGCCCCGCGCCGGCTGTCGGCGACGGAGGCCCGGCACCTGGCACCCTCGGTGCGCACGGCCGGCCTGCGCGGCGGGCTGCTGTCCTGGGACGGCAAGGTCACCGACGACGCCCGTCTGGTCACCGCCCTGGCCCGGACGGCCGCCGCGCGCGGCGCTCGGGTGCTGACCCGGGTCAGGGTGCTGGAGCTGACCGGCGCGGGCGCCCGGATCCGTGACGAACTCACCGGCGAGGAGGGCGAGATCAGGGCCCGTGCCGTCATCAACGCGACCGGCGTCTGGGCGGGCGAGCTCGTCGAGGGCATCCGGATCCAGCCGTCCCGCGGGACCCACCTCGTCCTGCGCTCGGAACGGCTCGGCGCCCTGCCGGCCGGTCTGCACATCCCGATCCCCGGCGAGACCAATCGCTTCGTCCTGGTCCTGCCCCAGGGCGACGGCCGGGTGTACGTCGGTCTCACCGACGAACCGGTCGAGGGCGGGATCCCTGACGTGCCGGAGGTGCCCGAGACGGACATCGGCTTCCTGCTGGACGTGCTCGGTTCGGTGCTGGACACGCCAGTGGCCCGGGAGGAGGTCGTCGGCGCCTTCGCCGGACTGCGGCCCCTGCTGGACACCTCCGGGCACGAGGGCCGGGACGGCGCGCCCGCGCGCACTTCCGACATCTCCCGCCGGCACGCGGTGCTGACATCCCCCGACGGTGTCACGACCATCGTCGGCGGAAAGCTCACCACCTACCGGCGGATGGCTGAGGACGCCGTGGATGCCGCGGCCGCCGCCCGGGGTCTGCCGGCCGGGCCCTCCCCCACCGCCGCGCTGCCGCTGGTCGGCGCCGCCGCACCCGGCAGGCTGCGCAGCCTGCCCGCGCCCCGCCACCTGGTCCGCCGCTACGGCACCGAGGCCGAGGCCGTGCACGCACTCGCCGCCAAGGACACCGCCCTGGCCGAGCCGGTGCTGCCCGGCCACCCGGTCACCCGCGCCGAACTGCTGTGGGCCGTCCTGCACGAGGGCGCCCTCGACGAGTCGGACCTCCTGGACCGCCGTACCCGCATCGGCCTGGTCCCGGAGGACCGCGCGGAGGTGCTCTCCGCGGCGCGGGAGGTGCTGACGCAGGCGGAGGCGGTACGGCCCTGAACCGCCGGGCCGCCGACGAGAACGCGCCAGCGGGGCGGGAGCGTCACAGCAGACGGCGGATGTCGCCGCGGACGCGGTAGAAGCCGCCCGCCGCCGGGTGCAGGGCGTCCACGACGTAACGGGCGCCCGGCTCCCGTATCGCGCGCGGGAACTGGACGTTCCAGGTGGTGTCGTAGCCCCCGGACACCACGTGCACCCGCAGCCGGCCGCTCTCCTGGACGCACTCGACCACGACGGCTCCGGCGGGAGCCCGGTCGACGGTGGCGACCGCGGCCACGGCGGTGGCGGGCGCGTAGGTGGGCAGGGCCGCGGCGAGCTTGACGTCCCGCGCCACCGGCACCGTGCCCTGCTGGGCCGCCGCGACGGCCGTCTCGCTCGCGTCGACGCACACCAGCGAGCCGTCGGTGGTCACCAGGTACAGCCGCTCGTCGCGGTACTGCATCGACAGCGCCGAGCCGCCGCCCGTACCGAGCTTCCACAGGCGCGTGCCGTGCTGGTCGAAGCAGTAGACGGAGGATGCGGCGTCGCCCGCGAAGACGAAGCGCCCGCCCGGGGACGTGGCGCACGAGTACACCGCGCTGTCGCAGCCGTAGGTCGCCTCGATGGCGCCGGTCGCCTTCGACAGCCGCTGCACCACCCGGTGCCCGGTGCCCGCGTACACGGCGTCGTCCTCCTGCCAGCCGAAGAGCACGCTGCCCCGGGTGGTCGTGTGCCACAACTCACCGCCGCCGTCCGGCGCGTAGGCGGTGACCCCCCGGTGGTGACCGTGATACACCGCCCGGTCGTCGGCGCGGACCATCCAGGCGTGTTCGCCCTGGCTGCGGCGGGCCCACTGGTGTTCGTCCTCGTGGTCGATGACGGTGAGCCGGCCGGCTCGGTCCGAGACGTTCAGGATGCCCTCGTGGATGTCCAGCCAGAAGATGTCCACGTCGGCCGCGATGTCGTAGGCGGCGAACGGCAGCTTGGAGGAGAGGTCGTAGACCTTGCCGTCGTCACAGCCGGCGTAGATCCAGAAGTCGTCGGCGACCAGGCACTTCACGCCGTCCGGCAGGCCGAACCGGGCGAGGATCGCGCCGTCGTGGTCGAGGGTGTAGACGTCACCGGCCTGATTGCCCACCCAGCACCGCTCGTCGTCGACATGGATGCCGAACGCGGCGGAGCCGGTGCGGAAGCGCCAGAGCACCGGCGCCACCGCACGCGCCGTGGAGGGCGCCGAGCTGACCTGACGCCTGGTCACCGGGCGCGGAGCACGCTGACCCTGCACAGCAGGGGCATATCCCTTGCGGACCTTCTCCCCCACCTTCTTCGCGGCGGCCGTCCTGGCCTTCTCCGCGGTCGGGAAGGCCGTCGTCTGGGTCTGCCCGGCGGCACCGATCCTGCCGTACCGCACCGTCACCACCTGGCCGTCGACGGTCACCTCGTAGAACTTGTGGGCACCGCCGCCTTCCTGAGACAGTTCCAGATACGTCGTCGACACCACTGACGCCGTGGACATGGCAGACCCCTCCCCAGGGTGGACCCGCGGCCGTTCCGGCAGATCCTCACTGATCACACCGTAGGGGCGACCACTGACAACGGGCCCCGGCCTAGGGCCGCACGGTCCCCGCACCCGCGCCGTTCGACGCTGCCCCGTGCGCCAGACGCCGGATGCCGGACAACGACGCGCGTGCACAGGATCCTGGGGCGCAGCCGCCCGAACGCCTGTCATTCTCCGACGAGTTCGGCGAACCGCCGGCTGTCGATGTTGCCACCGGAGGCGATGATGCCGATGCGGGGCGGGAGATTGTCGACGCGGCCGGCCAGGAGGGCGGCCAGGCCGGTGGCTCCGCTGGGTTCCAGGACGATCTTCAGGCGTTCGAAGGCGAAGCGCATGGCGGTGACGATGTCCGCGTCGCCGACCAGGGCGATGGCGTCGACCAGGCTCCGGTTGATCTCGAAGGTGATCTCGCCCGGCGTGGGCAGGGCCTGCCCGTCGGCAATGGTGCGGGGTACGGGCAGGGTGACCCGGGCGCCGCCCTCCAGAGAGCGCTTGGTGTCGTCCCCTTCTTCCGGCTCCACGCCGACGACCCGGATGTCCGGGTGCAGGGCCTTGGCGGCGATGGCACTGCCGGCGATCAGGCCGCCGCCTCCCACGGGTACGACCAGGGCGTCGAGCGGGCCCGTCTCGTCGAGGAGTTCCAGGGCCGCGGTGCCCTGTCCGGCGATGACGTGCGGGTGGTCGTAGGGCGGGATGAGCGCCAGCCCCCGGTCCGCTGCCAGCGCCGTGCCCAGCGCGGTGCGGTCCTCGGTGTAGCGGTCGTAGGTGACGATCTCGGCCCCGTATCCGGCGGTGGCCTCCCGTTTGAGACGGGGGGCGTCCTCCGGCATCAGGATGACGGCCCTGGTGCCGAGTTCGCGGGCGGCCAGGGCGGTGGCCTGGGCGTGGTTGCCGGAGGAGTAGGCGGCGATGCCCTTCGCCAGTTGGCCCGGGGTGAGTTGGGCGGCCGCGTTGTAGGCGCCGCGGAACTTGAAGGCGCCGACTCGCTGGAAGTTCTCGCACTTGATGAACACCTCGGCGCCGACGAGAGAGTTCAGGGTGCGCGAGGTGAGGACGGGCGTGCGGTGGGCGACGCCTTCGAGGCGTGCGGCGGCCGCACGGACGTCGTCGAACGTTACGGGCGAAGCGGCCGCCATGGGCGTCTCCTCTGCCTTCCCGAGTTCTGCGTCACCGCAGGAATCGAGGTCGTTGGACGGATTTTCCATTGTTGGACAAAGACTCTAGGGATCCTGGGTCCCCTCTGTCCAGGGGTCACCGGTCCTTGGCCAGGGCGACGAGTTCGGCGAAGAGGCCGCCGGCGTGCACGAGGTCGTCGTAGGCACCTTGTTCGATCACCCGGCCACTCTGCAGGACGACGATCCGGTCCGCGAGGCGGGTGTTCTCCAGCTGGTGGGTGACCACGATGGTGATGCGCCGGGCGGCGATGCGCTTGATCTCCAGGAAGATCTGGTGCTCGCCCCGCGGATCCATCTGGGACGTCGGCTCGTCCAGGATGAGCAGGGGACTGCGGCGGTACAGGGCGCGGCCGCAGGCCAGCCGCTGCCACTGGCCGCCGGACAGCTCGGCGCCGCCGTAGATCTCGCGGGCGAGCAGGGTGTCGAGCCCGTGCGGAAGGCGCTCGACGGCCTCGCGCATGCCGACGGCGTCGACGGCCTCCCACACGGGGCCGTCGTCGTGGGTGCGCGGCTGGCCGAGCGTGATGTTCTCCCTGGCGCGCAGGGGCCAGCAGGCGAAGTTCTGCGGGACGAGCGCGGTACGGCTCCATACGGAGTCCGGCCGGGCACGGGCGAGGTCGACGCCGTCCCAGAGGACACGCCCCTTGTCGGGGAGGAGGATGCCGGTGATGAGCTTGGTCAGCGTGGACTTGCCGGAGCCGTTCTCGCCGACGATCGCCAGGATCTCACCGCGCCGCAGGGTCAGCGAGACACCGTCGACGGCGGGCTGGTCCTTGCCGGGGTACTGGTGGACGACCTCCTCGAGCCGGATCTCCTCGACCTCCTCCGGGATCGCCGACTCCCCCCGTTGCGGGGCGCGTCGGGCGGCCATGTCGAGGAAGGAGCGCATGTCGGCGAGGTAGAGGGAGGTGTGGAACATCGCGGCGCCGTACTGCACGAACTGTGACAGCGCCGCGAGCGTGCTCTGCACGGCGACCACCGCGGTCGCGGCGACGGGCAGCGCGACCCGCCCGCTCATCGCGAGCCAGGCGAGGGCGGCCCAGGTGACCAGCAGGAAGGCACCGCCGAGGGCGGAGGTCGCGAGGACGATACGGAGCGTGCGGGGCGCGGCGGTCAGGGTCCGCCGGTCGATGCGCTCGGACAGCGCGCGGTACCAGTGGACGAGGTAGTCGGTCATCCCGTTCGCACGGACCTCGTCGCCGTGCCGCGAGTAGGTCGCCCACCAGCGCATCATGCCGCGTACGTTGCGGTCGCCGACGTTGGCGTAGTGCGTCTCGTAGTCGACGCGGGCGGACAGTACCGCCCCCAGGCCCGCGGGCAGGACGGCGAGCAGCAGCAGAGGGAGCATCAGCCAGTGCAGTGCCGTGATGACACCGCCGGCGGCGATCATGCGGATGAGCGAGGCCAGGAACTGCTGCGCGTCCTTGACCATCGTCGTGGTGCGTGTGACGCCGACCTCGGCGGCCTCCTGCCGGTCGGCGAAGCCGTCCTCGTCGCATGCGGCGGCCTCCACCCGGCAGACCGCGGAGACGAGCGCCACGTCGGCCTCGGTCACCAACCGCGGGGTGATGCGCCCGTCGGCGTAGGAGGCCAGGGCCCTGCTGATGCGGCCGGCCGCCGCGGCCGCGGTGACGACCGCGAGCGCGGGGAGAGCGCCGTGCAGACGTGCGGACACCGAACCCACGCCGAGGAGGTGGGTCATGGCCTGTGCCGTGCAGCCGAGGACCACGGCGGCCGCGACGCCGGTCAGGAGCTGGCACACGAGCAGCAGGAGGACTCCGGACCGGTCGACGGACCACGCCATGCTCGCGGTGCTGCGCAGCACCGACGGCAGACGACCGCACATCCGACGGAAACTGGCCTCTTCCAGGGGGTTCTTGCCGGACTTTCCCTCGTAGCCGATCGTGGCCGGAGGAGGGGGCGGCGGGGAGTCTTCTGTCGAGGCGTCGGTCGCGGTCACCTGCGTCCCTCCTTCGGGTCGGCACCGCACCGGGTGGTCCGGTGGTGCCCAACTCAACGAGGGCGCGGGCGAATCGAACGCATGCGTTTCCGGACGAAAGAGCACACCGGGAAATCCCGGCTCGTCGAACGCGCGGTCGCCGTGGGGCAAGGCCTCCGCGGCCGTGATCCGTGGCCGAAACGCCGATGTTCGTGACGGCTGCGACCGGTGGGTTTCGCCACGGCACGAAGGGGCCGCGGAGCCCGGGGACGAACCAGTGCCGCAAGTCGCGGACCGGCGCCCGGGGACGGGCCGGTGCCGCAGGTCGGCGGACCGGCGGTCGGGGAGGTTGCGCACATACCCGTGGTGGGCGGGCGCGCACCACCTGCCGGCCTCCCTGCGCACCCCTGCCGGCTTCCCTGCTCGCACCGGTTCCGGCCGGAAGCAGCCGGGCCGAACCCGCTGCTCTGCTTCTCCGGGGCAGGCCGGTCACCGCAAGTCGCCGCCAGGCATGCACATGACGCCACACGCTCCCGGAACTGTGGCTTCCACCACGGCGAACGCGGACTTGACCTGGTGAGATCACCGGATGCTCGGTTTCCTCCTCCGTCTCCTGCCGTTCTGGGTCCGCGAGCCGCTGCTCATCGCGGTCGGCTCCGTTCTCGGCGTGCGCATCATGTATCTCGCCGTCCGCGATCACGACCTGGTCGCGACCGGTCTCGGCGTGGTGTTCCTCGTGTTCACCGCGATACGCATCCACACGGTGGCCCGCGCGCTGCGCGCACGCCGAAACACCGCTCCGGCGGCCTCCGCAGGCACGGTGGCGGTCGACGCTGCCACCCAGGCGCAGGCCCAGGTCCAGGTCCAGGGGGCGCAGGCCCAGGTCCACGACCAGGCAGGAGCTGGGCCGCGGCCCGGCCCGGACACTGCGGAGAAGGAGCCCAACGCATGGGGTCAGGCCGTCGCGGCCGTGGCCGTGTTCGGGGCACTCGCGGCCGCGCTCTGGGTGGCCCCCCACGTGCTGCCGTCCGACGACAACACGCCGCAGCCCGCTTCCTGTTCCGACGGGGAACACGAGAAGCTGCCGAAGGCCTACGAGAAGACGCCGCGGGCCGTGACCGGTGACGAGCTGTGCGAGGCGCTCAACCGGCCCGACCTGGCCCAGCTCCTCGGCACGCCCGGCGAGACCGCGACAACGGCTTCCGGTACCAGCAACACCGCTGCCCTGACCGATGGAAAGGTCGCACAGCCGGAGGCCGAGGTCGCGTTCGACACATACACGGTCAATGTCTCGGCCACTTACAACGAGTTGTCGACCGCCCAGTACGTGAAGCTGAAGAAGATCGGAGGCGAGAGGAACGTCAAGACGCTCACGGTTCTCGGCAGACCCGCGGTCTTCTCCTCGGACCACACCATGAAGTTCAAGATCGATCTCGGGAGCGGCGGATCCGGCGGACCGGTCGAAGAAGGCCCCCTGGCCAGGACGCTGTCCGTGGCCCTCGACCGGAGGGACCGGGGCGGCTACTACGACATCACCGTGTGGAGCTCCTCCGGAGCCCTTCCGGACGACAGCGTTCTCGTCGACGTGGCGGAGAAGGTTCTGCCGACGATCCCCGAACGAACTGTCCGATGAAAGCCCGACCATCGTTCGGCCGCGACAATCGCAGTCCCAGCGGATGCCGGCTGTGACCAGGAGGCCGGCCTGCCCCTCTCAAGGTCGACGCCCTCGAGGATCCGCACCTACTGGTCGGCCAGCTGCGGATACAGCCCGGCCAGGTCGCCGGAGAGGCCGGCCTTCACTCCGCGGGTCCTGTCGTCCGCCAGCACTTCGTACGCCCCGGCCTCCACGCCGTCCAGCGCC
Organism: Streptomyces sp. NPDC046759; assembly: GCF_040645475.1. NCBI lineage: Bacteria > Bacillati > Actinomycetota > Actinomycetes > Kitasatosporales > Streptomycetaceae > Streptomyces > Streptomyces sp. NPDC046759. Next base: position 166,452 of record NZ_JBEYYJ010000015.1, on the reverse strand, counting down.
ACGGCGGCGACGCCGGCCGGTGCGGACTTGGGCGCGTCGACGTCGGCGGTCATGTCGGTGTCGATGTAGCCGACGTGCAGTCCGGTGACGTCGATGCCGCGTGGACGCAGTTCCAGCCGCAGGGAGTTGGTCTGGGACCACAGCGCGGCCTTGGTGGCGCTGTAGGAGCCGGCGACCCCGAGCCAAGAGAGCACGGAATGGACGTTCAGGAGGTGTCCGCCGCCGTTGCGTTCGAGGACCGGGGCGAAGGCACGGGTGACCAGCAGCGGACCGTAGAAGTTGATCTCGAATTCGCGGCGTACGTCTTCGAGGGGGGCGTCCATGAGCGAGGACGCGCCGAGTGAGACCCCCGCGTTGTTGACCAGGATCGTGACGTCCTGGGCCTGCGCCGCCGCGGCCGCGACCGACGCCGGGTCGGTGACCTCCAGGGCTAGCGGTACGGCGTCGGGGTGGGTCACGGTCTGCGGGTCGCGGGCCGTGGCGTAGACCTTGGCGGCGCCGCGGGCGTACAGCTCCTCCACCAGCGCCTTGCCCAGGCCACGGCTGCCGCCGGTGACCAGCGCCACGGAGTTCTTGAGAGCGGTCATGTCCATCTCCAGAGCAAAAGGAAACCGATCGGTTTCCAGCACCGTAAACCGATCGGTTTCAAACTTCAAGCGCGGCGGAGGACAGGGGAGGCCGAGGGAGGGTGAGCCGCGCCCTCGGCCGCCCAGCAAGCGCTCACTCGTCTCACCGACGGTCCACGTGAACTGCGACATGCGTCCATGAGCGGGTCACCGACCGGGCGCAGACCGTGCCCGACAGCAAGGACACCGCCGACTCCCGCGGACCGGGAGCGGCGGCCGGAGCGGCACGGCCCGGCCGGGCCACGGCCTGAGCCGGGTCGGGAGGGGCGGGGAACGACCCGAGCGCATGGATTTACCGTTCCCCGCCCCCGGTGTGTCGGCCCGCCCGGTCACGGACGCGGAGGGTCGACTCGGCGACCGGTCGGACGAAGCATCGACTCACCGATCTCGTTCAGACCCTCCGACGCCGACAGCCGACAGTCCAGCGGAGCCGGGCCGGCCGGGTGACGCGGCACCCGGTGGCAGGCGACGAGACCGGCGGACGGCGCCCGCCCTCGCGTGGGTTCGGGCCGGCGGCGACCGGTGGCGCGACGGCCGGGTGGGCGTGTCCGCCCGGCGCTGGTCACCGGCGCTCTGCCACCGCCCACGACCTGCGCCTACGTGCGGTGTGGGTCGTGCCTGTCCGGACGGGTCTGCCGCGGCCGGTGCAGCCGGACGCGCCCCGCCGCCCCCCACACGGCGTGATCGGCTCAGCCGTGGTCGGCTGCCGTGGGCGGTGCAGCAGCGGCCGTGCACCCCCGCGCCGGCCGGTCGAGGCTCGGCGGATCGTCGCCGATGTCGGGGATCGTCGGCGACGAGGCACAGCCGGCGATCGCCACACTCGGACCACCCGCCGATCCGCCGTACGGCGGCCGGGACGGCTCTCTGCGCAGACCATCGGCGCCGGGTCGGTCAGGAGGCCGGGACCCGGTCCGGTGTCGGCGCCAGTCCGGTGTCGGCGCCGGTGCCGGTGCCGCCCGTCCGTAGCCGCGCCGCGCTACTCCGCGAGCCGTTGGCGTGGCTCGGACCCGCGAACCACCGGCATCCCGCCGGTAGTTGATGTGGGAAGCTTTGGCCAGCCGTGTGCGGGACCGAGGCCGTGACGGTCGTCGAAAGGAGCGCAGCGTGACTCAGGACGGCGTCCGGGCCGTGAACATCGACACCAGCAAGCCGCATCCCGCGCGGATCTACGACTACCTCCTGGGCGGCAAGGACAACTACGAGGTGGACCAGCTGGCGGGCGACGAACTCGCCGCCGCGGCACCCGAGGTGCGCATCGGGGTGCGCGCGAACCGCGCCTTCCTGCAGCGGGCCGTCCGCCACGTGGTCCGCAGCGGGGTACGGCAGATCCTGGACATCGGCACCGGCCTGCCCACCTCGCCCAACGTGCACGAGGTGGCCCAGGAGGTCGCACCGGACGTCCGCGTCGCCTACGTCGACAACGACCCGATCGTGGCCGCACACGGCAACGCGCTGCTCAGCCGCTCCGGCAGGACCAGCATCGTCCTCGGCGACCTGCGGGACCCGGCGTCCGTGCTGGGCCACCCCGAGGTCCGCAAGATCCTCGACTTCGGGCAGCCGGTCGCCCTGCTCCTGGTGGCCGTCCTGCACTTCCTCACGGACGCGGAGCGGCCCGGCGAGATCGTGGCCACCCTGCGCGACGCCCTCCCGGCCGGCAGCTGGCTGGTGCTCTCGCACGCCACGGCTGACTTCGCCGACCGCAGCGCCGCCCAGGCGGTGTACAACAAGGCGACCGCCAGCCTGAGCCCGCGCACCCATGCCGAGATCGAGCGGTTCTTCGACGGCTTCGAGCTGGTCGAACCGGGCCTGGCGCAGGTCCCCTTCTGGCGCCCGGACGGTCCGCCCCCGCCCCGCTCCGGTGAGATCGGCTTCTACGGAGGCGTGGCCCGCAAGGACTCCTGATCCCGGGCCCCCGGGCCCGGCCGATCGACGGGCCCGGCGATACCGCAGGCAGACCGCGCCGACTTCACCACCCCGCTCCCAGGGCGGGGCGTGCCTGCACACGGTGTTCCGTCTGCCCGCCCCCGTGAGTCCCACCCGCGAGTTCCGTGCCGCCCCGGGCTGAGCACGACCTCGTACACCACCTCGGGCCCGCGCGCCCCGGGGGCGCCGGGGGCGCCGGGCGCAACGACACCGCCCCCGCCTCGACTGGCACCCCCGGTCGCATCCTCGACCGCATCCTCGACCGCATCCTCGACCGCATCCGGGAGTGGCCCCCCTTGGACGCGCGGCGACGACGGCGTACCCGTAGACCGCGCCGAACCGGAAGCCGCACCGAACCCGTAGACCGCGCCGAACCCGTAGACCGCACCAAACCGGTAGGCCGCACCGAACCCGTAGGCCGCGCCGCACGGGTCGGCCGCCCTGGGCCCCGAGGGCCGTACGCCCGCCCCACCGGGGGGAGGGACCGCAGCGCACCGGCGGGGCGGCGCCGATTCGCCGGTGAGGGCCGCGCCTGGTGAGGCTCGCGTGTTGGTGCGACGCTGGTTGGAGAGGTCTGCGACGAGGGGAATCCTGGAGGGCCGATGGGACGGGACGTCCCGGCGCTCGTCTTCACCCGCGAGGACCGCCGCCGGTACCGGATCAAGATGCACGCGTGCCTGGACGCCTTGGCGCAGATGCTGCGCGAGTCGCGTTTCGAGTCCGAGCGGCCACAGGTCGGCCTGGAGATCGAGCTGAACCTGGTCGGCGACGACGCCGAGCCCGCGATGCGCAACGCGGATGCGCTGAAGGCGATCTCCGACCCCGCCTGGTCCACCGAGCTCGGCCGGTTCAACCTGGAGATCAACGTGCCGCCCCGGCGGCTGACGGCGGGCGGGCCCGACGCTTGGGAGTCGGAGATCCGCGCCGCGCTGAACCACGCGGACGAGCGGGCCCGGTCGATCGGCACCCGGCTGATCACGATCGGTATCCTGCCCACCCTGCGCCAGAAGGACATCGGCGAGGAGAGCCTGTCGGAGAACCCGCGCTACCAGCTGCTCAACGACCAGATCTTCGCGGCCCGCGGCGAGGACCTGCGCATCGAGGTGGACGGCGTGGACCGGCTGCGCACCTACGCGGACTCCATCACCCCGGAGGCCGCGTGCACGAGCACGCAGTTTCATCTCCAGGTGTCTCCCGAGGAGTTCGCCCCCTACTGGAACGCGGCGCAGGCGATCGCCGGGGTCCAGGTGGCGCTGGCCGCGAACTCGCCGTTCCTGTTCGGCAAAGAGCTGTGGCACGAGACCCGTATCCCGCTGTTCGAACAGGCCACGGACACCCGTCCGGAGGAGATCAGGGTGCAGGGCGTACGGCCCCGGGTGTGGTTCGGGGAGCAGTGGATCAACAGCGTCTTCGATCTGTTCGAGGAGAACCTGCGCTACTTCCCGGCCCTGCTGCCGCTGTGCGACGAGCAGGACCCGGTGGAGACGCTGGACCGCGGGGACATCCCGGAACTCGGCGAACTGACCCTGCACAACGGCACGATCTACCGCTGGAACCGGCCGGTGTACGCCGTCTCCCACGACCTCCCGCACATCCGGGTGGAGAACCGGGTGCTGCCCGCCGGTCCGACGGTGGCCGACACCCTCGCCAACGGCGCCTTCTACTACGGGCTCACCCGGGCCCTGGTGGAGGAGGACCGGCCGGTGTGGTCGCGGATGTCGTTCGCGGCGGCCGCGGACAACCTGCACACGGCGGCCCGGCATGGCATCGAGGCGCTGCTGTACTGGCCGGGGATGGGCGAGGTGCCGGTGCCGGAACTGGTGCTGCGACGGCTGCTGCCGCTGGCCCACCGGGGTCTGGAGCAGTCGGGCATGGACGCGGCGTGGCGGGAGCCGCTGCTCGGCATCATCGACCAGCGCTGTGTGACGGCCCGCAACGGCGCCGTGTGGCAGAAGGAGATGTTCCACCGCCTGAACGACACCACGCGTACCGGCCGCCATGAGGCACTGCGCAAGATGACCCAGCTGTACATCGACTTCATGCATCTCAACGCGCCGGTCCACACCTGGCCGGTGGACTGAGCCGGATCAGCCGCACCCGGCTGCCGATCCGCACGGCCCGCCCGGGCCGGTGGGGCCGCTCGAGCGGGTCGGACCGGTCGGACCGGTCGAGCGGCGCCTGTGTGAAGATCTCGCCCGCGGGAGTCCGGCCGGCACCGCGTTCCGCCGGGCCGGGTCCTACGCCGGCGACCCGGCCCGCCGCTCGCCGTCCACGCCGGGACACGCGGGAGCGTCCGGCAGGTGGGCCTTCGCCCATTCGGCCAGTTCCCGGAGCGCCGGCTCCAGAGCGGCCCCCGCCTCGGTCAGCCGGTAGGACACGCGCAGCGGTGGGCCCTCGTCGACCTGGCGGAGGACGAGTCCGGCCGCGCCGAGCTCAGCGAGCCGGTCGGACAGCATGCGTTCGCTGATGCCGGGGACGGCCCGGCGCAGGTCGGCGAAGTGCGCGGGCTGTTCCACGAGGACGGCCACGATCGGGCCGCTCCAGCGCTTTCCGAGCAGCTGAAAGACACGGGTGATGCCATCGTCCACCCGCTTGCACGCCGCACTGTCGTGGGTCACGTCCGCCGCCATGCGATCAGGGTACTACTTCGCCGTACGGGGATGAAAAAAAGTAAGTCCCTGTGTTAGATATAGCTGAGTACGAATTCTCAGCCCCGGGCGCTCCGCCTGACGGCTGTCCCGTCCACCTGTCCCTTTTGTCTTTTTCCGGGAGTCACCATGGCCACCCTGCTGCACATCGACTCGTCCGCCTTCCCGGCCGGGGTCTCGTCCTCGCGCGCCGTGACGGAGGCCTTCCGCACCCACTGGCAGGAGCAGCACCCCGACGGCACGGTCGTCCACCATGACCTGGCGGCGCAGCCCGTCCCGCACATCAGCGCCGCGGCACACACCGCCGGCTTCGTCGACCCTGCTTCGCACACCCCGGAGCAGGCCGCCGCCTTCGCCGAGCGCGTCCGGCTCATCGAGGAGCTGGAGCAGGCCGACGCGGTGCTGATCGGCGCCCCGATGTACAACTTCTCGATTCCTTCGACCCTGAAGGCCTGGCTGGACAACGTGATCCTCTTCGGCCGCACCGCCGGCGAGACCCAGTCCGCCAAGGGCACCCCGGTGACCGTCGTCGCCAGCCGGGGCGGGGCGTACGGGCCCGGCACCCCGCGCGAGGGGTACGAGTACGTGCAGAACTACCTCAAGGCCGTTCTCGGCGACGCCCTCGGCCTGGACGTCGACTTCATCGTCCCGGAGCTGACCATGGCTCCGCAGAACCCGGCGATGGCCGAGCTGATCCCGCTGTACGAGGCCTCCCGGGACCGCGCCTTCGAGGAGGCCGCGGCCAAGGCCAAGCAGCTCGCGGAGCGACTGGCGGCCTGAGCGGCCGAGGTCGGCCCGGGCGCCGCCCTGTGCGCGGCACCCGGGCCGAGCCGCTCCAGCGGCCGAAGACCGTACCGGCAGACCCGACGTGCGCGGCGGCGCCCGCGAGGATGCTCAGCGGCGCCTTGTGGCGCCGCAGGTGCACGCCGGGGGGTCGGCCGGGCCGCAGGCTCACCTCCCGCCCGCCGGCTCCTCCGTGCGCGCCGCGCCCACCGAGGCGAGCGCCACGGCCGTGACCCCCGCCCACTGGGCCGCTCCGAGGTGCTGGCCCAGGAACAGGAGTCCGATCAGCGCGCCGATCGCCGGTTCCAGGCTGGTGAGCACCCCGAAGACACGCGGCGTCAGCCGGCGCAGGGCCTCCAGCTGGACCGTGTAGGGCACGACGCTGGAGAGCACGGCGACCGCCGCGGCCACGACACAGGTGCCCGGGTCCAGGAGGCGGATGCCCGCCTGGGTGAGGCCGTAGGGGAGGCTGAGCAGAGCGGCCCAGGTCACAGCCAGTGCCAGCCCGCGGCCGTCGGGGGCGCCCTCGGCCAGCCGCTTGCCGGCCAGGATGTATCCGCCCCAGCAGCATCCGGCCACGACGGCGCAGGCGATGCCGACGCCGTTCAGGGCCGCACCGGTGCGGCTGAGCAGCAGGACACCGGCGGCGGCGAGGCCCGCCCACAGCAGGTCGGGGGCGCGCCGCGAGCCGCACAAGGCCAGGGCGAAGGGGCCGAGGAACTCCAGGGTGGTGGCGGCGCCCAGCGGCAGCCGGGCGACCGCCTCGTAGTAGGCGAGATGGTGCACGGCGAGCAGGGTTCCGGCGGCGGCCGCGACGCCGAGAGTGGCCCGGTCGCCGCGGATCCGGGGCCGCCACAGAGCGGTGAGGGCGAGCGCGGCGACGGCCAGCCGGAGAGTCACCACGCCGGCCGGCCCCACGGCGGGGTAGAGACGGGTCGTCAGCGCGGCCCCGCCCTGCAGGCCCAGGATCCCGCAGACGACGAGCCCCGGGGCCGGTACGGCACCGAGCCCACGGCCGAGGGCCAGTGCGGCGCGGGCGCGAGGCGTGAGGTACTGGCTGATGGTTATCGGACTCCTTGCCCGGCCTCGTCGACCGGACGGCTCCTGCGCCGGACGACTCCTGGGCCGACCTGCTCGTACGACGGCCTTCGCACCCTAGGGCGGCGGTCCTCGGTGATCAATGGGTGGGCGGCCGGCGCAGCGCCAGGCGGTACCGCCTGGTAGGACTCCGTTAGGTCTGTCTGCCTGCCGGGGTCAGGGGCATGAGGACTGTGTGGACGCACATGAAGTAGATCGTGTTCGGGCGAGGTTGGCGTTATTCGTGGCGGACGTGTTCGCCTCGGTGCCGCGCAAGGACCAGCGGGCCAAGGGCGACTGCCATCTGCGGGGACTGATGATGGACGGTCGCCGCAAGTCCATCCAGGCCATGGCCTCGCGGCTGCCGGACGGCAACGAGCAGAACCTGCAGCAGTTCGTGAACCAGTCCCCGTGGGATCCGGTGCCGGTGCGCCGGCGGATCGCCGAGCGGCTGATGCCTCAGATCAGCCCGGACGCCTGGGCGGTCGACGACGTGTCGTTCCCCAAGGACGGCAGGATGTCGGTCGGTGTCGCGCACCAGTACTGCGGTGCGCTGGGCAGGCAGGCCAACTGCCAGGTCGCGGTCAGCGTGCACGCGGTCTTCGATGCGGCCTCGTGCCCGCTGAACCGGCGGCTGTTCCTGCCCCGGGAGTGGGCGGATGACGCTGTCCGGCGCCGGCGGACCGGCGTGCCCGAGGACGTCGGGCATCGGGAGAAGTGGCGCCTGGCACTGGACGCCCTGGATGAACTGGCCGGATGGGGACTGGTGCCGCCGGTGGTGGTGGCCGATGCCGGCTACGGGCAGAACGCCGACTTCCGCGCCGGCCTGGCCGAGCGGGACATCGCGTACGTGGTCGGCATCCGCGGCGATGTCACCGTCCAGCCGCATGACGCGCACCCCGCCGCCCCGGCCTGGTCCGGCAACGGCCGGCGGCCGGTTCCCCGCTACCGGCAGCCGGCAATGACGGTGGCGGAACTGGCCGCGGCCGCCGGATGGGAAGCCTTCACCGAGGTGACCTGGCGGGAAGGCTCCCGCTCCCCGATGACCTCCCACTTCCTTGCGGTGCGGGTCCGACCGGCCGGGGTGCGCCCGCGTCGGCTGGCCCAGGCAGCCGCGGTGGCCCCGCGCGGCGGGCTGACCACCAAGGTGCACCTGGGCGTCGAGCAGGGACAGAAACCCATGTCCATCGTGATCACCGCCGGGCAGCGCGGAGACTCCCCGCAGTTCGAGGCCGTCCTGGGCCGCATCAGGGTGCCCCGCCTGGGGTCGGGCAGGCCGCGCACCCGGCCGAGGCGGGTGCGCGCGGACAAGGCGTACGCCTCCCGGAAGAACCGCGCCTACCTGCGGCGACGCGGTATCCGCTGCACCATCCCGGACAAGGTTGGCCAAGCCCGCAACCGCAAGAAGCGCGGCTCGCTCGGCGGCCGTCCGCCGAGGTTCGACCCGGAGGACTACAAGGCGAGACGCTCGGTCGAGTGCGGCATCAATCGCCTCAAAAGACACCGCGCCGTGGCCACGAGGTACGACAAGCTCGCGGTCCGCTACGAGGCGATGGTCCTCGTCGCAGCCATCAATGAATGGCTGTGACCCGTGTCGTCGAGAGTGATCCAGTAGCGGCGCTTGAGCCCGGTTTCGGTGCTGCGCACATCTTCGAGGACGCCGCCGTTGCTTTCGATGGTGCGCGCCGAGCCGACGTTGCCATCGTCACAGGTGAGAAGGACCCGGTCCAGACCGAACGCCGGCGCCTTGAGCAGAACCGCTCCCAGCGCCCATGAGGCCAGTCCGCGTCTCCTGGCAGAAGGCCGAACGCTGTAGCCGATGTTTCCGCCGCCTTCCAACAAAAAGGCGTTCAGATAGTGCCGAAGGTCGATGGCCCCAAGGTACGTCTCGCCCTCGACGATCCACCAGTGCGTAGCGTGGACGCGCCCTTCCCCGACAGGCAGTGCCCGGTCCGATTGCTGTCGCAGCCGCTCGACCCATGAGGCGAACCCTTCTGGGCTGTCGAGGTCATCGTCACCAACCAGACGCAGGCCAGCCCCGTCCTGGTGAGCACCAGGCTGCCACTCGTCACGGGCCGTGAGCCACGAGGAATGCAGCCGTCCCGTGGGAGCGATCAGTTCAGCCATGCCAGGGACGATAACACCCGCACCCCCTGCGCGATCAGGCACTTTGTGCCAGATCGGGAGCCCGGCCCGTCGGATGGGGTGCAGGTAAGCCGGATCGGGGCGCGATCCCCTCATCCCGTCGCGGAGCAATGCTCAGGGCTTGCGGATCAGCCCAGGGTGGGACGCGGAGGGCGTACCTTCCCCAATGATCGTGTGATGGTCACCGAGCAGGCCCGCGTTGCAGCGCTTCCAGCCCGTCGAGGATGGCCTGGAGGCCGAACTGGAAGGTGTTGTCGGGCGCCGCGCCGTAGTCGGCGCTGTGGGTGTCCAGGCGGGCGCGAAGCCGAGGGAACTGTGCGGCAGTCTCGCGGGCTTCGGCCTGGGCTTCGCCGATGGCCTGTTCGGCGTTGCTGCTGCCTTCGCGCCGCAGTTTGCGGGTGAGTGAGGCTGCTGCGGCTGGGCCGAGGGCGTTGCCGAGGACGAAGGTGAAAACGGCGGACGCGGCCTGGTCGGCTGCGGGGCCGGCGAATCCCGCGGCTTCGTAGACGGCCAGGAGGTGGTCGTCGTGGCGGGCCTTGCCAGGGCCGGACATGAGGAAGGAGCCGAAGGCCTGCAGCAGCCACGGGTGGCGGGTCAGCATCGCATGCAGGTCGGTGGCCATGGTGGTGGCTGCCGTGCGCCAGTCGACCAGGTCAGGGTCGGGCAGCGTTATTTCGTGCCACAGTTGGTCGCCGGCGAGGGCGATGAGGTTGTCCTTGCTGCCCACGTGCCAGTAGACCGCGGTGGCCGCCGAGCCCAGCCGCTTACCCAGTGCCCGCATATTCAGGCCCTCCAGCCCTTCGGTGTCCAGCAGGGCGATAGCAGCAGTGAGGATCTGTTCGCGGGTCAGCGTGTTGCGGGGCATGGATTCACGATAGCTGTCGACTTGCACGGCGTTCAAGAAATCTCTTGCACTGCGTTCAAATGGTTCGCTAGCCTTCACTTGAACAAAGTGCAAGTCGCTGCGAAGCCCGGTGGGCATCTGGGGACGTGCGCGAGCCACACTGACCGAGGGGGAAACGAGATGTCACGCGATGCGCTGGCTGAGTTCGTCGAGGCGACGGCCAAGGAGTTCGACATCCCAGGCGCAGCGGTGGGGGTCTGGGTGGACGGACGGGAGCTGATCGCCTGTCACGGCGTGACGAGCCTCGACAACCCGCTGCCCGTCGACCGGGACACGCTGTTCGTGCTGGGCTCGGTCACCAAGACCTACACGGCGACCGCGATCATGCGCCTGGTCGAGGCGGGGCGGGTCGAGCTGGAGGCGCCGGTCCGCCGCTACGTTCCCGAACTCCGGCTCCCCGACGAGGGCGCGGCCGCGCAGATCACCATCTTGAACCTGCTCAACCACACCGCCGGGCTGGACACCCGGATGGTCTTCGACAGCGGAGACGGAGACGACGCGCTGGCCGCCGAGGTGGCCAAAATGGCCGAGGTGACGCTGATCGGCCCGGTCGGCGGCCGTGCCTCCTACAGCCAGCTCGGCTACAACCTGCTCGGCCGGGTCATCGAGAACGTCACCGGCGAGACCTTCGAGGCCGCTGTCACCTCACTCGTCCTGGATCAGGTGGGCCTGGCCAACAGCGTCTTCACCGCCGGACAGGCCATCACCCGCCGGTTCGCCGTGGGCCACAACTTCAGGGAAGGGGAGCTCAAGGTCGCCCGGACATGGAAGGACACGCGTGGCAACAACCCGGGCGGCGGCCTGGTGTCCTCGGTCTCCGACCAGCTGCGCTGGGCCCGGTTCCACCTCGGCGGCGGTGACCTGGCGCGGCGAATGCAGGAGCCGACGGTGGAGCTGCACGGCTCCACGCTCGGTGACGCCGTCGGCCTCGGCTGGTTCCTGCGCGACGTGGACGGTGTGCGCACCGTCGGGCACGGCGGATCGACCAATGGCCAGTTCGCCAATCTGCTGCTGGTTCCGGAGCGCGAGTTCGCCGTCGTGGCGGTGTCCAACGCCGGGCCCGACAGCGGGCTGGAGTTCAATCAGGCCGTGCTCCGCTGGGCAATCGAGCACTACCTCGGCATAGTCGAGGGCGACCCCGAGCCGCTCCCGTACGACCCGCAGCGCGCTCAGGAGATCATCGGGCACTACGAGAGCGGAATCATGACGCTGATCATCGACACCGACGGTGACACGATGACGGTTGAATGCAGGATCAAGCCGGAGATCCGCACAGCGTCCGAGAGGGAACTGCCGCCGGACCTGCCGCCGGCCGGGCTCGGCCTGCTCCCCGGAAGCGGCGACGAGTACATCGTCACCGGCGGCGGCTTGATCGGCCAGCGCGGTTTCCTCACCCGCGACACCGACGGCGCCATCATCGGGGCGGACCTGGCCGGACGGCTCTTCAACCGGGCTCCGACACCCGCCGAGTGACACCTGCGTACCCCCGGAGAGCACCGCAGGCGAGACCGGTGACCGGCCTAGCCTGGGTACACAACATTTGACAATTACTCCCCGCCGCGATTCCTCAACCACCACCTTGATCCACTTTCGGCACACGCCCTAGTGCTGTGACCGGAAAGGTCTGAGCCGGTGAACCTTTCCGGTCGCAGCACTAGCGTGCTGTCATGCGCGTCGACTACTCACCCGAGTCCATGACGGCCGGGGCGTTCTACCGCCTGCTCACCGCGGTCGTCGTACCCCGGCCGATCGCCTGGGTCTCCACCCTCGCGCCGGACGGCGGGACGGCGAACCTGGCCCCGCACTCGTTCTTCACCGTCGCCTGCACCGATCCGCCTGTCGTCCAGTTCACGTCGGTGGGACGCAAGGACTCGCTGCGCAATGTCGAGGAGACCGGCGAGTTCGTCGTCAACCTCGCCCCCGAGCCGCTGTTCGCCCAGATCAACGCGACGGCGACGGACTTTCCCCGCGACCGGGGGGAGTTCGACGCCGTGGGGATCGAGCGGGAGCCCTCGCTGCGGGTTCGGCCGCCGAGGGTGGCCGCGTCGCCGGTCGCCCTCGAATGCACGCTGCACTCGACGGTGCGTCTCGGCGATTCGACGGTGGTGTTCGGCCGGGTCGTGCACGCCGCCGTCCATGAGGACGTGCTGGTGGACGGCCGGCCGGACATCCGGCGGCTGCGGCCGCTGTCCCGGCTGGGCGGGAACGAGTGGGGCACGGTCGGCGAGGTCCACCGGATGGCCCGCGTGCCGTACCGGGACCCGGAACGCGACTGAGCCGCCCGGCTGCTCAGGCGAGCACCAGCACGAGGGGCACACCCCGGCACGGCACCAGGCGCAGGCCGTCGTACGCGCCGGGCCGTGCCGCGCCGAGCAGTTCGCCGAAGTCCGGGCCCTTGGTGAGGGATCCGGCGAGGTGGGCGGGGTCGGCGGAGGCGGCGACCCGGCCCCGGGCGTTGACCAGACGGGCGGGGCGGGGCAGGCCTCGCAGCAGGGGGAGGACGGCGGTCTCGAAGTGCCGCAGATAGACGTCGGCGGCGGCCACTCCGGCGAATCTGCCCTGGATCAGGACGGGTTCGGAGAGGGTGAGGCTGTACTCGTCGGAGCAGAGGTAGTCGACGTACGGTCCGGCCACCGCCCGGCGCCCGGTGTCGCGGGGCAGCGCGAACCAGTCCCAGTGGGTGTAGTCGGAGTACGCCGACTCGTCCGGATCGAGGTCGAGGAGAAGCGGGCGCACATCGCCGTCGGCGCCGGCCTGCCACCACTCCAGCCAGGCCGGCACATCGGTCAGCAGGCCGGGGGCCGCGACGAATCCGGCTCCGGAGACCAGCTCCTCGCGGGTCAGGTGCACGTGCAGCCCGGGGCGCAGGGCGGCGAGGTCGGCGCTGGCGGGCCGCCGGCCCTGGGCGGCCACGCGGCCGAGCAGGGCTTCGGTGGCGGCGCGCGTCGCGGCCACCGCCGCGAAGACGGCCTCCAGCGCGCCGCCGACCTGGGCGGCCACCCAGGCCTCCGCTTCGGTGCCGAGTGTGGCACCCCCGGGGCTGACGCCCATGGTGTCCTCCAGCGGACGGGAACCGGACGCGGCGCGGTCAGAGGGTGAGACGTACGGCGACGAGCCGCGCCGTCGACTCCCTGACGCACCGCTCGGCCAGCGTGCCGGCCGATTCGTGGGCCCCATCTTGCACGGCGGAGATCACGGCGCGGTGACGGTCCGCAACTTCTTCACGATATGCGTCGTCGGACAGGACGAGGCACAGGAGTGCGGCTATCTCGCTCTGCAGCGCGACCTGTTCGCGGGTGAGCCGGGCGGACTGGGCGGCCGCCGCGAGTTCGACGTGGAAGCGGCCGTACAGGCGGCTGCGTGCGGCCGCGCCCTTCGCGCGAGTCAACTCCTCGGCGGTACGGCGGAGTTGGTGCAGGTCACCGGGCTCGGTGCGCTGTGCGGCGAGCCGGGCGGCGGCGCCGGACAGGGCGGCCCAGTGGTCACCCAGGTCGCGCAGTTCCTCGGTGCTCCAGCCGCGCAGCCGGGCCCTGAGGCGGTCGTCGGCGGGGACGTCCGGGAGGGAGACGAAACTGCCGCCGCCGCGGCCCCGCCGCGTGGTGACCAGGCCCTGTTGCCGCAGGGCCATGAGCGCCTCGCGCAGGGTGACCGTGGAGACGCCGAGCCGTCCGGCCAGCTCGGTCTCGCCGGGCAGCTGCTCGCCGTCGGCGAGAAGGCCCAGTTCGATGGCGTCACCGATGCGGCGGACGACCGCGTCCACGCGGGCCCGGTTGTCGACCGGGCTGAAGACGGCCTTGCGGGCGCCGCCCTCCATCTCGTGCTGCCTCACGGTCGCCACCTCCCGCATTGACTCAAGCTTTACCCTAAGGGGACCTTGAGCTTAGAACTATGACTTCATATGTTTGCCGTCAACGTACAGCGCGCCAGAAAGGTTCCCCCATGGAGGGAATTGCGATCCGGCTGCAGGACCTGCGGAAGTCGTTCGGCGAGACGACCGCTGTTGCCGGGGTCGACCTGGAGATCAGGGACGGGGAGTTCTTCTCGATGCTCGGCCCGTCCGGATCGGGGAAGACGACGGTGTTGCGGCTCGTCGCCGGGTTCGAGACACCGGATCAGGGCCGGATCGAACTCGCCGGACAGGAGGTCACCGACCTCGCCCCGTTCGAACGGGACGTGCACACGGTCTTCCAGGACTACGCCCTCTTCCCGCACATGACGGTCGAGCAGAACGTCGCCTACGGGCTCAAGGTCCGCAAGGTGCCGAAGGCCGAGCGCCTCGTCCGCGCCCGCAAGGCCCTCGCCGAGGTCCGCCTGGAGGGCTACGGCCAGCGGCGCCCGGCCCAGCTCTCCGGCGGGCAGCGCCAGCGCGTCGCACTCGCCCGCGCCCTCGTGGGCCGGCCCCGCGTGCTGCTGCTGGACGAGCCGCTCGGTGCCCTCGACCTGAAGCTGCGCGAGCAGATGCAGGTGGAGCTCAAGGCCATCCAGCGGGAGGTCGGCATCACCTTCGTGTTCGTCACCCACGACCAGGAGGAGGCCCTGACGATGAGCGACCGCATCGCCGTCTTCGACGGAGGCCGCATCGCCCAGGTCGGCACCCCCGCGGAGATATACGAGCGTCCGGCGACCCCGTTCGTCGCCTCCTTCGTCGGCACCTCGAACCTGCTCGACGGGGAGGCGGCCCACCGGACCCTCGGCGCCCCCGGCACCTACAACATCCGGCCGGAGAAGATCCGCGTCCTGAAGGAGTCCGCCGAGGCGGACGAGCCGGAGCACACCACCGCCACGGGAACCGTGGCCGAGGTGGTCTACCTGGGCGACGCCACCCGCTTCCTGGTCGACCTCGACGGCGGCGGCCGGCTCATCGCGCTCCAGCAGAACCTGGAGACCTCCTCCGAGGACGTCGCCGCCTATCGCGGCACCCGGGTCCGCCTGCAGTGGCACCGCCGGCACGCCGTCCGGCTGCCCGACTGACCCCCGCCCCTCCCACACCCCTGCTCCACATCCCCTGGCTCCACGTCCCCTGCTCCACGTCCCCATGTTCCGCGTCCCCGTGTTCCGCATCCCCATGGAGAACGTCGTGCGTCTCACCCGTACCCTGCGTGTCGCGGCCTGTGCCGCCGCGCTGCTGCTCGCCGCCGCCTGCGACTCCTCCGGCTCCGGCGGGTCGTCCGCCACCGGGCTCAACCCACCCCACCTCAAGGCCCCGACGAAGCTCGGCAGGACGGAGGGCCAGGTCGACCTGATCGCCTGGGCCGGCTATGTCGAGGACGGCTCCAACGATCCCAAGGCCGACTGGGTCAGCGGCTTCGAGAAGCAGACGGGCTGCCAGGTCCACTCCAAGGTCGCCGCCAGCTCCGACGAGATGGTCAAGCTGATGAAGACCGGCGAGTACGACGCCGTCTCGGCCTCCGGCGACGCCTCCCTGCGCCTGATCGCCTCCGGCGACGCGGCCCCGGTGAACACCGCTCTCGTCCCCAACTACAAGGACATCTTCGCCGGGTTGAAGAACGGCCCCTGGAACTCGGTGAAGGGCCAGATGTACGGCATCCCGCACGGCCGGGGCGCCAATCTGCTGATGTACAACACCGACAAGGTGAAACCCGCCCCCACCTCGTGGTCCGCCGTGTTCGACGACGCCGCGAGGTACAAGGGACACGTCACCGCCTACGACTCGCCGATCTACATCGCCGACGCGGCGCTCTATCTCAAGGCCACCAAACCCGAGTTGAAGATCAAGGACCCGTACGCGCTCGACCAGAAGCAGTTCGAGGCGGCCGTGGCGCTGCTGAAGAAGCAGAACGCGGACATCGGCGAGTACTGGGGCGACTACCTCAAGGAGGTCTCCGCCTTCAAGAGCGGCGACTCGGTGGTCGGGACCACCTGGCAGGTCATCGCCAACCTCGCCGCCTCCGAGGGCGCGAAGGTCAAGGCGCTGGTGCCGAAGGAGGGTTCGACCGGCTGGTCCGACACCTGGATGGTCTCCAGCAAGGCCAAGCACCCCAACTGCGCCTACCAGTGGCTGAACTGGATCGTCTCGCCCAAGGTCAACGCCCAGGTGGCCGAGTACTTCGGCGAGGCCCCGGCCAACTCCAGGGCCTGCGCCGAGACCAGTGACAAGAACTTCTGCACCGTCTACCACGCCGCCGACGAGAGCTACTGGAAGAAGATCGCCTTCTGGAACACGCCCATCGAGCAGTGCCTGGACGGCCGCACCGACGTCAAGTGCGTGCCGTACGCCAAGTGGGTGCAGGCCTGGACCGAGATCAAGGGCTGAGCGTGACGACCGATGTGACGACCGATGTGAGGGCCGCCGCCGGCCGGGGAACCGTCCGGCGGCTCGCCGGCAGCCTGCACCGCAGGCCCCGGCTGCGGCTGGCCCTCCTGCTCACCGCGCCGCTGCTGTGGCTCGCCGTCCTCTATCTCGGGTCGCTGGCGGTTCTGTTCGCCTCCGCGTTCTGGACGACGAACTCCTTCACCTCGCAGGTGGTGAAGGTCTGGTCGACGGACAACCTCCACGAGCTGTTCACCACGCCCGTCTTCCGCGAGGTCATCGTGCGCAGTGTGGGCGTGGCGCTCGCGGTGACGGTGCTGTGCGCGCTGATCGCCTTCCCGGTCGCGTTCTACACCGCGCGGGTGGCCCGGCCCAGGTGGCGTCCGCTGCTCGTGGTGGCCATCCTCACCCCGCTCTGGGCGAGTTACCTGGTCAAGGTGTACGCCTGGCGGCTCATCCTGTCCGAGGGCGGCCTCGCCGACTGGATGCTCGCGCCGTTCGGGCTGAGCGGCCCCGGCTTCGGGCTGCCCGCCACCGTCCTCACCCTGACCTACCTGTGGCTGCCGTACATGATCCTGCCCATCCACACGGCCCTCGAACAGCTTCCGGCCAACCTGCTCGACGCCTCGGCCGATCTCGGGGCCCGGGCCGGGCGGACCTTCCGCTCGGTGGTGCTGCCGATGGTGCTGCCGTCGGTCGCGGCCGGCTCGGTGTTCACCTTCTCGCTCAGCCTCGGCGACTACATCACCGTGCAGATCGTCGGCGGCAAGACCCAGCTGATCGGCAACCTCGTGTACTCCAACATCGAACTCAACCTGCCCATGGCCGCCGCGCTCGCCACCGTACCCGTCGTCGTGATCGTCCTGTATCTGCTGGCGATCCGCCGCACGGGCGCCCTGAACAGCCTGTAGGCCTGGAGGAGAGCCATGCATCTCAGCCGCACCGCGCGCATCGCCCTGCGCACCGGCGCCGGGCTCGGTCTCGCGGTGATCTACGTCCCGCTGCTGCTCGTCCTCGTCAACTCGCTGAACCCCGACCGCAGCGCGAGCTGGCCGCCGCCGGGGCTCACCGGACACTGGTGGTCGGTGGCCGTGCACAACTCCGGCGCCCGGCAGGCGCTGTGGGTCTCGGTGAAGGCGGGTCTCGGGGCGACCGCGATCGCGCTGCTCCTCGGGACGCTGATCGCGTTCGCCGTGGCCCGGCACCGCTTCTTCGGCCGGGACACGGTGTCCTTCGTCGTGGTCCTGCCCATCGCACTGCCCGGCATCGTCACCGGCATCGCCCTCAACTCGGCTTTCGGCACGGTGCTGGAGCCGCTGGGCGTGGGGCTCGGGCTGTTCACGGTGATCATCGGTCACGCCACGTTCTGCATCGTGGTGGTCTTCAACAACGTGGTGGCCCGGTTGCGCCGTACGGCGGCCTCGTACGAGGAGGCGGCCATGGACCTCGGCGCGACCACCTTCCGCGCCTTCGCCGACGTCACCTTCCCGCTGGTCCGCTCCGCGCTGCTGGCCGGCGGTCTGCTCGCCTTCGCCCTGTCCTTCGACGAGATCGTGGTGACCACGTTCACCGCGGGGCCCGGCATCGAGACCCTGCCGATCTGGATCTTCGACAACATGACCCGGCCGCAGCAGGCACCGGTGGTGAACGTCGTGGCCGCGGTGCTCGTGCTGGTGTCGGTGGTCCCGATCTACGTCGCCCAGCGGCTGTCCGCGGACACGGCGACGTCGAGCCGGGTATGACACCCTGCAGGGCGTACGAACAGGGAGACGGATGAGTTCAGGGAATGCACGCCCCGGGGATGCACCTTCCGGGGACGCCGCCGGTCCGGCGCGGGCGCTGCGCGCCAGCTACGAGGCCGCCTCGGCGGTCGTGGCCGGAGTCGGGGACGAGGAGTCCTGGCTGCCGACCGGCTGTACCGGCTGGGCCGTCCGCGACCTGGTCTTCCACTGCCTCCAGGACGCCCAGCGCGCCTTGGTCGCCCTGCACACGCCGGCGTGTGAGCCGGTGGACCGGGACGCGGTGACGTACTGGCAGGACTGGCAGCCGGACACGACGGGGGCCGCCAACGGCCGGCGCTGGGTGCGGGTGAACGCGAGCATGTTCCTCGACTTCGGTCAGCTCCGGAGCCTGTACCTGGAGACCCTGGCGGCGGCCGTGCAGGCGGCGGACGCGGCCGACCCCGCACAGCACGTCGGCACCCAGGGCCACGTGCTGACGGCCGGGGATCTGCTGAGCACGCTCGCGGTGGAGGCGACCGTCCACCACCTGGACCTGACCGTGCGGCTCCCGCACGCGCCGGGACCGGCGCCCGAGGGGCTGGCCGCCGTGCGCGCCACCCTGGACGGTCTGCTCGGCCGGCCCGCGCCCCCCGAGTGGAGCGACACGCACTACGCGCGCGTGGGCACCGGGCGGGCCGCGCTCACCGAGGTCGAACGGGCCGTTCTGGGCGCGGCGGCCGACCGGTTCCCGCTGTTCGGCTGAGGGGGCCCGCAGACGGCCGGGGCGGTGGCCGTCGCCCGTCACACGCCCAACACGGGGACACCGGGGGGCGACACCTGCGCGGTGCGAGGCCTGCCGGACGGGTTGATGCAAGCCTGCGCCCATGAACAACCCGCCCAGCATCAACAGGTACGTCGACCGGGTCACCGCCGGGCCCGGCGGAGCGATGACCGAGGAGGCCGGCGTCGTCACCGGTGATCTGACCGTCGCGACCATCCTGCTGTCCGACGGCCACAGCGTGCGCGTCGCCGTCCAGCACACCGGCGGCGACACCTGGTACACCCTCGCCGGCGGCCCCGCCCCCGTACCCGCCGGCCAACTCGCCGCCTACCACCGGGACCTGCTGGGCCGTATCCGCCGGGGCGGCGGCACCCGCGCCACCTGAACCGGGCGAGCGGAGAGTGAGCTTCCGTCAGGTGCCCGAAGGAGACGCGGACATGGGGGCCGTTTCCTGCGTGAGACCGCCGCTCGCGGGATACCCGGAGGTCATGAACACGTCGAGGCAAGCCCCGTACCCGCCGATGCCGTGGCACGCGACGGCATCGGCGCACAAGCCGCCGTCCGTGTACACCACCGTCGCCCCGGGGAGGTAGGCGTGCTCTTCCTGGTCGTCGCACTGCTTCTGCTGGGCCTCGTCGTGGGAGCGGCCGCCTATCTGCCCTGGCCCCTCGCGCTGGTGCTCGGCTCGCTCATCGCCGTGTGGCTCCTGGTCTTCGGGGGCCGTGAGCGCCGGCGCCGCAACCGGACGAGGAGGGCCTGACCATGCCGCTGACCGCTGCGCCGTCGAGCCGGACGGGCCGACAGGACACCGAGGGAATGGCGGTGGCCTCCTTCGTCCTGGGACTGGTCGGGTTGCTCGTCCTCAACATCGTCCTGGGCCCCATCGCGATCGTGCTGGCCGTCATCGCCCTGCGCCGGAACACACCACGCCGGTTCCGGGCTCTCCTCGGGCTGGGCCTGGGTATCGCCGACCTGGTGGTCCTCGCCGTCCTCGCGACCGCACAGGGCACGGCGTCCTGGTCGGTCTGGGGCTGAGGGGCGCCGGCCGGCTCCCGGTTTCGGCATGGGCCCCGGGGGCAGTCGGTGCACATGGTCTCGTACGGACCGGAGCAGCGTGTCTACGTGCCCGAGCTCTGTGCCCGATGGCAGACGCAGACGTTCCTGCACTGGGCCTACCCTCCGGAGCAGGTGCAGCGCCTGCTCCCGGACGGGCTCGGCGTGGACACGTACGAGGGAACGGCGTGGGTCAGTCTCACGCCGTTCGTCATGGCCGGCGTGCGCCCGCCGGCGTTCCCGGCCGCGCTGCCCGCCTTCGCGGAGACCAATCTGCGGACCTATGTGCGCGGGCCGGACGGCCGCGACGGGCTCTGGTTCCTGTCCATCGAGGTCTCCTGCCCGGTGATGCTGGCCGCCCGCGCGATCGGGGCGCCGTATCACCTCGGCCGTCTGGCGCTGTCGCAACGCGGGGGCGTCCAAACGTACCGAGGCGCCCGGTGGGGCGGTGGTCCCCGGTACCGGGTGGCCGTCCGTCCCGGTGGGCCGATGCGGCCGACCCACCGCGACGTGTGGCTGACCTCCCGCTGGCGGGCCTTCTCGCGGCGGCTCGGGATGCTGTGGGAGACGCCTGTCGAGCACGAGCCCTGGCCGCTGCACGAGGCGCACCTCGTCGACGTCGAGGAGACCCTCATCCGGGCCGCCGGCCTGCCCACGCCCGCCGCGCAGCCGTTGGTGCACTTCTCGGAGGGGGTGCACCGGGTGCGCTTCGGCCTCTCCCATCCGGTCCGGCCCGCACGCGGTCGTGCGGCGGGCGATGCCCCGACGGCGCCGCCTCGCGCCGAAGGAGCCGGACACGCATGAAGCCGGCCTCCACGACCAGACCCCACCGCAAGGCCGACCCGGCGGACAACGAAGGGCAGCCGCCGACCAACCGCCCCCGTCGCGAACCGTCCACGGCGCGTCCGACACCCTCACCGGACCCGACGGCACGGGCCGCACGGCAGCCGACGCGGTGGCGCCCGACGGCACGCCTGGCCAGGTCCGAGCGCACAACCGACCCGGCGGACAACAGGTGGCAGCCGCCGACGAACCGCCCCCGCCGCGAACCGTCCACGGCGCGTCCGACACCCTCACCGGACCCGACGGCACGGGCCGCAGTAGCCGGACTCCAGCCGGCGTGGTGGCACTGCGGCCGGATCCGGCATCGAGCCGCCCGGCGCGTATGAAGCGGTCCGCTCCGGGTCCCGGACACGCTGCCAGGCTGCGCTTCGACGGCTGGATCGCCGGCATCGGCACGGCGTCCGGCACCCGTGTGGTCCTCGGTCACTGGCCGTGCTCGCCCTTCGGCCCGTTCAGCGACGTGATGGTCGAACGCGCCGACGGCCACCGCCTGCTGCTGGCCCCCACCCGGCGCACGGCGGACTTCATCGCCGGGACCTATGCGTTCGACGAGGTACGGGTCGTGCCCGTGGAGGTACGGGTCACCGGGAACGAGTGGACGGTCACGGCGGCTCCGGTACTCGAGCTGCGGCTCCGCGTCGGACGCAGAGGCCTGCCGGGATTCCTGCTCAGGGCGGTCCCGGGCGCGCTGGCCGGGCGGACGAGCTGGACGGCGCTGACGGACCCGGTGACCCGCGTCCTGCTCGGCACACGCACCCGGGGCAGCGCCGGCAGCGGCCGGCGCGAGTGGTACGGCGCCCGCGATCTGCACCTCGTCGAATCGGTGACCGCGGTCCAGGAGGGACAGGACCTCGGCCCCCTCGCCCCGGTGGAGCCCGCCGTGCGCTTCGGCTTCGGCTCGACGCCCCGCCGGCCGTGCCTGGTCCGCGTGACCACGACGGTGAGCGTGCCGCGCACTCGGACGCTCTGAACGTACCGGCTGGGACGCGGCGATTCCTGGCGCCGCTCCACGGCCCGTCCCAGCCGGCCCGGGCCGCTCTCGCACATGCCCGGCGGCGTCACGGGGCTGCCCTCGTGGCCCTGATGCGCCGCCAATTACCGCAGGGCGCAATCAAGTTGACTCCCATGAACGGGCAAAAGGCGGCTCCCGCACCTTGACCCCGGTTTGGTCCAGACCAATCATGGCCTAGACCAATAGGCCGGCCGGGCCGTACAGCGCGCCATCTCCGTTCGACTCGCGCACATCCGCCCGACGTTCGCCATCCGGGAGTACCGATGACACGTCCGAGACCCGTACGCGCCTTGCTCGCAGGCCTGGCCACCCTGGCCGCCTCGGCGGGGCTCGCTGTGGGGGCCGGGGGCACCGCGCACGCGGCGACCCCACTGCCCACGCACGTCTTCGCACCCTACTTCGAGGCCTACAACGGCGACAGCCCCGCCGCCCTTGCCCAGGCCTCCGGCGCCAAGTACCTGACCATGGCCTTCCTGCAGGCCGACAAGAAGGGCTCCTGCACCCCGTACTGGAACGGCGACACCGGCACGCCCGTCGCCTCCTCCGTCTTCGGCGCCGACTTCACCACCATCCGCTCGCGCGGCGGCGACGTGATCCCCTCCCTCGGCGGCTACGCGGCCGACAACGGGGGCACCGAGATCGCCGACAGCTGCACCGATGTGAACTCCATCGCCGCCGCCTACGAGAAGATCATCACCACCTACGACGTCTCCCGGCTCGACATGGACGTCGAGGACAACTCCCTGACGAACACCGCCGGCATCGACCGCCGCAACCAGGCCGTCAAGAAGGTCGAGGACTGGGCCGCCGCCAACGGCCGCTCCGTGCAGTTCTCGTACACCCTGCCGACCACGACGACCGGGCTCGCCGACAGCGGCCTCGCCGTGCTGCGCAGCGCGAAGAGCGCGGGCGCACGGATCGACGTCGTCAACATCATGACGTTCGACTACTACGACGGCGCCACCCACCACATGGCGACCGACACCGAGACGGCCGCGAGCGGACTGCACGGCCAACTGGCCTCACTCTACTCAGGCTTGTCGGACAGTCAGCTGTGGAACATGGTGGGCGTCACGGAGATGCCCGGCGTGGACGACTACGGCCCGGCGGAGACCTTCACCACCGCCGACGCCCCAACGGTGTACGACTGGGCGGTCGCCAAGGGCATCAACACCCTCTCCTTCTGGGCCCTGCAGCGCGACAACGGCGGCTGCCCCGGCTCCGGCGCCTCCGACACCTGCTCCGGCATCGCGCAGGACACGTGGTACTTCACGCACTCCTTCGCGCCCTTCAGCGGTGGTACGACGACTCCGCCGGCGAACGACTTCTCCGTGTCCCTCTCCCCCGCCTCCGTCTCGGTGGACCCCGGGGCAAGCGCGACCGCGACCGTGACGACCTCGGTCACGTCGGGCAGCGCACAGACGGTCGACCTGGCGGTGAGCGGCGCGCCGAGCGGAGTGACCGCCTCCCTCAGCCCGTCCTCGGTCACCGCCGGCGGCACCTCCACGCTCACCGTGAAGACCGGTGCCACCACGGCGCCCGGCACCTACACCCTGACCGTCGCCGGCACGGCCGGCTCGACGCGGCACAGCTCCACGCTCACCCTCATGGTCAAGGGGTCCGGCGGCACGGCCGTCCTGAGCAACGGCGACTTCGAGACTGGATCGCTCACACCGTGGACCTGTGACCCCGGGGCCTCGGTCGTCTCCTCCCCCGTGCACGGCGGATCCCACACGCTGAAGACCACGCCCTCCGCCTCGCAGACCGGCCAGTGCGCGCAGACCCTGACCCTGAAGCCCCACACCTCCTACACCCTGAGCGGCTGGGTGCAGGGCCCCTACGCCTACCTCGGTGTCAGCGGAGGCGCCACGGCCAGCACCTGGGCCTCGTCCTCGTCGTGGTCGAAGCTCACGGTCCCGTTCACCACCGGCTCCTCGGGCACGGTCACGGTGTACATCCACGGCTGGTACGGCCAGGGCGCCATCTACGCGGATGACCTGACCCTGGGCTGATCCACCGCTTCCACCGGCCCCGCTCGGCGGTCACCGGGCGGGGCCGGCTCAGCACATCCGCTACCCGCGCGCCGAGGGACGGGCCGGGGCCCGCCCGGTACGGGCGGGAACACCTGGTCGGCACGACCGAACGGGCCGCACCGGCCGCTGGGCAGTGGACCGCACCGAAGCGGCTCTCACGGCCGGCGCCCCGCCGCCAGACCCGGCACGGACGCGTCGCCTTCCGTAGGCTGAAGAGACCCGGAGTCTCTTCGGAGGCCTCCCGCAGGCAGGAGACGGTCGTGATCGAACTGGCCGCGGCGTTCGCCGTCGCGGGAGCAGCGAGCAACGCCGTGGGCACCGCCTTCCAGCGCAAGGCCGCGTCGGCGAGCAGCCGCGGCGGTCTCCGGCTGCTCGCGGAGCTAGTGCGCCAGCCTTTCTGGGTGATCGGCATGTGCGGTGTGATCAGCTCCGCGCTGTTCCAGAGCCTGGCGCTGGTCAATGGCCCGCTCTCGCTGGTGCAGCCACTGTTCATCCTGGAGCTGCCCTTCGCCCTGCTCGTCGCCGCCCCGCTGATGCACCGGCGGCTTCCGAGCTCGGGCTGGTGGGGCGTCGGCGGCTGTGTCGCGGGCCTCGCCGTCCTGCTGATCGCCGCCGCCCCGCACGGCGCCGGGCACCAGGCACCGCTCACCCGCTGGATCCCGGCGATGTGCCTGTGCGTCGGCGCGATGGCCGCAGCCGTGCTCATGTCCGGCCGCGGCCGCCCGCCGGCCCGGCGCGCCGCGCTCCTGGCGGCTGCCGCCGCCACCGGCAACGCCCTGACCGCGGCACTGCTGAAGTCGGCCAGCGGCACCTTCGCCGACCATGGATTCACCGCATTCCTGCAGTCCTGGCAGACGTACGCCTTCGCCCTCACCGGCGCCGCCGGCCTGATCCTGCTGGAGAACGCGCTGCAGGCCGGTCCGCTGGCCGCGGCACAGCCCGCGATGACCATCGGGGACGCGGTGGTGAGCCTGACGCTCGGCATCACCCTGTTCGAAGAGCGGATCCGCACCGGCTGGTGGCTGGTACCGGAGGCGGCCGGTGCTCTGCTGATCGTCGTGGGCGTGCTGGTGCTCAGCCGGGCGGTCCAGCACATCACCGTGGTACCGGTCCGGGCCGAACAGGAGCACATGGCGACCTGAGCCGGGCCCGGGTGCCGTGCCGGGCCGGCGCTGCGCCGATCATCCCGCGCCGCGGCGGGCGTACACCTCGATCTCGATCTTCATACGAGGGTCGGCGAGGCCGCACTCCAGCATGGTGGCGGCCGGGCGGATCTCGCCGAAGCAGCGGCGCAGCACCGGCCAGCAGGGTTCGAAGTCGGTACGGTCCGGCAGCAGGTAGCGCACCCGCACCACATCGGCGAAGGTGCACTTCGCCTCGGTGAGCGCGGCCTCGATGTTGCGCAGGCACTGCTCGGCCTGGGCGACGACGTCGTCCGAGATCGTCATGGTGGAGTAGTCGAACCCGGTGGTCCCGGACACATGCACCCAGTCGCCGTCGACCACGGCACGGGCGTAGCCGATCTGCTCCTCGAAGGCCGAGCCGCTGAGGATCGCACGTCGCTCTGTCATGCGCGGAACGCTAGGTGACCAGCTTCGGCACGTCCAGTACGGATCATGGACGGGCATCGCCCAGCCCCCGCTGAGCCAGCAGGTCCGCCGCCTGGAGGAGAAGGCCGGGTACTCGGGTGATGCGACAACGCGGCGAGGTGCCGTGCCGGGCGTCGCGAGCCGGTGAACCTTTGCGGTCGCAGCACTAGGTCGGCTGTGCCTCGAAGTCCCAGTACGGGCGGGCGCGCGAGAGCATGTACCGGGTCTGGTGGTGGTCACGGCCCAGAGCGGCCGCCAGGGCCGTCAGCGCCGTTCGTTCCAGGGCGTCCGCCTCCTCCTCACGGCCCTGCGCGCGCAGGTCCTGGGCGAGCCCGGCGCTGAGGTTGACCGACAGGACGTGGCCGGTGCCGACCGCGGCGACCGCCCGCTGCAAGGCGTCCCTGCCGACGCGTTCGGCTGCCTCCCTGTCGCCCAGGGCGGCCAGTGCCGCGGTGCAGTTCATCGCGCAGCCCACCGCCCAGACATGTCCGCGTCCTATGGCCTGCTCCAGCTGCCGCATCGAACCGTCGGCCAGACGGCGTGCCTCCTCGGTCTCGCCGTCGTCCAGCAGGAACAGGGCGCAGTTGTTGCGGGCGCCGATCGTGTAGGGATGCAGCTCACCCAGGCGGTGCGCGTACGCCTGCGCGGTCTGCTCGGCCATGTTCCGGGCCTCGTCGCGCTCGCCGAGCACGCGCAGCAGCATCGCGTAGTCCAGCGACACCATCAGCACGTCGGGATGCTCGGCGCCGCTGAGCACCTTGAGCCGCCTGCGGGCGTCGCGCATCGTCTCCCGGGCCTCTTCGAGCTCACCGTCCCGCCGCAGGCACAAGGCGAGGTTGTGCTCGGCGAGCAGGGTCTGCCGGTGGGCCTCGTCCAGGGTGCGGCGCAGCAGGTGCACGTTGTACGCCTGCAGGCTGCGCGCCTCGTGCAGCCTGCCCAGCAGCCGCAGCATGCGCGCCGTGTAATAGCCGGACTGCAGGGTGCGCCGAGCCCGTGCGCCGAGCAGTTGGACCCGCCGGTCGTACACCTCCCGGTGCAGATCGCAGGACTCCTCGTAGTGTCCCTGCATGCCCAGGGCCAGGGCCAGGTTGGTGCGGAACTGGAGGATCTGGGGAACGTAGCGCTGACCGAGCCAGTCCGCGGCGTTCTGCGCCGCCTCCTCGTACAGGGCGCGTGCCTCGTCGTAGCGGCCGCGTGCCATGAGGGTGGCGCCGAGGCCGTCCTTGGCGCGCAGGAGTTCCAGACCGCTGTCGGTGCCGGCCTCCTCGAGCAGGGCCAGCAGGGTGCGGTCGGACTTCTCCGCCTCCTCGTAACGGCCGAGGCCGCGCAGCATCCGCGCTTCCTGGTGCGCGACCGCGAGCACGCCGGGCTCGGTCGGTTCGAAGGTGTGCCGCCAGCGTTCCAGCACCCGACGGGCCAGCGCCCAGCCGTCCTGGTACTCGCCCCGCACCCTGAGGTAGTCGATGCAGTTCCGCAGCAGTTGGCGTACGTCGCCGTCGTCCGACTCCAGGGCGCCGGACGGCTCCAGGTGCGGGAGGATCTCGGCGTACCGGTGCCAGTTGCGGGGGGAGCCGGGCTCGCCCGGGTCGGAGGCGACGAGCACCCGTGCGGCTGTCGCGGCGTACTCACGCTCGGTCTCCGCGGTGAGGGTGTCGCGGATGAAGCGGCGGAAGCTGCGGTGCATGCGCAGGGAGACGACGCTGGTGGAGTCGTGCCGGGCATCGGTGGCGAACTCCACGCGCATCGAGGTCAGTTCGGAGATCGTCAGCAGGGCGGCGTCCCAGCTCCCGGGCTCGCTGACCAGGCGGGCGAGGTGGGTGGGCAGGTCGCTGGGGCGGGCCGAGCGCAGCAGCCGGACGGGCAGCATGTCCGGTGAGAAGAACGTGAGCAGGAGCAGCAGTTCGTGCACCGAGGGCGACCGCTCGGCCAGCGCGTGCAGGGTCTTCGCCCACACCTGACGGTGGGCCGCCGGCACGCCGGCGGGGGGCTCGGCGGCTTCCTCCGGGGCGGCGGGCGGCTCTCCGTCCGTGGTGAGGGCGCTCAGATAGCGGGCGATGTCGGCGGCGGGATGGGCGTCGATCCAGGCGGCGCTCTGGTCGATGACGAGCGGCAGGTCGCCGAGTACGGCGGCCAGTCTGGCGGCCTGGGCCTCGGTCAGCCGGGGCGCCCGGCGGCAGGCGAAGGCGACGCTCTCCTGCCGCTCGAAGGGCGGCAGTTCGCGCGGTTCGGCACCGTGACAGGTCCACCGTGTGTCCTGTGCCGTGATCATCACCTGGCCGCGGCCCCGGGGCAGCAGCGCCGCGACGCCCTCGACGTCCTCCGCGCCGTCGAAGATGACCAGCCAGCGCCCCTTCTCGTCCCGTTCCAGGGCCGTCTGCACCGCCTCGATCTGTCCCGTCAGCTGATCCCCCTCGCCCAGGCCCACCTCCCTGGCGAGTGCCGCGAAGCCCTCGCGCGCCGCGGCCTTCGTCGCGGCGGGCACCCACCAGATCAGGTCGTACTCGCCGGCGAAGCGGCGCGCGTACTCGGCGGCGGCCTGGCTCTTGCCGACGCCAGGAGGCCCGTGCAGCAGCACCCTGCGGCCCTGCCCGTTGCCCGAGTTCAGCAGGTCGTGGACCTCGTTGAGGAGATCCTCGCGCCCGGTGAACCGCGGGTTGCGGCGCGGAGTGTTGGCCACGTCCGGCGGGTCCTCGGGGTAGCGCGGCCCGTTGTCCTGCCGGGTGTAGGGCGCGCGCGGTGTGCGGCCCACCTTGGCCAGGACCCGGCGGCGCGCCTCCTCCGGGCCCACGCCCCGCAGGGTGACCGCGCCGAGACTCACCGCCTCGTCCGGCAGGGCGCGGGTGGTGACGGTGACCGCTCCGACGCGGTCGTGCAGGCGCGGCATCAGGGCGTGCAGCATCCGGGCCCACTCCCGGTTGCGGCCCGTGTCGAAGCGCAGATACCAGTCGTCGAGGACGAGCAGCACCCGCCCGGGCTGAGCGAAGAAGGCCTGCAGCGCCGTCGGCTCGGGCAGGCCGCTGAGCGGGGACCAGCGCACCTCCGTGACCGAGCAGCCCTCCTGGACGAGGACCCACGCGATCCACTGCGCCCAGCCGTTGCTGACACCTGCGTAGACGACGGTGGCGCGTGGCCCGTAGGCCGAGGGCCGTGCGGTCATGGGCGGGCTCCTGAAGGATCAAGGGAGCCGGGCGGCTCACTGCTGATGAGGCAACAAATACCCTGATTTTCATAACAGTTGTCGCTGAGCGGTGTTCCCGGTCACAGCGGCTGCGGTTCGAAGTCCCAGTACGGGCGGACCCGACGCTGGGCGTCGCGGGTGTGCGGGTGTTCGGGCCCGAGGGTGTCACCGAGAGCACGGACCGCCTCGCTCTCGTGTTCCGCCGCCTCACCGGCCTGCCCCAGGCTGCGCAGATCGTCGGCCAGGGCCGTTCTCGCCGACAGGGTCAGCGGGTGGGCCCGGCCGAGCACCCGGGCCGCGCGGCGTACGGTGTCCCGGCTGAGCTCGTGCGCGGCCTGGTTGTCGTAGGCGCGGCTGCGCGCGCCGCTGAGGTTCAGGGCGCAGCCGAGCGTCCAGGGATGGTCGCCGCCGAGCGCCTCCGTCATGTCCCGCAGGGCTGCCTCGGAGCGGCGCAGGGCCTCCTGGTGGTCGCCCGCGTGCCCGAGGGCGAGACCGAGGTTGCCCCAGGTGCCGATGGTGTAGGGGTGCCCGGGGCCGAGGAGGCGGTCGTAGCGTTCGGCGACGGACTCCGCGTACCGCAGGGCCGCGCCCAGTTCGCCGTGTTCGCGCAGGAAGGTCGCGTAATCGGCCTCGACCACGAGGGTGTCGGGGTGGTCCGGTCCGAGGACCTGGGCGGCCCGGCGGGCGGCCCCCGACAGCCGCTCGCCCGCCTCGGACACGTCTCCGGCCCTGCGGCGGGACACCGCGAGCTGGTGGTCGGCCAGGATGGCCTGCGGATGGCGTGCGTCCGAGATCTGCCGCAGGGTGCGCACGATCTGCTCCAGCCGCGACACCGACTCCGGGTAGTCGCCCAGCAGGCGGATCAGGCGGGCGTACACGGTGCCGGAGAGCAGGGTGAGGTGGTGCCGGGAGCGCAGCCGGCGCTGCCGGATCTGCAGGACGTCCCGGTGGATGGCGCGGGCCTCGGCGTAACGGCCGAGCATGAGCATGGCCAGCCCCTCGTTGTGACGGGCGGCCAGGGTCGGCGGGGCCTCCGTGCCGAACTGCTCGGCGAAACGCCCGGCGGCCTCCGTGAACAGCTGCCGGGCCTGCATGAAGCGGCCGAGTGCGAGCAGGGTGCTGCCCAGCCCGTCCTTGGCGCGCAGCAGATCGGGGTGGTCCTCGGGCCGGGCGGCGGCGAGCTGTTGCACGACGGCGCGGCCCAGTTCCTCGGCGTCGCCGTACCGGCCGGCCAGCCGCAGGATGTGGCATCGCTTGTGCTGCAGGGACAGCAGCGCGCCGTGCGCGGCGTCCAGATGCTGCCAGTGCTTGAGCACCTCGTCGCAGAGCCGGAGCGCGGTGCGGTGCTCGCCCCGCACCCGAAGGTACTCGATGCAGTTCAGCACCAGTTCCTGTACGGCCGTACGGCTGGAGTCGAAGGCGCCCGCGAACTCCAGGTGCGGCAGGAGCAGGGCGTAGCGCTCCCAGTCGCGGGTGTCCCCCGGCCGCCGGGGATCGGCTCCGACGAGCACCTGGCAGGCGATGTCGGAGTAGTCCCGCCCCTCCTCGGCGCTCAGCGTCTCGCGCAGGAAGCGGTGGTAGAGCCGGTGCATCCGGACCTGTTCGACCGCGGGGTTGTCGGCCAGGTCCTGCTCGTAGTCCAGCCGTACGGCGGTGTACCCGGAGAGCCGGCGCAGTGCCAGGTGCCAGGAGCGCGGGTCGCGGACCAGCTCGTCCAACGAGGCGGGCAGATCTCCGTAGCGGACCTCGGTGAGCAGCCGTACGGGGATCTCGTTGGGCGAGAAGAAGGCCAGCAGGCTCAGCAGCTCGGCTGCCTTGGGCTCCTGCTCGCGCAGGGTGTCGAGGGTGGTGGTCCAGGCGGTGCGGAAGCCGGGCGGGTATCCGGCGTCGGTCTCCGTGCCCTCCGGGTCCTCCGTGGCGTCGCGCAGGAGCCGTACGTAGTCCCCGGCCGGTACCTGGTTCGCGTCCAGCCAGGCGGCCGTCTGGGCGAGCAGCAGGGGCAGGTCGCCGACGGTGGAGGCCAGTTCGTCGGCCTCCACCGGCGTCAGGCGCCGCGCCCGGCGCCTCACGTAGGCGACGCTTTCCACCCGGGTGAAGGGCAGGACGTCCAGCACCCGGGTGCCGGGCAGGGCGGACCAGTCCGAGGTGCCCGCGGTGAGCAGGACGTGGACGTTCCGGTCGGGCAGCAGGTCGGCCAGCTGAGCCGCCTCCTCGGCGCCGTCGAAGACCAGCAGCCAGCGGCCGTGCCCGGCGGAGCGCGCGGCCTCGTGCAGGGCCCTGATCCGCTCTCCGATGCGCTCGCTCACCGGCAGTCCGAGCCGGGGTGCCAGCGCGGCGAGGCGCTCGCGGGCCTTGGCGCGATGAGTTGCGTCGACCCACCAGACCACGTCGTAGTCGTTGCCGAAGCGGTGGGTGTATTCGGCGGCTATCTGGGTCTTGCCGGTTCCGCTGGTGCCGTGCAGGACGATACGGGTGACGGGTCCGCGATCGGGTCCCGGAGTGGTCAGCAGCGTACGGATCTGCTCCAGCTCGGCGTCCCGGCCGGTGAAGCGGCGGTTGCGCCGGAAGGTGTCGAGCACCGCGGGCGGCTCGTTGGGGAAGCGGGAGCAGGTCTGCGCCGACGGCTGCAGCGGCCCGGCCGGGTCGATCGAGAGCCTGCGCAGCAGCCTGCGCACCGCCTCCTGCTCGTCCAGGTCGTGCAGGTCGGCCGGCTCCAGCAGGGAGACGGACGCGGGCACCCGCTGGGTGGCGACCGTGACCGCCGCGAACCGCTCGGCCTGCCGGGGCACGGTCTGCCGCAGCACCCGGTTCCAGTCGTCCTCCGGAATGGGGCCGAGGCCGAAGTACCAGTTGTCCAGGACCAGGACGACACACCCCGCAGCGGTGAGCAGCGCGCCGAACTCCTCCTCGAAGGGCACGTCCACCCGCGGGTCCCAGCGCCGCATCGCCACCGTGTGGCCGCGCGCGCTCAGCTGGTGCGCGATCCAGGCCGCCCACGGGCGGTTGAACCCCGCGTAGCTGATGGTGAAGTTCCGGCCGTGGGCCGTGCTCCGGCTGTCCATGCGCCTGGTCTCCTCCGCGGCCGCCGTACCGGGTGCGGCGGCCTGTGATGGGTCAGATGGGCTGCGGTTCGAAGTCCCAGTGCGGTCGCCTCAGCGCTTCCGCCGACCTGGTGTGCGGGTGCTGCGGCCCGAGGGTCTCCCGGAGCCGTTCGACGGTCTCCCGCCGCAGCTCGTCGGCCTCCTCGGCACGGTTCAGCGTGCGCAGGTCGCAGGCGCGGGCCGTGGCGGCGGCGAGGGTGAGCGGATGGGCCGCGCCCAGCTGCCGGGTGGCGGCCTCCGCCAGGTCCGTGTCGTGGGCCAGGGCGGCTTCGAGCCCTCCCGCACGGGCCAGCCCGGCGGCGAGGTTCAGGCGGCAGCCGAGGGCCCAGGGGTGGACCTCCCCCACGGCCCGGGTCATGAGCTGCCAGGCGGTGTGCGCGGAGGCGTCGGCCTCGCCGCGTTCGTCGCCGTCGGCCCACTGGGCGAGGGCCAGGTTGCCGAGAGCTCCCGCGGTGTACGGGTGGTCGGGGCCCAGCAGTCCGAGGTAGCGCTCGTAGACGGTGCGGGCCAGCTCGTGAGCCTGGCGCGGGCTGCTCACGCGCAGCAGGGTGGCCCGGTCCGACGCCATCATCAGCGTTTCGGGATGCAGCTCGCCCTGTGCCTGCTGCGAGCGGGCGGCAACACTGGTGAACAGGGTCGAGGCCTCCTGCAGTTGCCCGTCCCGGCGCAGGCACTGGGCGAGGTTGTGCTCGGCGCGCAGGGTCTGCGGGTGATGGGGGCCGAGGACGCGGCTGTGCAGCCGGGCGTTGTGCTGCTGCAGTCCGAGTGCCTCGCGGTAGCGCCCGAGCAGCCGGGTCATCCAGGCCAGGCACAGGCCCGAGTACAGGGTCTGGTAGTGGTCGGCGCCGAGCCGGCGGCTGCGCAGCTCGAACAACTCCCGGTGGATGTCGAGGGATTCTGCGTACCGGCCGAGCAGGCCCAGGGTCAGCGCCATGTTGCTCTTGGCGTTGAGCGCATACGGCTCCTGGGGGCCGGAGCGGTTCGCGTGGCCCTGCCAGACCTCCTCGAACAGCTCCCGGGACCGCTCGAACTGGCCCAGAGCCATCAGGGTTCCGCCCAGTCCGTCCTTCGCCCGCAGCAGTTCGGGGTCTTCGGCGTCACGGGTGCGGGAGAGCTGCTCCACCGGGGCTCGGCCGACGGCCTCGGCGTCCCGGTAACGGCCCACGCGGCGCAGCAGGTTGGCGTGCTGGTGCACCAGGACCAGCATGTCCGGATCGGTCTCCGGCAGGCGCGGGCGCCAGCGGGTCACCGCCTGCTGGCACAGGCGCAGCCCGATGTCGTACTCGCCGCGCAGCCGGAGGGTGTCGACGCAGTCCAGTACGAGGCGGCGCACCCCCGGCTCCACCTGGTCGAGGGTGCCCGCGTAGTCGAGATGGGGGATGAGCTGCCGGTACGCGGGCCATTCGCGCTGGTCGCCCGGCCGGCCCGGGTTGGCCGCGGCGAGGACCCCGCAGGCGGCGGCGGACAGCTCGGCCGAGCGGTGGGCGGGGAGGTTGCCGCGGATGTAGCGATGGTAGAGCCGGTGCATCTGGGCGGATTCGACACCCCACTCCAGCGAGGGATCCTCGGTGTAGCCGAGATGGATGGCTGTGAGGTCGGCCAGGCCGGCGAGGGCGTTCTGCCAGCGGGTGGAGTCGGAGACGGTGCGGGCGAGGCTGCCGGGCCGGAACACGGCGGCCGGGGCGGCCGCGATGAGGCGGAGCGGAATCGCGTCCGGGGAGAACATCACCATCAGTTCGATGAGTTCGGCGGCCTCCGGGTTGCGCTGCCGCAGGGTGCTGAGCAGCAGGCCCCATGTCCTGACGAAGCCGACCGGGTAGTCGTCCTCGATCCGTACGGCGAGCTCTTCGGGCGACTGCCGGTCCAGCGCCTCCAGGTAGGAGTCGACGGGTTCCAAGGGGTAGGCGCTCAGCCAGGCGGTGGTCTGCGCCAGTACGAGCGGCAGGTCCTGCGCCGCCTCCGCCAGGCGGTCCGCCTGGGCCTCGGTGACCCGCGGCACCCGGCGGCTGATGAACGCGGTGCTCTCCTTCCTGGAGAAGGGGCGCACCGTGTACTCCTGGAAGCCCAGCACGCCGGCCCAGTCCCGGCTGAGGCTGGTGACGAGCACGTCGCCGCTGCCCTCGGGCAGCAGGTCCCGTATCCCGCCCACGTCGTCCGCGCCGTCGAAGACGAGCAGCCATCGGCGGCGGGGGCCGCCGCGGCCGCGCAGTGCGGTGTGCACGGCGCGGACCCGTTCTCCGACGTCACGGCCGACCGGGAGTTCGAGGTGCACGGCGAGGGCGGCGAACTCCTCGCGTGCGGTGGGGCCCGCTTTCACCCACCACACGACGTCGTAGCCGTCGCCGTAGCGGTGTACGTACTCGACGGCCAGCTGGCTCTTGCCCACCCCGGAGATGCCGTGCAGGACCACGCGGGCGCCCATGGGGCCGGGCTCGGCCAGAAGTTCCGACAGCTCCTCCAGATCGTCCTTGCGGCCGGTGAAGTGGGCGTTGCGCCGGGGGGTCTCGCGGGCCTGCGGCGGGTCGTTGGGGAAGCGGGGTCCGTCCGGGGGCCGGGGTTCCTCCCCGGGCGGGATGCCCAGCCGCTCGAGGATTCTGCGGCGGGCCTCGCTCTCGTCGAGCCCGGCCACGTCGACGGGCCGCAGCAGGCCCGTGGCGACGGGCAGCGGCTCGGACGACAGCACGATCGCGGCGAAGCGCTCCCGGTGCGGGGCGACGATCAGCTCGAAGGCCCGTGTCCACTCCGACTCGTCGTACAGGTCGGGCCGCAGGGCGCGCTCGTTGACGAGCAGCAGCACCTGGCCCGGTGCGGCGAGCAGGGCGCCCAGGGACTCGGTGGGGCTGCGGGAGGCGGTGTCCCAGTGCAGCAGGGTGGTGGTGCAGTCGGCCCGTTCGATCTGGTGGGCGGCCCACAGGGCCCAGGAGCGGCTCTCGCCGGCGAAGCAGATGCTGATGTGCCCGACGGCCGGGGCTTCGGGCGTGTCGTCCTCGTGGTGCTGCGGCGTCCGGGCCGGATCCTCGGCCGGATCCTGCGCCGGCAGGGTGGATCCGGGCTGGGTGACCACCGCAGAGGGCAGTGCGTACGTGGCCCCGTCCGCCGTGCGCAGCAGTCCCCCGGCGGGCCCCACCCACTCCTCGACCGCCGTGTCCCGGCCCACGAGGATCGTCCTGATGGAGCTGGCCGTGACCAGCTCCACGACGCGGGGATCGGTGTCGGGGACGGTGATGGAGAAGTGGCCGGGGCCGAGGGGAGCGTCGCTCAGCAGCAGCCGGGGGCCGTCCCAGCCCAGGTGCAGGCGGGCCTTCGGCAGTCCTTCGGCGATGACGGCGACGTCGGCGAGGGCGAGCCGCAGCGGGCGGGGCGGGTCCGGGGGGTCGAGGGAGAGCCGGACCGCGGAGAGGGTCAGCAGCTGCCAGGCGGTGGTCGAGCGCCGCACCCGCTCCGGAAAGGTGTCCCATGCGTCGGTGAACCAGCGTGCGACGGCTTCGCGTTGCTCCTCGACGAGGGCGCGCAGGGCCGGACGCAAGGTCTCCTCGATGCTCCGGTCGGCGTCGGGGTGCCCGCTGACGGCCTGCCACGTGGCCGTCTCCTGGGCGATCAGGGCGGCCGACTGTCCCGCGCGCACCTGCTGGAACGTGGGCCACAGGCGATGGACGGGGTCGTTCGCGCCGGCCTGGCGGAGTCTGGCGGCGAGTTCGGCGCGCAGTTCACCGAGCTGCCGGGGATCGAGGACGACGTAACCGAATCCCCGGTGCGCGACCAGGTCCCCGAACCAGAGGTCCACTTCGGCGGCGACGTCGAGCCCGGGCGCCGCGCGCAGGCGTACCGCTCGCATCAGCTCCGGTTCGATCCGGGCGGCGATGCTGAGCATGATCGCCAGCGCCCGCCCGGGCCGCGCGGTCATGGCCGGGCTCCGAGGGCCTTGCCGACGGTGGTACCGCGGTCCCAGGTCAGCATGGGCAGCAACCCGCTTGCCCAGCGCGGCCAGTGCTGCTCCGGAAGCGGGACGAGGGCGACGGGTTCGCTGCCGCGCTGCCGGATCGTGTGGATCGTGGTGCGCCACTCCTGTTCGGTGCCGCGCCAGGGGTTCAGGAGGGGACCGCCGGCCCCGAGGTCGGAGAGGATCAGCACCCGCATGCCGGGCCTGGGCGGGCGGTACGGCTGCCAGGTGGCGCGGGAGCCGGGGCCGGCGCCGCGCACGGGTGCGTCCGAGAAGCGCAGCACCTCGGTGTTCGCGATGCCGGCGAGCGCGCGGACGTGGGCGACGACGTCCTCCACGTCCCGGGCGAAGGGCTCCATCGCGCCGGAGGTGTCGGCGAGGATCTGGACGCCGTAGCGGAGGGTGGACAGCGGCAGCCGGGGGATCGCGGTCAGCGGGCGGGCGCGGGCGAGTTCCTCGGTGGCGCGCTCGACGTCGAGCTCCCCCTCGTGGGTGGTGCGGGAGAGCACCATGGTGAGCAGTGCGGCCGTGGATCGCGGCGCGAGCAGCGGCAGGTGCGGGGGCCGGCGGGCCGCTTCGCCGCGTGCCCGGGGGCGGGGCAGCGGGGGCGTGGTCCAGTGGTGCGTCTGCGGGCGGGGCTCGCCGACGGGGATCAGGACGGTGACGGTGTCGGCGAGTGCGGTCCGCCCGCTGCGGGCGAAGACCGGGGGGGCCGGGTCCGGCTGGGGCCGTGGGAGGGTGTCCTGCCGCGCCGGAGCCTGCCAGGCGGGGGTGTCGGCACGGGGCTCCTCGCGGCCGGGGCGCGGTGGCTCGGCGGGGGCGCCGCTCATGCCGAGCAGTGCCGCGATCCGCGCGTAGTCCTCCGGGGAGCGGGTGCCGAGAGCCCGGGCGGCCCTGGCGACGTCTCCCAGCCAGGCCTCCCCCGTCATGCCGGGTCACCGGCCATCTGTTGCGGTTTGATCAGCACGTTGCGGGTCAGCAGCTGCCACTCGTCGCTGCCGGGGCGGATGCGCAGGGACCGGCAGGCGAGCAGGGCGTCGAGGTACTCGGCCGTGCTCGGCCGGCGCACGTCCTGCATGTCGGCCTGTTCGCGTACCTCCATCAGCTTGTCGGCGACCGCCGCGGCCAGTACCTCGTCGCCGGGTGTCACCTCACCGGGCCAGATCCGCATGTGTTCCTTGGCGATGCGGACGAGCATGTCCCTGTCGTGCTCGGGCAGGACGTGCACCACGCAGCGGCGCAACAGGGCCTGGGGCAGCTCGCGTTCCTCGTTTGTGGTGAGGACCACCAGGTGACGTGCGGGCAGCGTGTCCTCAGCGGTGGAAGGCGCGGGCGGATCCGGCTCCTCGGTGCGGATCTCCTGACCGATCTCGGTGACGACGAACCGGTGCAGGCCGAGCGGCACCAGGAGGCTGTTCGGCACGTCCGGATCCGCCTTGTCGATCTCGTCGATGAGGACGACGGCGTGGTCGGGGCTGCGGTCGCGGTTGATCTTCTCGAACGGGTCCGGGCAGGGGTCGGGCACCACGGCGTCCTCGGGCCTGCCGCGCCGGCCCGCCGAGCGCGGGGCCAGGGCCCACCACAGGACGCCCGGCTGGACATAGCTCGCGTCGTCGGGCCGTTCTCCGCGCAGGGCGGCGACCTGGGCGTCGCCGAGCCTGCGGACGCTGTCGTAGCTCCACAGCAGTTCCCGCGGCTGGGTGCGGTAGGTGACCACGTGCTCGTAGTAGCGCCAGCCCAGCCGGCGGGCGATGAACGGCGCCAGGGAGGACTTGCCGGATCCCGGCATGCCGCGCAGCAGCAGCGGCCGGGCGGTGGCGCGGGCCACCCGCACCGCGAAGTCCAGGTCGGACGGCATGACGTAGACGCGTCCGTCACCCCGGTCGGGAGTGTCGAGCCACTCCGGCCCGGTCACTCCGCCGGGCCTGTCCTGTGCGTCTGGCCTGTCCTGGGCGTCGGGCTGCTCTTGGCTCATCATGCCCCCCTGTAGGTATGACCCACGCAGTCACGCACCCGCTCCACCACTGCGTTGACCACATTCTCATGCTCCGCCTCGAACGGCGGGTCGAGAACCAGCACTTCGTCGGGACTTCCCGGCCAGCGGTCCCGTACGTCGGCGCCCCGGCCGGAGATGACCAGCACGCTGATCCACGGGATCTTCTCGTGCAGCTGGGCGATGACCCGGTGCACGACGCCCAGATCGCACCGGTTGGCGTCCAGCAGCAGGAAGAGCCGGCCGAAGTTGCGTGGTTCCCTCGGGTGGTCGAGCTTCTGGTCGGGTGTCAGGCCGATCTTCTGCTTGACCGCCTGCTCGCACTGCTCCAGCAGATAGAACTCAGGGTCGTCGTCGCCGGGCGGGCGCCCCGCCGCTCTGGCGATGTAGTAGCTCCTGCGGTCGACGCAGAAGGCCCGGTCCAGGTAGTGCTCGCCGATCAGCGGATTGTCGACGTTCAGGATGACGACGCGGCGGACGGATCCGTCCCGTTCGCGCACGATGCGCCGGGCCTGGTCCCGGTCGACCCAGACGGGCAGGATCTTCTTGGCCAGTTCCGCGACCCGGTCCGGCTGCAGACCGCCGTCGCGGGCCACCAGCACCACGTTGCACAGTTTCACGACGTCGTGCGTGTCGAGCATCTGGCAGGCCAGCAGGGCGGGGGCGAACCCGATGATCAGCTGGTCGTGCTCCTCCTGGGGGATGTCCAGCTCACGGGCGATCCTGGCGTAGGTGGGTTCGTGCTTGATCTCCTGGAGCTGGATGCCGATGCTGTCCAGCCAGGCGCTCATCGCGTCGTCACCCGTGCGCCGGCCGCGGGGGAACATCCGGACGAGCTGCTCGATGTCCTCCTCGCTGCAGGTGCTCAGCCGTTCCACGTCGTCGTCGGCGAGGTAGCGCAGCTCGGAGGCCCGCAGCAGGCCGGCGGTCACCTCGCCCACCAGGACCGTGACCAGCACCATGTCCGGACGCAGCGTCTTGCGCCAGTGCAGGATGTTCGTCTCGCGCCGGACCCAGGACGAGCCGAGGGCCGCCTCGTTCACCAGGACGAGGGCCGCCTCGCACTGGGCGAGCATTCTGGCGAGCTTCAACTGCCAGGGGCGGCCGGGCTCTCGGCGGCGTACGTCGAGCAGGACCGCGTGCTCACGGTCCTCCAGACCCTTGGCGATGGCGTCGCGCAGCCGGGCGGTCGTCTCATCCGCGCTGGTGCTGTGGCTGATGAACACCTTGACCACCCTCGCCCCGCCTTCAGTCCGCGATCCACTTGGCCATCCAGCCCTCGTTCTGCACCGAGACGACGTGTTCGGTCCGCTCGGCCAGCCGGTCGGCGTTAGCGTCCGTGGCCGGGTCGCACTGCCGCCACCACCGCAGCAGCCGGTCCAGCTCGCCGGCGGTTCTGCTGAACTCGAGCTGCTGGCTCACATAGCGCGCCGACGCCCCGTACGACACCACGGCGGCCGAGACGGTGGAGACCACGGGGATCCAGGCCGCCGCCGCTTGCGCTTCGTAGGCCCCGGCCACCGCGCCGAGTACCACGGAGACGGCCGCCAGCGCCTGGCCGCAGCGCTCCACCAGACGGGCGCGGCCTGCCATCTCCTCCGCCTTCGGCCGGTAGTACTCCTCGAGTTGGCGCCGAAGCCGCTGCTCGGCGTACCCGGCGGGGTCGGTGACGGGCGGCAGTGGGCGGTCGGCCGGGCGGATGCCGTGGGTCTGCGGTTCGAGGTCGGCCGCCTCGGCGAACACGGCTCCGGTGCGGTCCAGCAGTTCCGCGTCGCGGTGCGCCGGCTGCCGGTACTGGGCGACTCCGGCCAGGTAGACGTACAGCTGGCTCTTGAGCTCCTCGGACACCGAGCGCAGTCTGGTCCACTGCCGCACCCGGCCGGGCGCGGCGCCCAGAGCCGTCAGCGGTGTGGTGCCCGCCGCGAGAAGGGCCAGGAAGGCGAAGGTCCGTCCGGCCGGCGAGGACACCGGCATGAGTTGCGCGGACGCTGCTCCGAACACACCGGCGGCGACCCCTGCGCACAGCGTGACGAGCCGTGCCCGGGCGATCGCCCTCCTGTGCCGGTCGGCAGCCTGCGACCAGATGCTCTGGGCCCGCCAGACTTCCAGCGCCGCGGCCCCTCCCCCGACAGTGCTCACAGCAGGATTCTGACGCCAGATCAACTGCCGTGCAACGAGAACGGGTTCAATGGGGCAGGAGGGGTTCCGAGCACAGCACCGGCTCGATCCTGCGGGCCACATGCCGGATGAGCAGCTCGAGATCCGCGCAGTACACCGATCTGTTCCGGAAACCGCTTCCGCGGTGGTACCGGTGGGCGTAGTGCCCCCCGCCGCAGATGTGCAGCACGGGGCAGCGCAGACAGTCCGCGCCGAGGGCGCGGACGCCCAGCTGCCTGGCCACGATGCCGGGGTGTTCCAGTACGTCGTCGAAGCTGTTGCGGAAGACGTCCATGCCGGTCGCGGGCGCCTGCGCGTATGCCGCCTTCAGGCTGTCCACCTGCTCGATCGCGCCGTCGGTGTCCACCACGACGGCGGCGACCGGGGAGAGTCCGACGGCCTCCGCGCGGCTCGGGAAGCCGAGCAGCAGTCCGATGATCTCGGTGAAGAGCCGGATGCGCGTCCGGTACCGGCCGCCGTCGAACCACCGGTCGAAGACCCGGACGAGCCACTCCCCGTACGGGGCCGAGCCGACGCTGGAGGGGCCCTTGCCCGGCGGTGGCGACTCCCAGTTGGCGTGCGGCAGAAGGAAGTCGAGGGCGGCGGGCCGGAACTCCATCAGGGAGTCGTAGACGTCCTCCGGGTCCAGGTCGAGATCGATGGTGCACAGCAGTCCGGCGTAGGCCTCGGGATGCCGGGCGAGCAGAGCCAGACCCCGGGTGGCGGCCGCCCAGGCGGGCCGGCCGGCGTGGTCGGTGCGCCGCTTGTTGTGTTCGGGCCGGCCACCGTCGAGGCTGACGCCGACCCGGACTCCGGCCGCCGCGAGCCGTCGTACCGCGTCCGCGGTCAACAGGGTGCCGTTCGTCTGCACGCTCACCAGGACCTCACAGGGCGCCCCGGTGGCGGACCGCACCGCGGCACGCACCTCCGCCACCTGCCGCAACGCGGTGTCCACACCTCCGAGAAGAGGCTCCCCGCCGTGCAGTTCGACCCTGATCCGCCGCAGCCCGTGGGTGGCCACGTGCTCGCCGATCCGCTGGGCGCTGCGCTCCAGCACGTCCTGCCCGACGCGCGGCGGGCGGCCGCGCCAGGAGTCGTCCGCCGCGTTGTACACGTAGCAGTAGCTGCAGAGCAGGTTGCAGCGGCTGTTCAGTTTCAGGACGAACTGCTGGAAGGGTACCGGCGGGACGCCCGCGTGGCGGAGGGCGGGCACGTCCAACAGCCGGTGCGGCCACGGCGCCGACGCGTGTACGTCTGCCGGGGCCACCGCTCCCCCTTCCGGACCGTGTCTCACCTCAGGGACTGTCCTCGTAGTACGCGACCGGCCGATCCAGTGACTGTGCCTGACGTTCCGTCAAGTGACGCAGCACCTCCGTCAGCACCGGATGGTCCAGGCCGCGTTGCAGCAGCTCCGGGCCGGCGCCCGCAGGGGGACGGAACCGGACGGCTTGACCGGGGCCGTCGGCCACAAGGCGGTCGTCCAGCCGGGGATTCGACACTGTACTCCCTCCGCGATCAGCCACTTTGGGCGTGGCTGTGCCGTCTCGCGGCGTGAGCGACACGGCGACGGGCCAATGGTAGAGCCAGCCGCGCGCCTCGGAGCCGCCAACGGCGCCTTCGGGGCGCCCGGTGTCCCGGCCCTCTTCACGGCCCCGCCCCTCGCCGCCCGCCTCCGATCGCGGGAATGAGCGCGGCCGCACGGCGATCCCTCCTCCGGTAAGGAGAGAAGTCACTTAATGGCCATTACTGTCGAGGTCGCTACGGCAGGCCCCGTGACACCCCTCATCGATGCGTTCACCGTGCCACCCGGCCGGCAGGAGGAGCCCGTCACCCTGCTCGTCCGGGCCACCGAGGACACGGTGAGGCGCCAACCCGGCTTCACCTGTGCCGACTTCCACGGGTCCCGCGACGGCGAACGCCTGATCGACCACACCCGGCGGGGGACCGTGGAGCACCACCGCAGAGGTGGTGAGGGCGGGCGATCAGAGCGACGGGCCGATGAGCTCGTCGGCGACCCACCGGGCGACACCCGTGGGGTACGGCGCCGACAGCCCGAGGACGACGTGCCCGAAGCCGGCGGCGAGCGCCTCGGCGACGGCGTTCCGGGTGCTGCCGGTTTCGTCGCAGGAGACGGGCAGGTGGACCGAGCGGGTGACCGAGGCGGGGTCGCGGCCGATCTCGGCGCAGTAGCGGTCCAGCAGTGCGCTCCGGCCGGCGATGTCGTCGATGTCGCCACCGCCGGGGATGTTCCCCAGGTCGGCGTGTGCCGCGGCCACACGCAACGTCGCGGACGACCGGCCGCGGACGAGGATCGGCGGGTGGGGACGCTGTACGGGTTTGGGGTTGCCGAACGCTCCGGTGAGGCGGTGGTGGCTGCCGTGGAAGTCGAAGGGTTCGGCCTCCGTCCACAGCCGCCGGATCACCGTACAGGCTTCGGCAAGGCTGCCCACGGCCTGCGCGGAGTCGTGGAAGGGCAGGCCGTGCGCCGCGTACTCGCGCCGGGCCAGGGGATGACCGGGCCGGGAGCCGACGCCGATGCCGAAGTCCAGTCGTCCGCCGGAGACGACATCGACCGTCGCGGTGATCTTGGCCAGCATCGCAGGGGGTCTGAACCGGTTACTGGTGACGAGGACGCCGATCCGCAGGCGCCGGGTCTGTGCGGCGAGAGCGGAAAGCAGCGTCCAGCCCTCGCACGTCGGCCCGTGCGGGTCGCCGAAGATCGGCATGAGGTGATCGAACAACCATGCGTGCTCGATCACCGGGAGCGCGTCCGCCTCGCGCCACACCCGCAGGAGATCCTGGTAGTCGACCTGCGACGGGGCCGTCATGATGCCGAAGCGGGGACGAGACCTGGCCGGCACGAGCTGTCGTCCTTTCGCCGAGCGGGGCTCGGAAGCGGTTCGCCGGTCGTTGGCGGGGCCGGGCACGGCGGCCGCCCTAGGCGGCTGGGCGTCGCCGCAGCGACGCCTCGAGCAGCGCGGGCGGAGTGTCGTGCTTCTCCTCGGGGGCCAGGTCGACACCGGGGGCCACGACCGCGTCCACCGCGTCGAGCACGTCGGCGGACAACTCGACGTCGGCAGCGGCGAGTTGGGAGTGCAGGTGGGCCGGCGTGCGAGGGCCGATGAGCGCGCTGGTCACCGCGGGATGCGCGGTGACGAAACCGAGGGCGAGCTGGATCAGGGTGAGGCCGGCCTCGTCGGCGACGCGGGCCAGCCGCTCGACGGCCTCCAGCCGGGCCCGGTTCGCGGGAACGGCGAGATCGAAGCGCTGCGGCATGAAGGCCGAGCGGTGGGTGGTGATGTCCCGGCCCGCACGGACGGCGCCCGACAGCCAGCCCGACGCCAGCGGGCTCCACACCA
This sequence comes from Streptomyces sp. NPDC046759, assembly GCF_040645475.1. Lineage (NCBI taxonomy): Bacteria > Bacillati > Actinomycetota > Actinomycetes > Kitasatosporales > Streptomycetaceae > Streptomyces > Streptomyces sp. NPDC046759. The sequence continues at coordinate 123,315 of NZ_JBEYYJ010000015.1, read as the reverse complement.
GCACACCGAGTCCGTACTCCTCGGCGACGGGCAGCACATGGCTCTCGACCCCGCGCTGCAGGATGGAGTAGCTGGGCTGTTCGGTGACGTAACGGCCCAGGTGGTGCTCACGGGCGGCCCACTGCGCCTGGACGATGCGGTGGGCGGGAAAGGTCGAGGAACCGAAGTAGCGGATCTTCCCTGCGCGTTGCAGGTCGGTCAGGGCCGACAGCGTCTCCTCGTCGCCGGTGCTCGGGTCCCACCGGTGGATCTGGTAGAGGTCGACATGGTCGACGCCCAGGCGGCGCAGGCTGTTGTCCAGGGCGGTGACCAGCCAGCGCCGCGAACCGCCCCTGTGGTTGCGCTCGTCACTCATGGGCATGGCGGCCTTCGTCGCCAGAACAATGTCGTCGCGGCGACCGGCCACGGCTTTGCCGACCATCTCTTCCGACTCGCCCTCGCCGTACATGTCGGCGGTGTCGATGAGATTGATCCCGCCTTCGAGAGCGGCGTCGACAAGGGCGGTGACCTCCTCCTGAGTGGTGCCTCCGATCCGGCCGAAGTTCATCGCGCCGAGCGCGAGGGAGCTGACCTGCACACCGGTGCGGCCGAGGGTGCGGTACTGCATGACCGTGTCTCCTGACTGGGGGCAGCGTCACTGGGCGCGGAGCGTCGCGGAAACGGACGACGAGAGGACATGCGTCGTGGTCGGCCGAGGCTCTGACTCCGCGAATAAGCGGAACATCGTTCCGGTACGACCATACGGAACACTGCTCCGGTTAGCAAGCGGGGCAGGTGGACACCCAGGGGCAGTCTCTGTCCCGGCGAGGGAGGCGGGCCGAAAAGGTGAGAGCCGGCGACCTGGCCGAGGGGCGTCGTCAGGTGCACGAGCGTGCGAGCATGCGGCTCACGGGGCGGACTCCGGGCCACCCCTACGGACACCCTGAGGGTCAGGATCGGGGTCCTTCCCCGATGCGCGGAGAGCCGACGGGCCGTCAGGGTTGATCCATGACGAATCATCTGCCGCGCGGCCGCCGCGAAGTCACCCGGCGGCGCGCGCTCACCGCCTGCGCAGTCGTCGCGCTCTGTGCGCTCACCGCCGCCGTGCCGGCCGCCGCCGCCTCCCGTGCCGCCCCCACCGCGCCGAAGCCGGTCCCGTCCTCCGCCCACCACCTCTCGCTTCCCGCCCCGACCGGGCGGTACCGGGTCGGGGAGGTGGACCTGCACCTGGTGGACCGCACACGGCCCGATCCGTGGCATTCCGCGCGGAGCCGGCGCGAGCTGATGGTCAGCGTGTTCTACCCGGCGGCGCACACGACCGGCCGCCCGGCGGCCCCCTACATGCTGCCCGCCGCGGCCTCCCACTTCGCCGACGTCACGGCGAACGGCTACCTCGACCTGCACATTCCGTCCGGCCGTGCGGACTGGGCCCGCACCGTCACCCACGTGACCCGCAGCGCTCCCGTGTCCGCCGGGCGTGCGGGACGGCTGCCGGTGGTGCTCTACTCCCCCGGACTCGGCGAACCCCGCACCTGGGGCACGGCGATGGCGGCCGACCTGGCCGGCCGGGGCTACGCCGTCGTCACCGTCGACCACACCTACGAGTCACCCGAGGTGGAGTTCCCCGACGGCTCCCTCGCCACCCTGACGCTGCCCTCGGATGCCGATGCGTTCCTGCGCAAGGCGCTGGCCGTCCGGGTCGCCGACACCCGTTTCGTCCTGGACCGGCTCAAGGAGCTGAACAGCGGCCGCAACCCCGACGCGGAGGGACAGCCGCTCCCCGACGGCCTGGCCGGGGCGCTGAACCTGGCCGAGGTGGGCATGTTCGGTCATTCGATGGGTGGCACCGCCGCCGCCCTGGCGATGGGCGCCGACCACCGGATCACCGCGGGCATCGACATGGACGGCAATCTGACCTACCTCGACGGCTCGCTCATGCCCGTCGCCCGCCACGGCCTCGACCGGCCCTTGCTGCTGATGGGCAAGGACGGCAAGACCGACACCGGCCCCGGCTGGCAGGCGTTCCGCGCCCACACTCCAGGCTGGAACCGTCAGCTGATCCTGCGCGGCTCGGAGCACGCCTCGTTCACCGACGCGGAGGCTCTGGTGCCGCAGCTGCGTCTGCCGCGATGTGCGCAGACCGACGACATCGGCACCATCGACCCCGCCACGGCGATACGCACCAACGAGGCCTATGTCTCCGCCTATTTCGATCACTGGCTGCGCGGCCGCAGTGGGCGGCTGCTGCAGGGGCCGTCACCGCGGTACCCGGACATGCTGTTCGTCAGGTGATCGCGGCGGCGCGGAGAGGAGCGCCGGAGCGCGCCGGGGCTAACAGGCGGGAGCGACGAAGCGCGTCAGCTGGTCCTTGACCCACGGGTCGTACACGGCCAGACGGTGCCGGGCGACGGGGTCGAACGTCGCCACCTGCCCGGCGACCCACGGATCCATGCACCGGCGGTGGCCGGTGTGGCGGTACTGGTTCTGGCTGGAGTGCGCAGCCGTGGCACGGGTGGCGGTGTGACCGGCGTCACTCGGCGTGGTCGCCGCCGCGGAGGTGCCGCTCGCGAGGAGAGCGGCTGCGACCATCGCGGTGGCCAAGCCGGTGGCACCCGCGTTCCTTGTCAGCTTCTGCATGGCCTGCTCCTTTCGGTTGAGCCCATGTGGTTCTCATGGCCGGTAGGGGCGTCTACCCAGGAGCTCGCGCCCCACTCGCCCCGCTGGCCCGTGACCGAAACGTGACCGGGGTCTCCCGCTGCGGCGGCGGAGTACCTGGTGAACACGGTGTCGCCAGGGAATCCGAGGCGGTCACCGACGGCCACGACCGGCAGGTCGGTGTGCCGCAGCAACCGCCGTGCCTCCAGCAGGACCGGTCGTCGACGAAGGTCTTCGCCCCGGTGCCGACGGCCGAGCAGGGGGCCCGGGTGAGGATCCGGAGGCCGTAGCCGAGCGCACGGGCGTAGGTGTCGTACCGGTGCACCTGGCCGGGCCGCACCCCAGCCGGTCACCGGCGGTCAGCACGCACGAGGTCGAGGGAGCAGCGCAGCCGACCGTCACGCACCGCGATCCACTCGTGCAAGGCGGGATGCACGGCTCTACTGCGTCACTGCCGGCCCCGCCCGATGCGGAGGTAATCGGCCTCTCTGCTCCGGCCGACCACACCTGACGGTAAGACAGACGGGGTCGCCCAGGGATCAGTTGTGGCCATGTGGCAACCGGATACGGCCGTGCGCGCTGTGCCGGGCGCGACCCACGGGCTTATGGTGAGCCCTCACTCGCGTCCGTTCTGAGGGGAACCGATGGAGCCCGGGACCAGGATCGTGCGATGCGCCGCCGTCTGCGTGGCAGCCCTTCTGCTCTGTGCCGGCCTCACCACCACGGCTTCCGCCCGGACCGGCACAGCATCCGCCGCCGGCACGGCATCCGCCGCCGGCGCGGCGGCCGGCCCGAACCCGCTCGCCGGCCGGCTCGACGCCTACTGGACCCCGGCCCGTATGGCGGCCGCGCTGCCCGCCGACATCCGCGAGGGCACCGGGCCCGGTACGACGGCGACCGGTGCGGCCCCCGCGGTGGACGGACCACGGCCGGGCGAGTACATCCCTCCCAGCAGGAGCTTCGACGGCATCCCGCAGACCGGCACCTTCTTCTGGACGGATGCTTCGGGAACCGGCCGCACCTGCAGCGGCTCCGTCGTGCGCAGCCCAGGCCATGACCTGGTGCTGAGCGCCGGCCACTGCCTGAAGGGGTACGCGGGCGCCTCGCCCAGGCGCCACCTGGCCTTCGTCCCGCAGTACCACGACAGCCTCAAGCCGTTCGGGGTCTTCCCCGTGCGCACCGACGGCGTCTACGTCCCGCAGCAGTACTACGACCTGGGGGAACACGCGGGGGCCCGATACGACTTCGCCTTCGCGGTCACCGAGCCCAATCAGGACGGAACACTCCTGGAGGACGCGGTCGGCGGGGTACGGCTGCTCACCGGGACGGGCTACTACCACGTGCCGGTACGGATGATCGGCTACCCGGCCGGAGCGGAGAAGCCCCTGGAGTGCTGGAGTTGGACCACCCGGTGGGACAGTGACGACCCGGCCGATCCGGGTGTCTTCCCGCGCATCGCCTGCGACGCCTTCGTGGGCGGGACCAGCGGCGGCCCCATGCTCGTTCCGTGGCCCGGCGGATGGGCGGTCATCGGAGTGATCGGCGGCTACCACACCGGCGGCAACACCCCGCAGATCTCCTACAGCGCCTACTTCGGCACCGCCGCCCGGGCCCTCTACCGCGCGGCGGTCACCGGCACCCCGCCGGCCGGCCCGCGCCCCGCCCCCGGCTCCTGAGGGCAGCGCGGCGACGCAGGAAAACGGTGCCTGCACGGTGAGCGCCATGGTCGCGTCAGCGTGGCACGATAGTGATGCATCTCACCCTATCGAGGGGGTGGACCATGGCCGTGTCAGCGGCGTCACCCGGTCCGAAGACCCAGAAACCGGGGCTCCGGCGGGAGATTGGCTTCGTGGGCCTCATCTGGGCCTCGGAGGGGTCGATCATCGGTTCCGGGTGGCTGTTCGGCGCACAGGGCGCCCTGGCGTCGGCCGGCCCGGCGGCGATCATCTCGTGGGCCATCGGCGGCGTCGCGATCCTGATCCTCGCGCTCGTGCACGCCGAACTCGGCGGCATGTACCCGGTCTCGGGCGGCACCGCCCGGTTCCCGCACTACGCCTTCGGCGGCGCCGCCGGCGCGTCGTTCGGGTGGTTCTCCTGGCTGCAGGCGGCCACGGTGGCGCCCATCGAGGTGCTGGCGATGATCACATACGCGCAGCACTACTCCTGGGCGAGCGGCTGGGAGAAGGTCAAGGGCGGCGAGCACGTCCTCACGCCGCCCGGTATCGCCGTCGCGGTGGGCCTGATGGCGGTCATCACCGCCATCAACTTTCTCAGCATCCGGTTGCTGGCCCGCACCAACAGCGCCGCGACGTGGTGGAAGGTCGGCGTTCCGCTGCTGACGATCTTCGTGTTCGCCATCGCCCAGTTCCACACGAGCAACTTCACCGCGGCGGACGGTTTCAACCCCTACGGGGCCAAGGGCATCCTGTCCGCCGTTTCGACCAGCGGCATCATCTTCGCCCTGCTTGGTTTCGAGCAGGCCGACCAACTCGCGGGCGAGAGCGCCAACCCCAAGCGTGACATCCCGCGCGCGGTGATCGGGTCGATCCTCCTCGGCATCGTCATCTACATCCTGCTGCAGGTCACCTTCCTCGCGGCGCTGCCCGCCTCCCAGATCGGCAGCCACTGGGCCAATTCCGCGTTCACCGCGCTGAGCGGGCCGTTCGCCCAGGTCGCCACGCTCATCAGTCTGGGCTGGCTGGCCACGGTCCTCTATCTCGATGCCGTGATCTCCCCCGCCGGCACCGGCCTGATCTACATCACCGGCTCCTCCAGGGTCTCCTACGGTCTGAGCCGGAACGGCTACGTGCCCTCCGCGTGCGAGGCGACCAACCGGCGGGGCGTGCCCTGGGTCGGACTGATCGTCGCCTTCGTCATCGGCTGCCTCTGCTTCCTGCCGTTCCCCAGCTGGCGTTCCCTGGTCGGGCTCATCACCAGCGCGAGCGTGTTGATGTACGCCGGTGCCCCGCTCTCCTTCGGGGTCTTCCGCAACCGGCTGCCCGACGCCCACCGGCCCTACCGGCTGCCCGGCGGTGGCGTGCTGTCGCCGCTCGCGTTCATCGTCGCCAACCTGCTGATCCTGTGGTCGGGCTGGACCACCGACTGGAAGCTGGGCGTTGCCATCCTCATCGGTTACGTCATCCTGGTCGCCAACCGGTTGTTCAAGCTGAACCCCATCACTCCCGAGCTCGACCTGCGGGCCGCGCAATGGCTGCCGGTCTACCTGGTGGGCATGGGCCTCATCGTCTATCTGAGCGACTTCGGGCCGCTCGAGCACCCCTGGTTCCCGCTGTGGTGGGACATCGGCGTCACCGCCGCGTTCAGCCTCGTCATCTACTACTGGGCCCTGGCGGTCGCCCTGCCGGGCGAGCAGATCCAGCGGCTGGTCGACCAGGTCGTCGTACCCGAGGAGGAGCACGTCGTCTGACATCCCGGCGGACCGTCACGGCGGACCGCCGTCAGCCGAGCCGGAACTTCTGCGCCGCGGAGCCGTTGCAGTCCCAGATCTGCAAGCGGGTGCCGTCGCCCGTCGCGCCACCGGGCGCGTCGAGACACCGCCCCGACTGCGGATTCAGCAGCGAACCGTCACCCTGCTGCACCCACTTCCTACCGCCCACACCGTTGCAGTCCCACAACTCCACCTTCGTGCCGTTCACCGTCCCGTTGCCATCGACGTCCAGGCACCGGCCCAGCGTACGCAGGCTGCCGTCGGCGAAGTGCGCCCAGTGCTGGTCCTCCGCCCAGGACTGGCAGCCCCACAGCTGCACCGCCGCCCCGTCGGCACCGGTGTCGTCACCCGCCACGTCGACGCACGTACCGCCGGGGCCGGCGACCGGGGCACCCCCGTCGACCGAGAACTTCTGCGCCGCGGAGCCGTTGCAGTCCCAGATCTGCAAGCGGGTGCCGTCGCCCGTCGCGCCACCGGGCGCGTCGAGACACCGCCCCGACTGCGGATTCAGCAGCGAACCGTCACCCTGCTGCACCCACTTCTGACCGCCCACACCGTTGCAGTCCCACAACTCCACCTTCGTGCCGTTCACCGTCCCGTTACCATCGACGTCCAGGCACCGGCCCAGCGTACGCAGGCTGCCGTCGGCGAAGTGCGCCCAGTGCTGGTCCTCCGCCCAGGACTGGCAGCCCCACAGCTGCACCGCCGCCCCGTCGGCACCGGTGTCGTCACCCGCCACGTCGACGCACGTACCGCCGGGGCCGGTGATGGTGCCCTGGGGGCCGTTGGGGACGTTCGTCTCGCCAAAGTAGCCGACGGAGACGATGTTGGCCTGGACCGCGTTCTCCGCGGCGTCGGTCGGATAGCCGGCGACCATCACGCCCTCGAGGAAAGTGCCCATGTTCCAGTTGCTGTTGTCGCCTCCCGTGCCGAGGATGATGCCGCCCTCCTGGTGCATGGGCCGATAGCCACCGCGGGTGGGCAGGGCGCCGTCCCACCAGGTCGTGAGCGGGCCCGACTGGGCGTCGCCGCCCTTGAGGGCGTACCTCGTCTGCCCGTTGTTCTTCAGCACCGCCGTCACGAAGGTGCTGCCGTTGCCCCGGTTGGCGGTGTTGGAGCCGTTGTCGCCCTGGAACATCCCGTTCTCCAGGTCGGCCTCGACCCAGGGCCCCGAGCCGGTGCAGGGCGCGAAGTAGCAGGTGGTGGCGAGACTGACCGCGTCCATGTGGCCGTTGCCGGTGTCGGCCGGTGAGCTCTCGGCGTTGCCGTAGTCGAAGCAGCAGGCGGAGCCGACATGGGTGCCGCCGGCCACCATGTAGGTGCCCTCGGGTTGTCCGTCGACGGCGACGCCGGAGGCGGCCCCCGTGTACCGGTAGCCGACGCCCGGCGAGATCCAGACGCCGTATGCCTTGTGTCCGCCGGCGGTGACGGCGATCTCCGAGGCGTCCGCGCCGCGGTCCGCGCCCATGCCGGAGGTGCCCGCCGGGCCCGGGGTGAGGTCGTTGTGCCGGGAGGTCTGGTCGTAGATCTTCGTGATGGTGCAGGTGGTGTCCGCGCAGAACCGGTCCTGCTGGGTGGCGTCCGCGTAACCGCCCGCAGACAGCGGCGCGATGTCGGCGCCGACTCCGTCGGAGGCACGGACGACCCGGTACAGCGGGCCGGCGTAGGAGGCGAAGAGCGCGCGCACCGTGCTGTGCGCGGCGACGCAGGGGGTACCGGCACCGCCGTAGATGTCACAGGGCAGCGCGTTTGCGGCCTGTGCGGGTCCGGGCAGGCCGAGCAACGCGCCGAGGACGAGGCCGATGACGGCCAGGAGCGACGCGAGCGATCTGGGGCTTCCGCGCATGCTGGGCTCCTCGATGGGGGGGGTGATTGCGGCTCGGGACGGTCGAGTCGGAGCGCCGGGGCGGCCGCTGCGGAACGTACGCACGCCTGGTGATTGCCGTCAAGATTTGTGGCTTTGGCCTTATGAAAAGTTCTGAAATTGCGCCAAGTTGTCATCCGCACAAAGGAGGTGACAATGTGTCAGATAAACGGCTGGTTCTGTATCGCGCGTCCTTGACAGCGGAGACTGAAGGGGCAAGCTTCGGGACAACGAGTCTCGAAGGGAACATGGTCACGATGGTGCCGTTCCGCCTTCTGTCCGTGCTGGCCACTGGCGCCCTGGTCGTGGGCGCCGCCTCCGCCCCCGCCCATGCGTCCTCCGCCTCTCTGGCGCCGGTCACCGATCCGGCCTCCTACGTCAACCCGTTCATCGGGACCTCGCACGCCGCCGACGACTTCCCCGGGGCCGACACACCGTTCGGAATGGTCCAGTGGAGCCCCGACACCAGTCCCCACCGGCCGGACGGCGGGGGCTACGAGTACGGCGACTCCGCCATCACCGGCTTCGGTCTGACCCACATCGCGGGACCGGGCTGCCGGGCCGCCGGTGACATCCCGGTGCTGCCGACCGTGGGTACGGTCGACACGGGGGCGACCGACAGCTTCTCGCACGCCAATGAGTCCGCCACGCCCGGCTCGTACACCGTGTCCCTGGACAACGGCGTCAAGACGGAACTGACCGCCACCACCCGCAGCGGCATGGCCCGTTTCACCTTCCCGTCCACCAACCGGGCGAACCTCGTCTTCAAGCTGACGGGCAGTGAGAACGGCGACACGGCCGCCGAGTTCGACGTGGTGAACGACAAAGAGGTCAGAGGCAAGGTCACCAGCGGTAATTTCTGCGGCGAGGGCAACTCCTACACGGTCTACTACGACATGGTCTTCGACCAGCCGTTCCGGCACAGCGGCACCGCGCTGGCCGCCGCCACGCCGACCACGCCCAGGAGCAACGCCTCCCCCAGCGCCCCCGAGGCGCGGAACAGGCCGGTGCTGCACGGCACCGCTCCCCGTACGGCCCACACCTTCGCCCCCGCGGCGAGCGGCTCCGACGGCTACGTCACGTTCGACACCACCACCCACCGGACCGTTCAGGCCAAGGTCGGCATCTCCTATGTGTCCACCGCCGGCGCCGTGGGCAACCGCCAGGCGGAGAACGCCGGGTGGGACCTGGCCAAGGTGCGCGGCGCGGCGTACGCCTCGTGGAAGTCCCTGCTCGGCCGGGTGCGGATCGCCGGCGGGACGCCCTCGCGGCAGACCGTCTTCTACACCGCGCTCTATCACGCGCTGCTGCACCCGAACGTGATCAGTGACACCAACCGCCGCTATCCCGGCTTCGACGGCAAGACCCACACCGTCGACTCCGGCCACGGTGCCGCCTACGCCAACTACTCGGGCTGGGACGTCTACCGCTCGCAGGCGCAGCTCGAAGCCCTCGTCGCCCCGCGGACCGCCTCCGACACCGCCCAGTCGATGGTCGACGACTACCGCCAGACCGGCCTGTTCCCCAAGTGGTCGGAGAACAATGGGGAGACCCATGTCATGGTCGGCGATCCCGCGGACGAGATCATCGCCGACTACTACGCCTTCGGTGCCCGCACCTTCGACACCGCCACCGCGCTCAAGGGCATGATCGCGAACGCCACCGCACCCAACGACAACCGGCCCGGACTCGCCTATCTGGAGCAGCTGGGCCGACTGCCCAGCAACGGCAAGTACGGCTGCTGCAACTTCTACGGGGCGGCCTCCACCACGCTCGAGTACGACGCGGCGGACTTCGCGATCTCCGCCCTCGCCGGTGCCCTCGGGCACACGGCGGACCAGCAGCGGTTCACGGACCGGGCGCAGGACTGGCAGAACCTGTTCGACCACGGCAGCGGATTCGTCCGGCCGCGCGACGCGTCGGGTACCTGGACGGCCGGGTTCTCGCCCACCTCGGGCAAGAACTTCGTCGAGGGCGACTCCTGGCAGTACACGCCGATGGTGCCGTTCAACGTGCACGGGCTGGCCACCGCCATGGGCGGCGACGCGGCCATGGCCAGATACCTGGACACGGACCTGTCCTCCCTCACCGGCGCCGGCGGATACACCGACCTGGGCAACGAACCCAGCCTCAACATTCCCTGGGAGTACGACTACATCGGCCGCCCGTACCAGACGCAGAAGGTCGTCCGGCAGGTCCAGGACCAGATCTGGACCGACGGCCCCTCCGGTCTCGCGGGAAACGACGACCTGGGCGAGATGAGCTCGTGGTACGTGTGGTCCGCCCTCGGCATGTATCCGGAGACCCCCGGCACCGCCGACCTCGCGCTGGGCAGCCCGCTCTTCCCCCAGGCGGTGATCACCCTGCCGTCCGGCCGGACCCTCACGATCAACGGCACCGGCGCGGCGGACGACGCTCCGTACGTGCAGTCGGCCACCTGGAACGGCACCGCCTGGAACGCGGCACACGCGCCCGACGGCGCCCTGTCGGCCGGCGGCACCCTCACCTATGTGCTCGGCAGCACCCCCGACACCTCCTGGGCGTCGGACCCCTCCGCCGCTCCGCGCTCCTACCCGGGAGCGCCCTCCTTCACCGACGTCGGGACGTCCGGCGACACCGCCGCCGACTCGGCGAACTTCGACGGCGCCGGCTCCAGCTACTCGGCGCACGCGCTGGCCACGGCGGGCGTCACCCCCGGCTCCAAGGTCACCGTCGGCGGGATCACGTTCACCTGGCCCCAGGTGGCACCGGGCGCACCGGACAACTACGAGGCGAACGGGCAGACGGTCAGGGCGTCCGGCTCCGGCAGCATCTCCTTCCTGGGTGCCGCCAACAACGGCCCGGCCTCCGGCACCGCGACCGTCACGTACACGGACGGCACGACCCAGTCGATCGCCCTCGGCCTGTCGGACTGGACGCTGAGCGGGGGCACCGCCTCACCGCTCGCCGACAACGCGGTCGCCGTGACCATGCCCTACCGCAACCATGCGGGCACCGCCTCCGACAGCACCAGGACGTATGTGTTCGCCACCGCGCCGGTGGCACTGAGCCCGGGCAGGACGGTCAGCAGCGTGCGTCTGCCGTCCGACGTCGCCGCCGGGGGCCTGCACGTCTTCGCGATCGGCTTCGGGACCGGCGCGAAGGCGCGCTGACCGGCGCCGGCCGGCGGAACATGCCGTTGAGTGGAGCAATCACCGGGCTACGGGGCGGCGCCGCACCAGGCTGGTCGGGTGACGCACGAGCGGACCGGCCGGGAGCCGGAGGACGGCGCGGTACTCCAGCCCCGGCTGCCGGCACCTCCGATGTGGCTGCGCTGGCTGCCGCTCCTGTACGTCGCCGGCGTGCTGGTGCTGGAGCCGGTCACGCCCGTGGACTGGCCGGTGAGCTTCCTGCTCATCGGCGTGCCTTTGGTGGCGGCCTTCTCGTACGGCCCCCTCGGGGTCGCCAGCGCCACGCTGTTCGCCATCGTCTTCGAAGGGGTCCTGGCCGGCACCCCGTGCTGTGCGGGCCGCTCCGTCGGCTATCTGTTCGACCGCCACTACGTCGCCTCCTACATCTGTACGGCCCTGGTGGGCGGCCTCGGCACGATCCTGGCCGCCCACCGGATCCGGCGGGAACGCACACTCGCGGACCTGCGGTTCGTGGCCGAGGTCGCGCAGCGCGTCCTGCTGCGGCCCGTGCCGCACCGGATGGGCGATCTGGTGCTGGAGAGCCTGTACCTCTCGGCCGCCGCCGAGGCCCGGATCGGCGGCGACCTCTACGAGGCCGTCCCCACCCCCTTCGGGGTCCGCCTCGTCATCGGCGACGTCCGCGGCAAGGGGCTGCTGGCCGTCGAGACCGCCGCCGCGCTGCTCGGGGCGTTCCGCGAGGCGGCGTACGACGAACCCGACCTGCTCGCGTTGACCGGCCGGGTGGACACGAGCATGTGCCGCAGGGCGCAGCAACTCGGCGGGAGCGAAACGGAGGAACGGTTCGTCACCGCGATCTTCGCCGAGGTGCCCGCCGCGGGCGGGGTCGTGCGCGTCGTCAACTGCGGCCATCCGCCGCCGGTCTCGCTCCCCGCCGACGGTGACGTGCGCGAACTGGACAGCGGGCGGCCGGCTCCGCCGCTGAACCTGGGCATGCTGGTCGAGGACCCGTACCACGTCGAGACCTATCCGTTCCGGCCCGGCGACCGTCTGCTGCTCTACACGGACGGGGTGACGGAGACCCGGGACGCGGAAGGCGCCTTCTACCCGCTGCTCGAGCGCCTGCGCGCATGGGGTCCCCTCCCACCCAGGGAACTACTGGAACGGCTCCACGACGACCTGTTGGCATACAGTCACACCGGCCTTCAGGACGACACGGCCGCGCTCGCCGTCTGCCTGCTGCCCGAGGAGCCGCCGACCGGCTGATCAGAAGGCGGTGTGCGCGAACCAGTTGTCGAGGACGGCGGCCTTCCCGGAGACCTCGAAGGCGGACTCCTGAGCGGACCGGCGCCCGTAGAGGAGGAGCAGCAGATCAGCCGCCCCTGCGCGCACCGCCGCCGTGGCCGGTCCGGCGTCGGCCTCGCCGTCGCCACGCGGCAGCAGACGGAAGCCGTCCGGGTCCAGCCGCATCCGCCACTCCTCGCCGTCCCCGCCGTCGGCACCGGGGCACCGGAACGCGAGGGTCTCGCCCTCGCCGCGCAGCTTCGTGACACCGGGGGCGAAGACACCCGCGTAGGGGAGGTTGACCAGGAACTCGTCCACGCCGTCGGCCGCGAGCACCGGGTCGACGGCCGAGGGCAGGCCGACGGCGCGCTCGGCGTCCACGCGGTGCACGAGCGTCTCGAAGAGCATCCGGCGGGCCCAGAACCGTGCGTGCCGGTCCTCGCCCCACACCCACATCGGCGCCTCGGGGTCGGTGTCCCGCAGCACGGCCGCCACATCGGGCACCCCGGCTGCCACCCAGTCGGCGTACTCCCGCGGGTTCTCGGGCAGCCCCAGCTCGACGTCGCGGCTGCGGGGCGGCTCCTGCACCAGCCGGGTCAGCAGCGTGCCGAACCAGCGCTGCAGCGCGCCCACATGCCGGGCGAGGTCGGCCAGGGTCCAGTCGGGGCACGAGGGTACGGCGTCCGCCGGGTCGGCGCCCCGGACCACCTCGGCGAAGCGCAGGGTCTCGCGGGCGACGGCCTCGCGGTAGGTGTCGTACGGCAGGGGATGCCCCGCCCTGTTCGTCGCTGCCATCGCCGCCGCCGTCCTGTTCTGTCCTCTGCAGGGATTCCGTCCGGGCCAGTCTGGACGCTGGAGTCCACTCGAAGGCAAATCCGGGTGTCAGCGGATCTCCTGTTCGGCACAGATGATCTTCCCGTGGCGAGTTCCTCGCCGAGGCCCCACTCCTCGACCTGGCGGGTGGCACGGGCGCACAGGTCGCCGACGGACGCCGGGTCGGGGAGCACGTCCCAGGAGGCGACCTGGTCGGCGCGGAGGGCGTGGGCGCGGGTCAGGAGCAGTGCGATGTCGTCGCGCTGCGGCACGGGCAGGAGCTTGCGCACGGCGGACATGCACAGCGCGTCCAGGTCGTCCCCGGTAAGGGCGAGGATCTCGCCGAGCCGGGACATGCCGCGCTCCAGGTCGTGGTCGTGGCCCTTGATGAGACCGTTGGTGCAGAGGCCGAAGAGGCTGTTCTCGGCCAGTTCGATCTCCGTGGCCTCGAAGGCCATTCCGCCGAGCCCCAGCGGGGGACCGGCGGGCATCTCCGGGAGGTGGGCATGTCCGTCCGGGGTCACGACGACGGGCGGCGGGTGGCCGGCCCGGGCCAGGGCGCACCGCCGGGTGTCCGGGTCGTAGACGGCGTACAGGCAGGTGGCGCCGATGAAGGTGCTCCGGGTGGCCGTGCCTGCGGCGGCCTCCTCGCCGCTCAGCCGTGAGACGGCTGCCGTGCGGGACTGGTGCGAGTGGTGAGCGTGGGCCCGGGCCCGTCCCCGTGGGGTTGGGTCCGGACCGGGCCGGAGGGACCATGGAAGCACCGGTCGGCAGCGCCCGCGCGGGCCCGCCCGGCCGTGGAGGTGAACCCGGCATGGCAGTCGACTCCTTCGACACCGGCCACGGGAAGCAGGGCGTCGAGCCGTCCCGGCCGACCGGGCTGCTCGACGTGCTGAGCGTGGCCGCCGTGGCCCTGGACAGCAGCGGCCGCATCGTCTTCTGGACTCCGCAGGCCGAGGAGCTCTTCGGCTACACGGCGCAGGAGGCCCTCGGCAAGCCCGCGGCGCGCCTGCTCGTCCACCCCGAGCACCTGCAGTCCGTGATGAGCCTGTTCACCGAGGTGCTGGAGACGGGCCGGGGCTGGGCCGGGGCGTTCCCGGTGCGGCACAAGGACGGCAGCAGCCGGCTGACGGAGTTCCGGACCATGCGGCTGCTGGACGACCTCGGGGACGTGTACGCCCTGGGCATCGCGGCCGACCACACCCTGCTCCAGCGGGTGGAGACCGACCTGGCCCTGTGCGAGCAGCTGATCAACCAGTCCCCCATCGGTCTGGCCCTCCTGGACCCGGATCTGCGCTATCTCCTGGTCAACCCGGCGCTGGAGCGGATCGACGGCACCCCCGCCGGGGACCACATCGGCCGTCACCTGCGGGAGACGCTGCCCTTCCCGGACGTCGACACCGTCGAGTCCGCCCTGCGTCAGGTGCTCGCCACCGGTACACCACTGCTGGACCAGTACCACGTCGGCCGTCCCCAAGCCGATCCCGGCCACGAGCACGCCTGGTCGCTGTCCTTCTACCGCCTGGAGGACCCCGTGGGCCGGGTCCTGGGCGCTGCCGCCTCGGTCGTCGACGTCACGGAGCGGCATCACGCGGCGGCCGAGGCCGACCGGGCGCGGCGGCGCCTGGCGCTCATCGCCGATGCCTCCGCGCGGGTCGGGACCACGCTGGACGTGGATCAGACGGCGCGTGAGCTGGCGGAGATCGCCGCGCCGGCGCTGGCCGACGTGGTCGCCGTGGACATCCTCGACTCCGCCCTGTCCTGCCGTCGGGTACGCAGGGACAACGGCCCCGAGCTCTTCCGTTCCCTCGCGCTGAAGGCGGCCCGTCCGACGGTCGCGCTGCGCGCCGCCGACGCGCCGGGCGACGTCGCCGCGTACGAGGGCGACCGCCTGGTCACTCTGTGCGTCCACACCGGCCGGCCGGTCCTGGTGCCGCAGGTCGGGCCGCGCGACCTGCCCCGCATCGCCCGGGACGCCGAGGCCGGCGCCCTGCTCGCCGAGGCCGGCGTCCACTCGTACCTGGCCGTGCCGCTGATCGCCCACGGCGAGGTGCTCGGCGCGCTCGATCTGAAGCGGACGCACAATCCGGCGCCGTTCGACGAGGACGACATCCTGCTGGCCGCCGAGCTCGCCGGCCGGGCCGCCGTGGCGATCGACAACGCCCGCTGGTTCCAGAGCGTGCGCAATACGGCCCTCACGCTCCAGCGCAGTCTGCTGCCCGAGCACTCCCCGCACCACCCGGGCCTGGAACTCGCCTCCCGCTACCAGCCCGCGCAGGCCACCAGCGAGGTCGGCGGCGACTGGTACGACGTCATTCCGCTGGCCGAGGACAAGACCGTCCTGGTGGTGGGCGACGTCATGGGCAACGGCATCGACGCCGCCGCCACCATGGGCCGGCTGCGCACCGCCACCTGCGCCTATGCGGATCTGGACCTCGCCCCCGGCGCGGTGCTCCAGCACCTGGACAAGATCACCTGCGATCTGGAGCACTACATCGTCACCTGCCTGTACGCGGTGTACGACCCCCACACCGGGCAGTGCAGCATCGCCAACGCCGGGCACATGCCGCCCGCGCTCGCGCGGCCGGGCGAGACGCCGAGGCTGCTGGACCTGCCGGCCGGCGCACCGCTCGGCGTCGGCGGCGTCCGGTTCGAGACCACGGCGATCGAGCTGCGTGCCGGCGATGTGCTGGTGCTCTACACCGACGGCCTGGTGGAGACCCGTCAACACCCCATCGACGACCGGCTGAACGCCCTGCTGGACCTCCTCGACGAGCCGCACAGGCCGCTGGAGGAGACCTGCGACGTCCTGTTGCACGGACTCCGCCACCCCGACGACCACGACGACGTGGCCCTGCTCATCGCCCGGGCCCAGTAGACAGCGCCGCGCCCCTTCCCTGAATCGTGTCCGGTGGTGGACACTCCGCGCACGGACCGACGCCGTCACCCTGGTCGCGCCACTCCCCCCACCCCCTACAGTCAAGGGCTCCCCAGATGCCGATCGCCCCTGCCGCCCTGCGTCTGACCGTCGCCGTGGCGGGCTTCCTGCTCGCCGCCGCCACGGCCACCTCCACCTCCGCGGTCCCGCAGGCGCCAACCGCCGCAGCGGCCCCAGCACCACGCCCAGTTGACGCCACGGCAGCGGCCCCGGCGTGGTCGCCTCCGCTGTCGACCGAGGGCCGCTACATCGTCGACGGCCGGGGCAACCGATTCCAGCTGAAGGGCGCCAACTGGGACGGCGCACAAGGATCGTGGACGGGCAGCGGCAGTGTCGACGACCCGGCCGACCACCACGCCGGACAGGACTCGTACGGCATACCACTCGGCCTGGACCGCGTCCCCCTCGCTCAACTACTGGACGACTTCCACCAATTGGGTATCAACACCATCCGGCTGCCGTTCTCCAACGCGATGATCCACGACACGGCTCCCGTGCCCGACAACGCTGTCGCCGCCAATCCCCGACTGCGCGGCAGGACACCGCTGGAGATCTACGACGCCGTGGTCGACGCGCTCAGCGGCAGCGGGTTCGCCGTCATCCTCAACAACCACACCAACACGTCCCGCTGGTGCTGCGGCATCGACGGCAACGAGCGCTGGAACAGCTCGCAGTCGACCCAGCAGTGGGCCGGCGACTGGGTGTTCATGGCCCGCCGCTACGCCGGCGTGCCCGGGGTCGTGGGAGCGGATCTGTACAACGAGGTGCGGCGCGATGTGCTGGACGACCCCAACTGGGGCATGGGCGACGGCCACGACTGGTACGCCGCGGCCCAGCTCGCCGCGGAGCGCATCCTCACCGAGGCCGACCCGCGCCTGCTCGTCGTCATCGAGGGCATCAACTGGACCGGCGTCCCCGTGGACGGACTGCCCCACGGCCGACCTGTGCTCACGCCCGCCCGCACGCTGTCCCACACCCTCGTCGACGCTCACAAACTGGTGTACTCGGCGCACTTCTACGGCTACACCGGCCCCCATCACAGCGGCGCGACCGGCATCGGCGAGACACACGACCCCCGCTACCAGGATCTGTCCCGCGACGACCTGTACGCGGCGCTCCAGGACGAGGCGTTCTTCGTCGAGGAGACGGACCGGCACTACACCGCTCCCGTCTGGGTCAGCGAGTTCGGCATCGGCGCCGGCGAGACGAACCCGGCCGCACGCACCTGGTTCGCCCGGGTCACCGACTACTTCGCCGATCACGACGTCGACTTCGCCTTCTGGCCGCTGGTCGGCTTCGCGGGCCACGACGACTGGGCCCTGTTGCAGTACGACGGGACGGGGCACCGCTCCGGCATCCTCGACGCGGGCGACTGGCGCGCGACGGCCTGGCAGCGCCTCATGAGCGCGCCGAGCGAGACCGGCCCGGTGGCGGCGGTCCCCACCTGGCGGATGCTCTCCGTCGACCACGGCGACGCGGTGGAGTCGCTGCGGGTTCGGGCCGCGGGCGACTGGGATCCCGGGGCGTACAAGGCCGTCTGCCCCGATGGGCTGCGGCTCACCGGTCTCGGCCACACCGGCGGCCGCGGACTGTGCACCGACACCGCCGGCAGCGGACCCGGCGGCGACCTGCGCGCGGCCACCGGCGGCCAGACGGTCGTCACGGACGAACGCCACGTCCCGCCCGGCGGCGACTGGGCGTCCGGGTACACCAAACTGCAGTGCCCGCAGGGCGATTTCCTCATCGGTTACAGCGTGCGCGGAGAGCGGGTGTCGGCGGCGCTGTGCGTGCCCGCCCGCAGCCCGCTGGCGGGAGCGGGCCGCACGGTGTGGTTCGACCGGTCCGACAACCGCCCCGCCGACGCCGCCGGCGGCGACTTCGCGTACGGCGACTACAAGGGCCAGTGCGCCGACGACGAGTACGCCGCCGGGATCGCCTTCACCACCCGCCTGGGCAGCCGCCCGGGGCCCGACGCCCTACTGTGCCGCCGGCTCTCCTGAAGCCGCCGCGGACGAGTGGCCGGCGGCCCCTCCCACGAGCAGCAGGAGGGCGTCGACCAAGTCGTCCACGGGACTGCCCGTGGCCAGACGCCGCAGTTGCAGGCCCATCACGAGGGCGACCGTCGTGGCGGCCAGGCGCTCGGCGTCCGGGACGCCCAGCGCGGTGAGGATCCGGGCGGCGAGCAGGTCGTAGGCCTGGAACGCCTCGGCCGCCGCCTCCCGCAGCCGCTCGTCGCGTCCGGCGTGCAGATACAGCTCGAAGGGAGCGAGATGGGCGCTGTCCAGGGCCGAGCCGCAGGCGACCTGGCCGGCCAGGGACGCGGCGGCCTCGACGTCCAGTTGCTCCGTGCGGCACTGCTCGGCCAGCTCGGTGAAGTGCCGTGCCTCCTCGCGCACGAAGTGGAGCAGGCTCTCCCGCAGCAGCTCGTGCTGGGTCTCGAAGTGGTAGGTGACCGAACCGAGGGACACGCCCGCTTCCCTGGCGATGCGCCGGTTCGTGACCGCGGCGACTCCGTCCTCGCCGATGATCCGCAGGACGGCGGTGATGATGCGCTGGCGCATCGGGGCGGAGGGGGCGGCATGCGGCATGGCGTGCATTCTTCCATCACCCGCGGCCTGGCCGACGCCGGTGGGCGGCCCGGCCGACGGGACGGTGGACGCAGGAGCCGGGCATCCCTATTGTTCGTTCGAACGAACAGGACTGGAGGATAGTCGTGCAGATTTCCGGGTCAACCGTTCTGCTCACCGGCGTCACCGGTGGCATCGGCGGAGCGCTCGCCGCCGCGCTGTCCGCCCGTGGCGCCCGCCTGGTTCTCACCGGGCGCCGGCGTGAGGCGCTCGAACCGCTCGCCGCTCGCTACGATGCCCGCACGATCGCCGCGGATCTGGCCGACCCCGGCGATGTGCAGCGGCTGGCTGAGGAGGCCGCCGACGCCGAGATCCTCATCGCCAACGCGGCCCTGCCCTCCAGCGGTGACGTCCTCGACTACACGCCGGAGCAGATCGACCGCGCGCTCGCGGTGAACCTGCGCGCCCCCGCGATGCTCGCCCGGCTGCTCGCTCCCGGCATGGTGGCGGCGGGCCGCGGCCACATCTGCTTCGTCGGCTCGCTGTCCGGCATGGCGGCCACCAAGTCGTCGTCCCTGTACACCGCGACGAAATTCGGGCTGCGCGGCTTCTCACTGGCCTTCCGGCAGGATCTGCACGGCACGGGCGTCGGCGTCTCGATCGTCCAGCCGGGTTTCGTGCACGAGCTGGGCATGTTCGCGAAGACGGGTGCGGCCACGCCCGGCGGGCTCCGTACGGTGTCGCCGCAGAAGGTGTGCAGGGGAGTGACGCGGGCGATCGAACGCGACCTCGCCGAGGTCAACGTGGCACCGCCCGAGCTGCGGTTCCTCACCAAGGTCGCGTCCCAGTTCCCGGGCTTCGCCGAGCGGGTCCAACGGCTGGCAGGGGCGGAGCCGACACTCGACACCATCGTCGCCGCCCAGCGCTCGAGCCGCTGACGCAACGCTGCGGGAGGGGCGGACTGCGACGCGGAGGGCCGGGGGCACGGGGCGGGCGGCCCCGTCGACTCGGAAACCTGGTCGGCCCGGAAACCCGCTCGGCCCGGCAGCCCGAGGGCCGAAGCCCATGGAGGCGAAACCCGTGAAGCAGGGCCCGTGGAGCAGCGGCCTGCGGAGCAGCGGCCCATGAGGGCCAGCGGCTCGGTGCGGCCGGCGGACCGAGCTCGTGCGCCCCGGCACCCGGTGGCCGCAGGTGCCCACGAGGCCAGGCGGAAGGGGCCGGGCGCCCACAGGACCAGGGGCCGTGGGACTGGGGCCGGCCCGGCGCGGTTGGTGGGCACTGCCTGTGGGGTCCCAGGGAGCCGGGGTGCCGACGGGGCCGGGGGGGCCGACGGGGCCGACGGGGCCGGGGAGCTAGCGGGGGCGGGGACCGACATGGCCGGGACGTCGGGGCCAGCGGGCCGGCGGCGGGCGGCGCATCGGCGGGACCGTTCCGCCCCGCGCACCGTGATCAGCGTTGGCTTGCGGGGCTGCCCGGCAGCGGAGGGCGGGTGCCCTTGCAGGAGTAGACGATCTCCACGGCTCCGCCCGGCAGCGCGCGTTCGCTCCGGAACTCGAGGCCCAGGGACGGGTCGAGCGCGGGCGTGAGACGGCTGCCACCTCCGAACAGCAGCGGCACGATGACCAGCTCCAGCGTGTCGAGGGCGCCGAGGGCGTGGAACGTCTGGATCGTGCGCGGGCCTCCGACCAGGTGGACGTCGCCGCCCCGGTTGACCGCGCGGATCTTCTCCAGCAGCCGCGCCGGATCGCCGTCCGTGACGACGTGGTCCGGGGTGCCGGCCGGACGGTGGGAGCCGAGCACGAACACGTCCAGGTCCGGCCAGGGCCAGCGGTCGTTGGTCAGCGCCGGCTCGAAGGTGGTACGGCCCATCACCGCGGCTTCACACCCGTCGAGGAACTCCCGGATGCCGTGGCTCCGGCCGGACACGAAGGCCGGGTCGGCCGTCTGCGCGGGCCACCCGTCCGGGGTGGTGACGTGACCGTCGGCGCTCATGCTCACACGGGCACGGATCTTCATGGGGTCTCCTCGGGTGACGGCCGCCGGTTCGGCGGCCTGGGCGGCATGTGCTGAGGTCGGTCGTGCCTCCATCCAAGCGTCGAGCGGGACATGCGCATCTCGACACACCGCAGGGAAGAACTTCCGCGCGCTCGCCGCGCTGCGCGCCCCACCCGAGACGTCACCGCGCCGGGGCGCGGGCCTCGTGCACGTCGTGCTCCCGGTTCCGGTCGGGTCCCCGTCCCCCTCCTCGTCCTCGTCCGCACCAGTTCGGTGGCCGCCGGCCTGGGCCCCGACGCGCCGCGGTGAGCTCACCCGTCACGTCCGGCCGCCGTCACGGCAAGGGATGGTCCTTGACGAAGCGGCGGATCTCCTCCGTGAGGACAGCCGGATCGTCCAGCTGGACCAGGGCGGGAAGGCCCAGTTGGGCGAGGAGGTGATCCGCACCTCGGGCGCCGTCTGCCTGGGGCTCATCTCCACGCTCATGACGCCCTACGAGGACCGGGTGGCGGCCACCGCCGACGCGTTCGCCGCCGCGACCGGCACCCTCGCCGAGCTGGACTTCGCCGACCTCTGTCCCGTCGCGACGGTCGCGTCGGAGGTAGCCAGCACCAACCAGCCGCTCCGACGGGCCACTTCGGCGGCGTTCGACAGCTGGACCGGCCAGCTCGCCGCCCACTACGCCCAGGGCGGCGTCCCCCGACCCACCGCCCGGGAGACGGCGAGCTCGGTCATCGCCCTGCTGGAGGGCGCCTTCATGCCGGGCCGGGCCGCGCGCGGCACCGAACCGGTGCGGGCGGCGGGCAGGGCGGCCGCGGCGATCGTCCGGGCGGCCCTCGCCGAGGACTGATCAGTCGCGGCCCTCAGGTCTGCCGGCCGGCCCGGTACAGGTCGCGGAGCAGGGCGATCTCGGCTCCGTGGTGCAGCACCTCCTGGTTGACCCACCACACGACGGTCAGGCAGGGTTCCCCGGGATCACTGCCGTACGGGTAGCTGCAGTGTCCGACCGTGTCCAGCGCCGCGTCGTCGGCGCTCAGCAGTGCCCGCCGCCAGGCGCTGACGCCGGCCTCGAAGGCCGAGACGGCACCCGCGGCGTCCCCGCTGACGGGATGGTCCTCCCGGGTCGCCGAGCGGCCGCCGACGGTGTGGTCGGCGCGCAGGGACATCGTCTCGGTGAGGTGGCTCAGGCGCCAGGCGAGAGTCGTGACGGGCGGTGGCCAGGGGTGGGGGTACGGCGCGGCGTCCCGCCCCCACGGGCCGCCGCCGGCCAGGAAGGCCGCCCGTGGTCCCGGCCCGTCCACGCGTCGCCTGACCGTCCAGCAGCCGGGCACCGGTTCCCAGAAGTACTCGGCGTCGGTCAGGGGCTCGACCCTGGTGTCCCCGCCGTCGCCGCTGTCCATGACGGGTCCGGTCAGCCGCCGGAGGAGACGCTCGGAGGCGAGGTCGAACTGGTCCAGCAGCGGAAGGAGTCGGGGCGGTGTGGTGGTCAACGGGACGCTCCTCGGAGGACGGACCGGGCTCCGGGGTACGGCCGGTGCCCCGGACCGGAGGCGGCTCTGCCGAGCCGGCCCACCCTGGCACGGCCCACCCTGGCACGGCGGACCCCGGACGCGCGCCCCCTTTTACGGCGCGCACGCCCCCGGCGGACGATGCACACTGCCGTCAACTCCCCCGGGATATGGGGCCGTCGTGCTCAAAGAGAGCCGGGAAGCCTGCGGCACCCCCGTGGTTGCCGGCCGCGCGCCGCAAACCGGTCGGTTGCCGCGACCAACGCCTTGGCCATGCCCGGTGCCCCGGTGTTGTGTCCTGCGTCGTCCACGATCAGCAATTCACTGTCGGGCCAGGCCTGTCTCAGCCGCCAGACGACGCCGAGGAGGTTGCCGAAGTCGAGGCTTCCCTGGACGAGGGTGCCGGGAACCCCCTTGAGCAGGTGCGCGTCGCGCAGGACGACACCCTCGTCGTTGCCCTCGCCGAGGAAGTGGTCGTTGCCCCAGTAGTGTGTGACGGTGCGGGCGAAGCCCAGGCGGAAGACGGGGTCCTCGTAGCGGGCGACGGAGCGCGGCGGCGCGGGGATCACGGCGGTCTCCCAGTCGGTCCAGGCCCGTGCGGCCCGCTCCCGCACCTCGGCGTCGGGGGATTCGAGCAGCCGGTTGTAGGCGGCGGCGAGGTTGCCGTCGCGCGCGTGGGCGGGAACGTGGGACCGGAACCGTTCGAAGGCGTCCGGGAAGATCCGGCCGAGCCCCCGGGTCAGCAGCTCCACCTCGGCGTTCGACCCCGTGGCGACGCCGGTGAGCACCAGCCCGGAGATGACGCCCGGGTGGGTCTGCGCGTAGCGCAGCGCGAGCACCGATCCCCAGGACACGCCCCATACCAGCCACCGTTCGACGCCCAGGTGCCGGCGCAGCAGTTCCAGGTCGGCCATGAGGTGGGCCGTGGTGTTGACGCTCATGTCGGTGTCGGGGCGGCTCGCGTGGGGCGTGGACCGGCCGCAGCCGCGCTGGTCGAACAGGACGATCCGGTAGGCGGCCGGGTCGAACAGGCGCCGGTGGTACGGGGTGCACCCGGATCCCGGTCCGCCGTGCAGGACGACGGCGGGCCTGCCGTCGGGGCTGCCGCAGGTCTCCCAGTACACGTGGTTGCCGTCGCCCACGTCGAGCATGCCGTGCGCGTACGGTTCGATCTCCGGATAGAGGGCCATCCCGGCACCGTAGCGCCCGCCCCGCCGGCTCCGGCGCCGGATCGGCGAGGTCCGCGCTCGCCCGGGCTCCTCCCCCGGTCTCACAGCTGCCGTCGTACGCCGGCCTCCCGCTCGGCCCGCTCCACCGCGCTGCCGGTGGTGACATCGGGGCCACCCCGTCCCTCGGGCTCGAGCCGCAGATCGGTCGCACCACACGGGGTACCCCGTTGCCCGCCGTGTCCTCCGCCTCGGTGACGCCGGTGGGCGGGCCGCGGGCCGGGGCGCGTCCCTGCGCGTCCCTGCGCGCCCCTGCGCGTCCTGTCGCGGAATCGCCGCGGGATTGTCCGTGATCGGTAACATCCGGATCCTGCGATCAACCCCGGCCGTCCTGACAGGTGCACGGAACAGGGGTGCACAACAGCACAGGGACACAGATCGGGGCGGGGCATGGCGCGGCATGGTGGGCGGGGTTGGTACGGCCGGGTGGTTGCGGCGGCGGTCGGGGTCACCGCGGTGGCGGCCGCCACGTCGGTGTGGACCGCACAGGCCGGCCAGCCGGGCGGTGGTACGGCACGGGCGGGCGCCCCGGCCCGGCACGCCGCGCCGCAGCCGGTGTCCGTGTCGGCCGACATCGCCCATGCCTCGGACGGGGGCGCACACGCGGTCAACATCACCATCGACGACGGCCCGGACCCGCTCTGGACGCCGCAGGTGCTCCAAGTGCTGCGCGAGAACGGGGTGAAGGCGACGTTCTGCATGATCGGCCCGCAGGCGCAGGCGCACCCGGACCTGGTCCGCCAGGTGGTGACCGCCGGGCACCGGCTGTGCGACCACACGGTGTCGCACGACACGACGATGGACAAGAAGTCCGAGGCCTACCAGTCGCAGCAGATCCTGGAGGCCCAACAGCAGATCATCAAGGCGTCCGGCGGCGTGCGGCCGATGTACTACCGGGCTCCCGGCGGCGCCTTCACCCCGTACAGCCGGCACCTGGCGGCGGCGCACGGGATGCGGCCGCTCGGCTGGAACGTGGACTCCAAGGACTTCGAGCGGCCGGGCACCGGGGCCATCGTCGCCACCGTCCAGCGCGAGCTGCCCAACGGGCCGACGATCCTGTTCCACGACGCGGGCGGCGACCGCTCGCAGACGGTGGCCGCGCTGCGCACCCTGCTGCCGTGGCTCAAGCAGCAGGGCTGGTCCTTCGGGTTCCCGGTGCGCTGAACAGCGCGGCGGAGCGGGCGACTTCCGCCGATCCGCCGGAGGTCCCCAGGGCGCCCACCGGTGTCCCGAGCCGTTTCCCGCCGCCGGGGGCGATGTCCAGGTGTGCACGCCGACGAGCCGGTACGGGCCGCGGGCGGCACCGGGCATACCGGCGGCGCAGCCCGTGACGAACGGCCCCGGCACCGACCAGTGCCGGGAGCCGTCGGCCGGCTGGTCCACGAGGCCGATCCGGAGGCGCCGGCCTCGGCGGACGCGCCGGGGTCCGTGCCGGGCACCCGGACGACGAGCCGCCGAGCGGCACCGCCACCGCACCCTGCACGTCGCCCAGTTCGTCGGCCGGCGGCCTGGACCGCCGGCCCGCCGGTACTCGGCGTCGGGGACCGCGCAGCCCCCCTCGCCGCCGGGGCCTGCGTACACGGAGGTGAACCCCGGGGTAATTCTCGGCCATCCACGCCCTGGGACGACTGTTCGGTTCCGTGGCGGCGTCTACGATGAGGCCGCTGCGTACGTCGTCCCGGAAAGGCTCGCCATGCCGTTGCCTCGCCTCGGCACGCGGTCCGTGCGTCCCCGGACGGCGCCGGCCGTGTTCGTCGCCCTCGCCGTGGCCCTCGCGGGCTCGCTGCTGGCGTTCTCGCTGAACGGCCCGCAGCACGGCCGGATCGCCGACGACCCGTCCGGTCACGTCGTCATCGACGTGTCGGAGAGCCACTGCGGGCGCGGCTGGAACCGGCCCGAGCCGGGGGTGCGGACCTTCGACCTGCACAACTCCTCCGACGGCTCCGCCGAGGTGTACCTGGAGGACCCCGGCAGCCAGGTGGTGTACGGCGAGGTGGAGGGCATCGGGCCCGGCACCACACGGCAGTTGACGGTCCGGCTGGGCAAGGGAACGTACGCCTTCAAGTGCGTGCCCGACGACGCCGACGCCGTCACCGGGCCCAGCGTCCGCATCACCGGTGGGCGGCGCGGCCCCGGTGCCGCACCGCTCTCGGAGCACGACCTGATCCCGGCCGCCCTCGCCTACCAGAAGTGGGTCGGCTCCGGGCTCGACGAGGTCGTACGGCTGACGACCCGGCTGAGGGACGCGATCGGCCGGGGCGACCTCCCGGGCGCCCGGTCGGCCTGGCTCCCGGCGCATCTGCGGTACGAGCGGCTCGGCGCGGCGTACGACGCCTTCGGGGACGCGGACCGAGCGATCAACGGCACCGACGCCGGCCTGTCCGGCGGGGTGCACGACAAGGACTTCGCCGGTTTCCACCGCGTCGAGTACGGGCTGTGGCACGGCGAGCCGGCCGCCGGCCTGCGCGCCCCGGCGGCGGCACTGGTGAAGGCCGTGACCGGGCTGCGGGACAACTGGTCGCAGACCCGCATGGACCCCGCCCAGCTGGGTCTGCGCGCGCACGAGATCCTGGAGAACACAGTGCAGTTCGAGCTGACCGGCCGTACCGACTACGGCAGCGGCAGCAATCTCGCCACCGCCCGCGCCAACCTGGACGGCACCCGCGCGGTGCTGTCCCGGCTGCGCCCGCTGCTCACCACCCGGTACGCCGACCTGCCGGGCCTGGACAAGGACCTGGACCGTGCCGGGCGCACCCTCGACGGCTTCCGGCACGGCGACCGCTGGACCCCGCTCGACTCCCTGAGCCGCGCCCAGCGGGAGCACACCGACGCGCTGCTCGGCGACCTGGTGGAGCGACTGGCCTCGGTGGCCACCCTGTGCGACCCGCGGAGGACCGTGTGAACGACCCTGCAGTCACCGCCGAACGCCCCGGCGGCCTGGCCCGGCGCGGCTTCCTGCGCGGCGCCGCCCTGGCGGGGGCCGGCCTCGCCGCGAGCGCCGCCGCCCCCGGCACCACGGCCACCACGACGGCGTCCATGGCCCCGTTCCACGGCGTGCACCAGGCCTCGGCCATCGCGGCCCCGCGCCGCTGCTGCGTGTTCGTCTCCCTCGACGTGACGGCCGACAGACGCGCCGAACTCACCGACCTGCTGCGCACCCTCACCGAGCGGGCCCGCTTCCTCACCTCCGGAGGGACACCCTCCCCGGTCGGCATCACCCAACCGCCCGTCGACTCGGGCGTCCTCGGCGGCCAGGTGCCCGCCGGGCAACTGGCCGTGACGGTCGGCGTCGGCGCCTCGCTCTTCGACGACCGGTTCGGGCTGGCCGCGCTCAAGCCGCGGCGGCTGACCGCGATGCCCGCCTTCCCCGACGACGACCTCCGGGCCGACTGGTGCCACGGTGACCTCAGCCTCCAACTGCACGCCGACGAACCGGACACCGCCCTGCACGCCCTGCGCGACATCGCCCGCCACACCCGCGGCGCAGCGCAGGTCCGCTGGCGGCTGGACGGCTTCTCCAGCCCGCCCCGCCCTTCCGGAACTCCGCGCAACCTGCTGGGGTTCAAGGACGGCACCGCCAACCCGGACGCGACGAGCGCCCGCGAGATGGACCGCCTGATCTGGGTGGGCAGGGCCACGGGGGAACCGGACTGGGCGGTCGGCGGCAGCTACCAGGTCGTCAGGCTGATCCGGATGCTGGTGGAGTTCTGGGACCGGGTCTCGCTCAGCGAGCAGGAGCGGATGTTCGGGCGGGCCAAGGAGTCCGGAGCGCCGCTGGACGGCGACCACGAGCACGACACGCCGAAGTACGCCGACGACCCCAAGGGTGACGTCATTCCGCTGGACGCGCACATGCGGCTCGCCAACCCGCGCACTCCCGGCACCGCGGACCAGCGCCTGCTGCGCCGCGCGTACAACTACGACCGGGGCATGGACGCCAACGGCAACCTCGACATGGGCCTGTTGTTCTCCTGCTACCAGCAGGACCTGAAGCGGCAGTTCGAGGCGGTGCAGCACCGGCTGGCGGGCGAGCCGCTGACGGACTACATCAGCCCGTTCGGCGGCGGCTACTTCTTCGCGCTGCCCGGCGTTCGGGACGCCTCGGACTGGTACGGGCGCGGCCTGTTCGGCTGAACCTGTCCGGACAACTCGGCCGCCGGATGGGTCAACACACAGTCAAGTTTTGCCCTGGCATTCCTGACTTGGTGTTCACCCACGCGCCATGATGGCTCCGCCGTCGCGCCCCGCGACGGGCGCAGCATCCCTGCTCGTACGACGCACAGACGTTCTGTCCGGAGGGGTAGACCACCATGGCAAGCAGAGGAAGACGAGCCGCGATGCGGAGCCTGGGCGCGCTCGCGGGCGCCGCGGCGCTCACCGTGCTCGGCAGCAACGCGCCCGGCTGGGCTGCAGCGCCCGCCGCGCACCGCGGGCACTCCTCGACCGCAACGCCGATCAAGCACGTCGTCGTGCTCTTCGACGAGAACATCTCCTTCGACCACTACTTCGCGACGTACCCGCAGGCCGCCAACACGGACGGCACGAAGTTCACCGCGTCGAAGAACACCCCGAAGGACATCGACACCCTGGCGCACGCCGGGCTGCTGACGAAGAACCCGAACCAGTACGCGCCGAAGCGGCTGTCCCCGTCGCAGGCGATGACCTGCGACCAGAACCACAACTACGGTGCCGAGCAGCTCGCGTACAACGGCGGCAAGGCCGACCAGTTCGTGCAGAACACCGAGGTCGACAAGTGCAGCGGCGGCCTGTTCGGCGAGCCCGGCCTGGTCATGGACTACTACGACGGCAACACCGTCACCGCGCTGTGGAACTACGCCCAGCACTACACCCTGTCCGACCGGTCCTACAGCTCGGTCTACGGCCCCTCCACGCCCGGCGCGCTGAACCTGGCCTCCGGTCAGACGCACGGTGTCATCTCCGTCGACCCGTCCACGGGCACCGAGAACCCCAAGCAGACGTCCACCCCGGACGCCTACACGGTCAAGTCCCCGGACGCCAAGGGCGTGGGCACGGTCATCAACGACCCCGACCCGGCCTACGACGACTGTGCGGACAAGGACCACACCAGCAGCAACGCGCTGGCGTCGATGCAGGGCAAGAACGTCGGTGACCTGCTCAACACCAAGCACGTGAGCTGGGGCTGGTTCCAGGGCGGCTTCCGCCCGTCGACGGCGTGGGACGGCACCCCGGGGTCGTACGCCAAGTGCGACACCACGCACACCAACCTGGGCGGCGCGGCCGTGGCGGACTACAGCCCGCACCACAACCCGTTCGCGTACTACAAGTCGACGGCGAACCCGCACCACCTGGCGCCCAAGAGCGTCTCGGAGATCGGCCACAACGGCCGGGCCAACCACAACTACGACCTGACCGACTTCTCCGCCGCGCTGAAGGCGGGCAGGCTGCCGGCCGTCAGCTTCGTCAAGGCCGGTGAGTACCAGGACGGCCACGCCGGCTACTCCGACCCGACCGACGAGCAGCACTTCCTGGTGAACCAGATCAACGCGATCCAGAGCTCGCCGCAGTGGAAGTCCACCGCGATCGTGGTCGCCTACGACGACTCCGACGGCTGGTACGACCACGCCTACGTCGCCCCGCAGAACGGCTCGACGGACACCTCGCTGGGCTCCAACGGCAAGGCCACCGACAGCCCGGCCTGCCAGAACGGCCCGAAGGCGGCCGGCGGTTACGCCGACCGCTGCGGTCCGGGCACCCGCCAGCCGCTGCTCGTCATCTCCCCGTACAGCAAGGTCAACAAGGTCGACCACACGCTGACGAACCAGGCGTCCATCACCCGGTTCATCGAGGACAACTGGTGCACCGGCCGCATCGGCGACCAGTCCTTCGACGCGACGGCCGGCTCCCTCGCGGGCATGTTCGACTTCCGGCACCCGAACAACAAGCAGGTGCTGCTGAACTCCGACGGCTCGATCAAGCACGTCGGTCCGATCAAGCACGTCGCCCCGGTGTCCACGAGCATCACTCCGGGCCCGGCGATGCAGAACGCGGCCGCCACGACCGACGCCTCCGGCTTCCCGGCCCTCCCGGTCGGCCTCGGCGTGGGCGCCCTGCTGGCCGCGGGCGTGACCGGCACGTACCTGACGCTGCGCCGCAAGCAGCAGGCCTGATCCCGCAGTACCGCACACAACGGCGCGCCCCCGGTCGGTGACCGGGGGCGCGCCCGTCCGTGTGCTCGTGTCCCTGGCGCCGGGCAGATCGCAGAGGCCCGTCGGCCGGGGGCGGGGAAATCGGTGGCCGATCATCGGTCGTGGTGCTGTGATGGCGCGATGCGACACGGGTTCTCGTTCGTCGTGGACCGGAGCAGGTACCAGTACGCGCCCACTCCGTGGGAGCAGGAGTCCTGGCGCGCCTCGGCCCTCGACTGGATGGTGGAACAGCTCGCCTCGCACGGCCTGCGGGCGCGTGGCGAGCTGCGGGTACGGCTGCGGCCGTGGTCCGTGCTGGTGCGGGTGCCCGTCGTGGGGCGGGACGCCGTCTGGTTCAAGGCGAACCCACCGGCCAGCGGCTTCGAGGGCCCGCTGACCGCCGCACTGGCCCGCTGGGTGCCGGAGCAGGTGCTGGCGCCGCTGGCCGTCGACGCCGAGCGGGCGTGGGTCCTGCTGCCCGACGGCGGAGACCTCTTCCGCGACGTACTCGCCCGGGCGCCGGTCGAGCCGCGGACCTGGGAGGAGCTCCTGCGCCAGTACGCGAGCGCACAGCGGGCGCTGAGCGCGCACTCGCGCGAGATCGAGCGGCTCGGCGTGCCGTCCGCCCGGACCCCCGATCTGCCCGGGGTGTTCGACGAACTGCTCGCCGCGAACGCCGCGCTGCGCCCCGAGGCACGCGTCCGGCTGGAGCGGCTGCGGCCCCGCCTGGCGGAATGGTGCGCCGAACTCGCCTCGGCCGGCATCGAGGACACCCTCGACCACGCGGACCTCCACGACGGCCAGGTGTTCCACCGCGCACCGGACCGCTTCATCTTCTTCGACTGGGGCGACGCCGCCGTGTCGCACCCGTTCTGCAGCCTCCGGACCCCCGTCGGCAAGGCTCGCGCGCGGTTCGGGCCGCACGTCCTGGACCGGCTGCTCGACGCCTATCTGGAGCCCTGGACGGGTGCCGGCCGCACGGCGGCGGAGCTGCGGCGCGCCGCGCACCTCGCCTGGCGCCTGAGCGCCCTGGCCCGCGCCGCGTCCTGGGGCCGCGTCTTTCCCGATGCGTCGAACACCGCTCCGGGAGCGGAGCAGAGCTCGGGGTCCTTGCTCGAACTCTGCACCGACCCGCCGTTCTGAGGGAGCCGGTGACCACGCTCCCCGCCCCGCCCGGGCGGCTCGGGGGGCTCGCCGGGCCCCCGCCGAGCGGCGGACACTGGGCCCATGGCCCGTACGCCTGCGCACGCCACTCCCCCGCCCGGACGCCGTGCCGTGCTGGCCGCCCTCGCCGGCGCCGCGCTCGGCGCGGCGGGCTGCTCCGGCCATACCGCTGCGGGCGCGCGCTCGTCCCGACGGTCCGGCGCTGTCCCCACCGGGTCGCCGTCCCCGTCCTCGCCGTCCCCCTCCCCCGGTTTGCCGCACACCACGCCGTGGCGGCCCACCTCCGCCGAAGTCCAGCCGGCGGCGAAGCTGCGGGCCGTGCAGCTGGTCGAGGCGATCGGCGCGTGGGGCGACGGACACGGCGGAGTGGCCGCGGCACGGGCGCGGGTCGCGGCGCTCGGGCTGCCGACGGCCCTCGCCGGCCAGGCCGGCCCGCTGCTGCCGGCGGCCGACCAGGCGGCGTTGCAGGTCGTGGACGCGCAGTACGGCGGCATCCTGGGGCGCTCGGCCAGCGTGCTGGTGGTGTGCCGGCAGTGGACCCGGCGCGGTGGCACGGTGAGCGCGGGCGGGACGACGGTCGATGTGCGCCTCTCCCGGCCGGGGCCCGGCTGGAGGGTCGACGCCCTGCATCCGGCCCACCCTGGCCCGGCCGCCCGGTCGTTGCCACCGGACGTCCGGGCGGTGCTCTCCGACGACCGGATCGTGCTGCCGCCCGCCGCCGCGGCCGACCTGCGCAGCGGCCGGGTGCACACCAGCGTGGCGCGGGCGATGCTCGCGCTGGCGCGCGCCCACCGGCTGGAGGTGAGCGTCGTACGCTCCGGCCATCCGCTGGACGTGTTCGGCACCAGCCGCCCCAGTGACCACCCGCGCGGCCGGGCCTTCGACGTGTGGCGGATCGACGGCCGCGCGGTCGTCGACCCGGCGACACCGCGCGGCCTGATCGAACGGTTCATGCGGGACGCGGCGGCCGCCGGCTCGTACAACGTGGGCGGCCCGGTCCTGCTGACGGGCGGCGGCACCGGTCAGTTCTTCAGCGACGCCACCCACCACGACCACGTCCACGTCGGCTTCCGCACCTGACGGCACCCGCCCCGCGTCACCCGTTCGGCCGTACCGCCGGCGGCCCGGCCGGACGTGCTCCCGCGGTCTCGCGGCCGGTGCAGGCCCGGCCGCGCGGGTTGCGCCGGCCGCGCGGGCGTCGGGACGCTGGAGCGGGCACGCATCCAGGAGGTCAAGTGGCTCCGGTACCAGGCAGCACACCGTCGGACGGGCTCGGCCGCCGGCGATTCCTCACCCTGGCCGCAGGGCTGAGCCTCGGCACGGCCGCCGCGTGCACGGCGGCACCGCCGCGACCGCAATCCACGGCCGCCCCGGACCGCCGGCTGCGCCCGGAGGCCGAGCGGGACGCCCCGGGCACCGCCGACTGGCGCCTCGGCTCCACCGGCCCGCCGGAGGCGGTGGCCGGCTACACGGACCGGGTGAGCGTCACCCCGGGAGAGCCGTTCGGGCTGCACGTGTCGACCACCGCCGCGTCGTTCCGGGTCTCCGCGTTCCGGGTGGGCTGGTACGGCGGCAGCCGGGCCCGCCGCGTCTGGACATCGGAGCGCATACCCGGCCGGGCCCAGCCCGCCCCGCGTCTGCTGCCCGCGACGCGCACGGTGCGCGCCGACTGGCCGCAGACCCTGCCGGTGGACACCTCCGGGTGGCCGGAGGGCGCCTATCTGCTCCGGCTGGAAGCGGACACCGGTCACCGGCGCCACGTCCCGCTGATCGTCCGCTCCGCCGAGGGAGCTGGCCGCACGGTCCTGCTGCATGCGCCGGCCACCTGGCAGGCGTACAACCGCTGGGGCGGCAGCAGCCTCTACAACGGCGCTTCGGGGGCGTACGCCACGCGCTCCCTCGCGGTGAGCTTCGACCGTCCCTACGACGGCGACGGCGCCGAGAAGTTCCTGGTGTACGAGTGGGCACTGGTGGTGCTGGCCGAGCGTCTCGGCATCCCGCTCGCCTACACCACCGGCATCGACGTCCACCGTGATCCCGCGGTGCTGCGCGGCGCGCGCGCCGTCGTCTGCCTGGGCCACGACGAGTACTGGACACCGCAGCAACGGGCGCATGTGACCGCCGCGCGGGACGCCGGTACGAACGTCGCCTTCCTCGGGGCGAACACGTGCTTCCGCCGGGTCCGGCTGGAGGCCGGGGAACGGGCGGACGACCGTACGGTGATCTGCTACAAGACCGACTACCGTGCCGACCCCTGCTACGGCTCCCGGCCGGCCCTGGTCACCACCGACTACCGGCTTCCGCCGGCCGCGGACCCCGAGTCGTCCCTGACCGGCGTGCTCTACGAGGGCTATCCGGTCGACGCCCCCTATGTCGTCCGGGCCGCCGACCACTGGCTGTACGACGGTACGGGCGCACGCACCGGCGACAGCTTCGCCCATCTCGTCGGCGTCGAGTACGACCGGATCATCCCCGGCGCCCCCGCCCCCGGCCCGGTGGAGATCACCGCGCACTCCCCGCTGGTCTGCGGCGGGCGGCCCAGCCACAGCGACTCGGCGTACTACACGGCCGCCGGTGGTGCCGGGGTGTTCGCGACCGGCACCATGCGCTGGGTGGAGGGGCTGGTGGCCGGGACGGGCATGCTCGGGCGCGACCACGGTATGGACGCCCGTACCCGCGCTTTCGTCACCCGCACCACGGAGAACCTGCTGCGCACCTTCGCCGAGGGCCCCGCGGGCCGGCACGCCCCACCGCCACGCGCCAACGTGCGTGCGGTGTACGGGGCCTGAGCACGGGGCAGGTGGTGCCGCCGGCCACACTTGCCTCAGGCCGCACGTACCTCACGTACCTCAGGGCAGAGGGGTGCCGCCGGTCGCGTTCAGGATCTCGGCGGTGATGTACCCGGCCTGCGGGGAGGCCAAGTAGACGTAGGCCGGGGCCAGTTCGGCGGGCTGGGCCGGGCGGCCGAGCGGAGCCTGCTTCCCGAACTCCGTGGTGTCCGGGAGGGTGGAGGGGATGAGCGGCGTCCACACCGGCCCCGGGGCGACCGCGTTGACCCGGATGCCGCGCTCGGCGACCATCTGCGCGAGCCCTTGGGTGAAGGTGACGATCGCGCCCTTGGTCATGGCGTAGTCCAGCAGGTGCGGGCTGGGCTTGTACGCCTGCACGGACGTGGAGTTGATGACACAGCCGCCGGACGGGATGTGCGGGAGGGCGAACTTGGTGAGCCAGAACATGCCGTACACGTTCGTCCGCACGACCCGGTCGAACTGCTCGGTGCTGATCGCCTCGATGCCGTCCGGCTGGGACATCTGGTAGGCGGCGTTGTTGACGAGGACGTCGATGCGGCCGAACTCGGCGACCGCGCGTTCGACCAGCGCCCGGCAGTTGTCCTCCTCGCGGATGTCGCAGGAGACGGCGACCGCCTTGCGTCCCGCGTCCTCCACCAGCCGGGCCGTCTCGCGGGCCTCGTCCTCCTCCTCGTCGAGATGGGTGAACAGCACATCGGCGCCCTCACGGGCGAACGCCAGGGCCACCGCCCTGCCGATGCCGGAGTCCCCGCCGGTGATCACCGTCTTGTGGCCGTCCAGCCGGCCTGCGCCGCGGTAGGAGTCCTCGCCGTGGTCGGGCGGCGGGTCCATCGGCCCGGTCCAGCCCGGATGCGGCTGGTCCTGCGAGGGGAAGTCAGGGCGGGCGTGCTGTGTGACCGGGTTGGGCCGGTCGCCGT
The DNA here is from genome assembly GCF_040645475.1 of Streptomyces sp. NPDC046759. Classification (NCBI taxonomy): domain Bacteria; kingdom Bacillati; phylum Actinomycetota; class Actinomycetes; order Kitasatosporales; family Streptomycetaceae; genus Streptomyces; species Streptomyces sp. NPDC046759. Next base: position 88,852 of record NZ_JBEYYJ010000015.1, on the reverse strand, counting down.
GCCGGTCCGTCATGGCGGCCTCCTGCGTGTCGGGCGGACGGGACGGCGACCGGGTTCCCGGATCGAACGGACCGAAAAACCCGGTCAGCCGGTGGTGCCGGGCCGGCCGTGCGCTCGCATGTGGTCCCTGCGGGCGTTGTTGTAGATCCGCAGGAGGTGCTTGGCCACGGCGCAGGCGGCGCCGTCGGCATGGCACTGGCGGCAGGTCCGCACGTGCTGCTCATAGGTGAGACGTGCGGTTTCCAACGCGTCATTGAGAGAAGACATGGACATCTCCGGGCCGGGCGCGTCCTGGGGAAGCACGCAAGTTGACTGACTGGTATAGCCGGAGCCAAGGTGATCATGTTACTTGCGGTACTGGGAAACCCGTCCGCCGGTGACCGCGCCGCGGTGAGCGGGGATCAGGGGACGGCCCCCGGCCGCGGCACGGTCCGGCCCGACCCGGCCCGGCCCGCCAGGGCGTCGACCGACTTCCTTCCGGCGGGCGGCGTCGGGCGGCCCGCGCACGGCGATCGGTCGCACGGTGATCGGTCGCACACGGCGCCACACTCGCCCTGGGCTCGGACTGGCCCATCGCGCACTACGACGTACGGGCCGTGCCGGCCACGGCCCGCCGGCCGAAGGGCGCCGCGGCCCGCAGGCCGGGGCTGACGCCGTTGCAGGCGCTGGAGGGCCGCACCAGCCACGCGGCGGCCGCCGCCGGCGAGTGGCGCGTCGCCGGCCGTGTCGCGCCCGGTTTCCGTGCCGACCTCACCGCACTGGCCGTGGACCCCGTGCACGCGCCCGCCGACGAACTCGCAGTCTCCCCCGTGGCGTTGACGGTCCCCGGCGGACACGTGGTGCACCGGGTCCGGTCAGGCCGCGGAGCGCCGCTCGGCGGGTGGGCACCGGCAGGGAACCGGTGCCGCGCCGGCGCGCCCGCGGGGCCGTACCCCACGACCTGCTTCACTTGCCGATTCCTCCTCCCCGATGACGTCGAGGATGCGCGCGTGCCCTCGGTGGTGTGTACGTCGAGAAGGGCGCGCACATGCCCCTCGGTGACGGCCGCGGACTGGCGCCTGCGCGAGGCGCCTGTCCGGGAGGTGACATGACTGAACCAAGGGGGCGGAGGAAGGCGTCTACTCGCCCGGCGCGAGGACACCGGCCACGATCCGCGCCGCCTCCGCGACCAGCGCGTCGTCCGCCGGCGCGTCCTGGGCGTCCTTGGACGACAGCACCGTGAGCAGGACCGGAGTACCGCGGGTCGTCCAGGCCACGCCGATGTCGTTGGCGGTGCCGTAGTCACCGGTGCCGGTCTTGTCGGCCACGACCCAGTCGCGAGGCAGTCCGGCGCGGAACCGGGCGGCGCTGGTGGTGTTGCCCTTCAGCCAGGTGACCAGCCGTTCCCGGTCGGTGCCGGGGAGCGCCCGGCCCAGGGTGAGCCGCTCGAAGCTGCGGCCGAGGGCCTGCGGAGTCGTGGTGTCCCGCGGGTCTTCGGGGACGGCGCCGCCCAGGTCCGTCTCCCACCGGTCGAGCCGGCTCACCCGGTCGCCGAGCGACCGGAAGAAGCGGGTCAGTCCGGCGGGCCCGCCGATCTCACGCAGCAGCAGATTGCCGGCCGCGTTGTCGCTGTACTGGATCGCCGCCGCGCACAGGTCCGCAACCGTCATACCGGTGTCCACGTGCTCGGCGGTGCGCGGCGAGTTCGACAGGATGTCGCGCGGCGGATAGTGGATCACCCTGTCCAGCGGTGCGCAGCCGCCGTGATCGCGCAGGACCGCCGCCGCGGCGAACGCCTTGAACGTCGAACACATCGCGAACCGCTCGCCCTCCCGGTGCGAAACGGTCCGTCCGGTGCGGACGTTGCGCGCGTACACACCGAGACGGGCGTCGTGCCGCCGTTCCAGTGCGGTCAGTTGGTCCCCGACCGGCCGCGGGTCCCGCTCCGGCGCCGCCCACGCGGCGGGTGCGCGGACCGCGGTGGCCGCGACGGCCGCGCCGGTGAAGGCGAGGCCCGCCTTGAACAGGCCGCGCCGGGCCATCGGGGTCGGCTGGTCGGTGCTGGTCATGGGCACTGTCCTCCTGCTCGTTGCATGAACCGCTCGACGGATCGCTCGACGGATCGTCGGCGGGGACCAGCGAAACAGCCGGACGCCACTCATGTCCAAGAGTGAAGTGTGCACGACCCATGCCTATTCGATATGAATGCAGGATGGATCTCCTGGCGCATCTAGAGGCGTACGTCGCGACGGCCGACGAAGTGGGCTTCTCCCGGGCGGCGGACCGGCTCGGCATCGCCCAGCCGCTGCTCAGCCGCCGCATCCGGGCATTGGAGGAGCACTTCGGCGGCTTGCTGTTCGACCGCTCGCGGCGGCAGATCACCGTCACGGAACTGGGGGTGCTGCTGCTGCCGTACGCGCGGGACGTGCTGGACCGCGCCGAGCGGCTGCGGCAGGTCGCCGGTGCGGCCGGGCGGTCACGGATGCGAGCGGTCGGGGTGCCCGCCCACTGCGCCCCGGCGGCGCTGGCGCGCGCGATCCGCGCCGGGGCCGAGCGCGGGATCAGCCTCGCCATGCGTGAACTGCCGCCTCCGGCGAGGGTGGCGGGGCTGGCCGACGGCTCGCTCGCCTACGCGCTGGTGCGGGTGCCTGCGCAACGGTGCACGTTCCGGGTTCCGCTCGGCCTGGCGTGCGCGCCGGAGACGGATGCGGTGGGCGCAGAGCGGACCCCCGGGTACGGCGGCACCCGGCGTGCGGTGCACCTGGAGGACCTGCGGCCCCGTCGCGGCCGCGGCGCCGAACGGGTCGTACCACTCCCGGTGTTGACCCTCCCGGAGGATGACGATCCGTCCTGCGAGGACCGCCTGCACCGTGCCGTGGCCCGGGCCGGGCTGTCACCCGGGCGGTTCCGCCCGGCCGGGCCCGCGGCCACCGCCCTCGCCGAGACACTGGCCGGGCGGGCGCTGCTGCTGTGCGCCGAGCCGTTCGCCCGGCAGCACGGGGCACCATGGGCTCCGCTGGCCGACCGGTCGCTGCACCGGGGGTACGACGTGAGCGCCGCCCCGGACCGGTCCGGCGCCGCTGATGTGCCCGACTGGCTGGTCCCGCTGCTCGCCTCGGCCGCGGGAGCCGCCGCCTCCGGTCCTGGCGGACCGCCCGCCGGGACCGGGACCGAGGACGTACCGGCGCGACTGGCGGCCCGCGGATGAGCGCGGCGCCCGTGCACCACCCGGTCTGCCTCGGGGACGACGGCGCCCTGCGGGACGTCGCCGAGTCGATCGCCACGGACTGGGCCGCCCTCGGCGTGCGCGGCTCGTTCCTCGCCCGGAACCTCGACACGGGAGAGCAACTCGGTTTCGCGGTCACGGAGTCCATGCCGCTCGCCTCGGTGGCGAAGGTTCCGCTCGCCCTCGTCGTACTCGACCGGATCGCGGCCGGAGACCTCGATCCGGCGCATCCGGTGACGGTCGATCCGGCGCGGAGCAGCGTCGGTCCCAGCGGGCTCGCGGCGTTCCGGCACCCGGCGACCGTGGCCGTCGGTGATCTGCTCCTGCTGATGCTGTCGGTGAGCGACAACGCCGCGGCGGACACCCTGCTCGACCTGGTCCCGGTGGCGGAGGTGGACGAGCGGCTGCGGGCCTGGGGATGCGGGGGGATCCGGATGCGGCACCGGATGAACCACATGTACGAGTGCGCCGCCGGCGCCGCCGGCAACGACTTCTCGCTCGCGCTGGAACTGGCCCTGCGGGACGAGCGGGCGGGCCGGCCCACCATCGAGACCCTGGACCCGGCCCGTGCCAACGCAGGCACGGCCGTGGCGCTCGTCGAGCTGCTGCGGCGTGTGTGGTGCGAGGAGATCTCGGTTCCGCCGGCGACGGCGGAGCTGCGCCGGCTGATGGGATTGCAGCTGTTCACGCACCGGCTGGCGAGTGAACTCCGGGCGGACACGCTGCGGTGGGGCGGCAAGACGGGAACGTTCCTGCATCTGCGGCACGAGATCGGGGTGGTCGAGGCGGACTCGGGCGACCGGGTGGCCATGGCGGCGCTGACCCGTGCGGACCGGTGCGCGGGGCTGGCGGCGGACGTCGATCTGGCGATCGGGGCCGCGGGACGGACCGCCTTCGAGGCACTGCGGAGATGAAGTCGCCGGTCGCGTCAGCGCCGTCGGGCCCGGGGACATCGGGCCCCCGCGCGGCCGGGAAGGCCCGGCCGCCGCGGCGGCCGGGCGGCAGCCCGAAGCGGACGCACCACCGGCAGCCCCGCAACACACCCGCAGCCGGCAACCCCGACCGCCCGCTGATCACATGCGTGGTCAGGAGGGCTTCGCCGCCGTGACCGCGGTCGCGGTGACGGTGTTGTCGCACTCGGCGAACTCCCCGTCCGACAGGGCGACCTGGTGCGCACCCGAGCCGGGCAGGCCGACCACGAGCGTCGGGTAGACGGCAGGCTTCGCGCCGGACGCGCAGTAGCCGTCGCCCTCGCCCTGGACCTGCACGAAGGTCAGCTTCACCCAGGCCTTGCCGCCCGGCGCGAGGCGCACGGCCGACGCGGTACCGGCCGGGGTCACCTTCAGCGGCTTGTTGTGCTCCGGGGAACCGTTGCCCGCACCGCCCACCGACGGGTGGCCCTGCAGGACGCACGCGTGCGCGGAGACATTGGTGAACTCGACGATCGCCGCGCCCGTGCCGGTGCCGTCCGGACGGTCGGCCGCCTGGGAGGCCGTCGCCTGCACGGCCGTCACCGGACACGTCGGCGCCTTGTCGGCCGAGGTGGCGGAGGCGGGAGAGGCCGGGGCAGCCGACGCGGTCGACCTGCCGCCGCCGGGGGTTCCCGGGGCCGACGCGGCCGTGGGAGCGGCGCTCGCGGTCGCGGGGGCGCCGGTGGAGGGGGCGGCGGAGGCCGGAGCCGGGGAGGCCGTCTTGGCCGCCCCGTCGCCGCCCGGCTGGCAGGCCGTCAGCGACAGCGCGGCGGCGATCACGGCCGTCGTGGAGGCGGCGAGGCGAAGGGCGGTGCGGTTCTGCATGGGGTCCCCCGATTGCGGTGTGCGTGGTTCGACCGGCTCCGGGCCGGTGCTCATCGAGGGAGACAGAGACGGGATGCCCCCGGTTTCCGCTGTGGATCACCTGTGACAGTTGTGGATCACCCGTGACGGTCACCGCGAGCGAATCGGCCCCCGCTCGCACGACGAAGGCGCCCGGGCCGACCTGTCCAGGTCGGGCCGGGCGCCCTCGAAGCCGTGCTCGGGCCGGTGATCAGACCAGGTCGAACCGGTCCGCGTCCATGACCTTGTTCCACGCGGCGACGAAGTCCTTGACGAACTTCTCCTTCGCGTCGTCGGCGGCGTAGACCTCGGCGAGGGCGCGCAGTTCGGAGTTGGAGCCGAAGACGAGGTCGGCGCGGCTGCCGGCCCACTTCAGCTCACCCGTGACGGTGTCACGGCCCTCGAAGGTGGTCTGGTCCTCGGAGGTCGACTTCCAGGTCGTGCCCATGTCGAGCAGGTTGACGAAGAAGTCGTTGGTGAGGACGCCGGGCGTCCTGGTGAGGACGCCGAGCTGCGACTGCTGGTGGTTGGCGCCGAGGACGCGCAGACCACCGACGAGCACCGTCATCTCGGGGGCGCTCAGGTCCAGCAGGTTCGCCCTGTCGACCAGCAGGAACTCCGCCGGCAGACGGTTGCCCTTGCCGAGATAGTTGCGGAAGCCGTCCGCGGTCGGCTCCAGCGCCTCGAAGGACTCGGCGTCGGTGTGCTCCTCGGTCGCGTCCACGCGGCCCGCCGTGAAGGGCACCTTCACCTCGAAGCCGCCCTCCTTGGCGGCCTTCTCGACCGCGGCGGCACCGCCGAGGACGATGAGGTCGGCCAGCGAGACCTTCTTCGCGCCGGAGGAGGCGTTGAACTCCCGCTGGACGCCCTCCAGGACACGCAGCACCTGGGCCAGCTCGTCGGGCTCGTTGACCTCCCAGCCGCTCTGCGGGGCGAGGCGGATGCGGGCGCCGTTGGCACCGCCGCGCTTGTCGGTGGCGCGGAAGGTCGAGGCGGACGCCCACGCCGTGGTGACCAGCTGGGACACGGACAGGCCCGACTCGAGCAGCTTGGCCTTCAGGACCGCGATGTCCGCGTCGTCGATCAGCTCGCCCTCGCGCTCCGGCAGCGGGTCCTGCCAGATCAGGGTCTCCTGCGGGACCTCGGGGCCGAGGTACAGCGACTTGGGGCCCATGTCACGGTGGGTGAGCTTGTACCAGGCGCGGGCGAAGGCGTCCGCGAACTCCTGCGGGTTCTCGTGGAACCGGCGGGAGATCGGCTCGTAGATCGGGTCGAAGCGCAGGGACAGGTCGGTGGTGAGCATCGTCGGGAGGCGCTTCTTCGACGGGTCCTGCGGGTCGGGGACGATGGCCTCGGCGTCCTTGGCCACCCACTGCTTGGCGCCGGCCGGGGAGTCGGTCAGCTCCCACTCGTAGCCGAAGAGGATGTCGAAGAAGCCGTTGTCCCACTGGGTCGGCGTGGCGGTCCAGGTCACCTCGAGACCGGAGGTGATGGCGTCCGCGCCCTTGCCGGTGCCGTAGGTGCTGCGCCAGCCGAGGCCCTGCTCCTCCAAGCCGGCGGCCTCGGGGTCGGCGCCGACCGCGTCGGCGGGACCGGCGCCGTGGGTCTTGCCGAAGGTGTGGCCGCCGGCGATCAGCGCGACGGTCTCCTCGTCGTTCATCGCCATACGGCGGAAGGTCTCACGGATGTCGCGGGCCGCGGCCAGCGGGTCCGGGTTGCCGTTCGGACCCTCGGGGTTGACGTAGATCAGGCCCATCTGGACGGCGCCGAGCGGGTTCTCCAGCTCGCGGTCGCCGGTGTAGCGCTTGTCGCCCAGCCAGGTGGTCTCGGGGCCCCAGTACACGTCCTCCTCGGCCTCCCAGACGTCCTCACGGCCGCCGCCGAAGCCGAAGGTGGTGAAGCCCATGGACTCCAGGGCCACGTTGCCGGCGAGGATCATCAGGTCGGCCCAGGAGATCTTCTGGCCGTACTTCTTCTTCACCGGCCACAGCAGGCGGCGGGCCTTGTCCAGGTTGGCGTTGTCCGGCCAGCTGTTCAGCGGGGCGAAGCGCTGCTGGCCGGCGCCCGCGCCGCCACGGCCGTCGCTGATGCGGTAGGTGCCCGCGCTGTGCCAGGCCATCCGGATGATCAGCGGTCCGTAGTGGCCGAAGTCGGCCGGCCACCAGTCCTGCGAGGTGGTCAGCACCTCGGCGATGTCCCGCTTCACGGCCGGAAGATCGAGGCTCTCGAAGGCCTCGGCGTAGTCGAACTCCTCGCCGAGCGGGTTCGTCACGGGCGGGTTCTTGGCAAGGATCTTCAGGTTGAGCCGCTCCGGCCACCACTGGCGATTGCCACCGCCCTGGGTCGGGTGCAGCGCCCGGTCATGGGCGACGGGGCAGCCGCCGCTCGCCCCCTCCGCCTTCGCGTCTGTGACGATCGCGTCGTGGTTCTCAGTCATGGCAATCCTTCCGAACTGTGCGGAACTCGGTGCTCAGGAACTGCGGCCGGTGGAACAGTCGGGGCAGATGCCCCAGTAGACGACCTCGGCCTCGTCGATCGCGAAGCCGCGCGGGTCGGAGGCGGTCAGACAGGGCGCGTCGCCGACCGCGCAGTCGACGTCGACGACGGCACCGCACGACCGGCACACGATGTGGTGGTGGTTGTCCCCCACCCGCCCCTCGTACCGGGCCGGGTGACCGGCCGGCTCGATACGGCGGACCAGCCCCGCCGCGGTGAGGGCGTGCAGGGCCTCGTAGACGGCTTGCAGGGAGATGTGGCCTACGCGGTCGCGTACCCCGGAGGCGATCGCCTCGACGCCGAGGTGGTCGCCCGCCCGGACGGTCTCCAGCAGCGCGACGCGGGCTGCCGTCACGCGCAGGCCGGCACCGCGGAGCTCCTCGGCGGTGGTCGGTGTCGGGGAGGCGGTCATGGGGCTGAACCTACCGCCATAAACACGAGAGGTTCAAGAAAACGAGCAATGCAATTCTGGTCGCTTCCCGTCGCCCGCCGGCCGTCTCCTCTTCCCGCCCGGCACCTGCCCGGAAGTCCGCGTTCACCTTCGCCTCCGCGGGGCTCCGCCCGGCGTGCAGAGCGCGGGCGAAACGGCGCCGGGTCCGGGAATCCGTACGGCGCTCGAACGGGAACCCGGACGGGGAGCGGGCTTGCGGGCCGGGCCGGGAGCGGGATTGCGGGCGGGTCCGGGAGCGGGTCGGGGGGCATGCCCGCATCATGTGGCCCCGGATCGGTGAGAGCGGCGCGGCAAGCCGGACGGTCCTCCTAAGGGGTGAGCCGGGGTGACCGCGCCGGACGCTCACCGCTCCCTCCCGGCGGCTGCCGCAGGCAGCCACGGCATCCCCGCGGTCCGCCCGCCGACCGTGGCCGGGCGCGCGGGTCAGCCGGTGGGTCGTCGGGCGGACCGGTAGCGGTGGGCCAGGGCGTGGAAGGCCTGCTTCGGTTCCCAGTGCCAGCCGGAGGCGGGTTCGTCCGGGCGGTCCTTCAGGGTCCTGGTGATGGCGTAACTCGCCATGTCGAGGTCGTGGCGCGGGTCGCCCGGGCGGTGCGGGGTGTCGGGGGTCACGAACTCGTAGACCATCGCCGCGTAGAGGTCCATCGAGGAGAAGACGTCCAGGAGTTGGGTGAGACAGGCCGCCTGCGTGCGCTCACTGCGGACCAGGCCGCCCCTGACCTCCGGGGGCTCCTTGTCGTGGTCGACGACGTCCCAGCCCATGCCGCCGCTCCGGGGTGCCCCGGCATAGGCGCAGGTGCCGAACTCGGTGATGGCCAGCGGCTTGCCCATCGCCGATGGCGGCTCAACTCCTCGACGTGGTCGGCCTTGTGGGGGAAGTACGCGTAGTAGTCGATGCCCACGATGTCGAAGAGGCGCCAGTCGACCTCGTCGTCCTGGGCCGCGGCGTAGCTCAGCCGGCCCTGGAAGACGGACCGGCCGACGGCGGCCGCCTTCGCCGTGAAGCGGTCCAGGCGGCGCTGCACCGCGACGGGGTCCACCTTGCCGTCGAGCAGGTTCCGGATGCGTTCGACGGCGGTCCCGCCGGGGACGATACCCGGCACGAACAGCCAGAACTCGCACCCCACGCTCAGGTCCACGGCGGCCCCGTGCCGGCGCAGCCGCTCCGCGAACCGGCCGGTCTCCGCGAGGTGTTCCAGGATGTCCCGCTCCGGGACGTCACCTGGGGTCGGCTGGAGCCGGACGCGCAGTCCGCGTTCGGCGGCCTCGGCGGCCGTCGCCGTGAGCCGTTCCACGCCGTCCCCCGTCAGGTCGACGGTGTCGGCGCACAACTCGTCGCGGACGGCACGGATGTCCTTGCGCATCCGGGACGTGCTGAACGCCGTACCCGGCGTCTTCCCTGCGCCCACGGTGTACACCACCCCGTGGTGCCCCAGTCCGCCCCGCGAGACGCCGGCCCTGCGTACGTCGCCCTGCGCGGCCCGCTCCCAGCCCGGCCGTGCCTGTTCGGCGTGGGCCTCCCCCGACGGCAGCACGGCCGCGGCGAGCCCCGCGGACGCCAGGCCGGCCAGGAACTGCGCTCGCTCGATCCCCTTGGTCGTCTGCATGCGGTCACCCTGCCGGGCCCGGCCGCACCGGCGCCGTCCGCCGACGGTCTGCGGAGCGCGTCCGAAGGGTGGCGGCCCGGCGCCGAAGGGCGGGGACGGCGCACCGAAGGTCGCGCCCTCCGGCAGACTCCCGCCCCGCCCGGATGAAGGGCCGCATACGCCACATAAGCCGCACACAATGAGAAACTCGTACTCCGCCACCGAGGTGGCCGTCGAGAGGGACGCTGATGGACCTGGACTCCGTCGCCGACGAGCTGTACGGGCTGCGGCCGGAGGAGTTCGTCGCCGCCCGTGACCGGCACGCCCTGGACGCCCGGGCATCCGGCGACCCCGAGCGGCCGACGAAGAGCGACGGCAAGGAGCTGCGGACGGCCGAGCAGCTGATCGACGCGCTCACCATGGACTGGGACCCCGGCGACTGTCACGACACCTACGTGGAGCGCGTCAAGAAGCTCGTCGCGGCCAAGCGGAAGGGCGAGGAGGTCGTCGACGAGCCGGCGGCGCCGGAGGCGACCGACGTCATCGACCTCATGAAGGCGCTCAGCCGGAGCGTCGAGCAGAGCCGGTCCCGGGGCCGCAAGGACGGCCGCGGGAAGCCGGCCACGGGCCGGAGACCGGCCACCGGCAAGAAGCATGCCACCGGCAAGGAGCGGGCTTCCGGCAAGAAGCGGGCTTCCGGCCGCAGGAAGACCGAGGACCTGACGTCTCTCTCGAAGGCGGACCTGCAGAAGCGGGCGAGCGCCGCGGGCGTGCCGGGCGATCGAAGATGACACGGGACCAGCTCGTCAAGGCCCTTGCCGGACAAGCGGCTTGACGACCGCGTCCCGGATTCCGGGCGGCGGGCCGCTCGTGCCCACAGGACCAGCCTGGGTCCAACTCGGCCTCTTCCGGTTCGGGTTCGGGGTCCTCCGAGCGCTGGACGGCGAAGCGCACCACGTGTACGGCTGCAGGCGGCGGGGAGCAGGAGCGGAAGGCAGCCGTCCGCTACCGGAAGCGTATGATCGAGATCGCTGCGGACCTCGAATGCCCATTGAGTGACTCGGATTTCAACGGCCGAAGGAACTGACGGGCTGGGCCGATCAAGGCGATGGGCCGGGCATCACTCGTACGGGTGCACCCGGTCCGGCCGTCCGTGGCATCCCGAGGGGGCCGTCGTTCGCCAGCAGTGTGATGTTTGCCATGTGACGTGATGGAACAGGGGTAAACGGGCAAGATACCCCTTCATGCCCCACGCCAATCCTCTGCGGCAGGTGATTCGATGACCACGGCGACGACCCGGGCGCTCCGGACGACGCCGCCCTCCCCCACCGGCGACACGGCCGGCGGGGATTCGCCCGCAGCCGCCACGCCCCCACTGCCGTCCCTCACCGGGCTGCGGTGGATGGCGGCACTGCTGGTGTTCGGACTGCACGTGAACAACTTCGGCTACTTCGGCGGCACCGGTGGCCGGCTCGTCTCCTGGGGATTCGGTGCCGGTGCCACCGGAGTGTCGTTCTTCTTCGTGCTGTCCGGCTTCGTCCTGACCTGGTCGGCACGGCCCCGTGACCGCGCGCTCGCCTTCTGGAGACGGCGTTTCGCGCGCGTCTACCCGGTGCATCTCGTCACCCTCGCCGTCGCCCTGCTGATGGCGTACACGCTGGCGGACCAGCCCCGGCCGACGCCGAAGCAGGCCCTGTCCAACGTGCTGCTGCTCCATTCCTGGTGGCGTCCCTGGTGGCAGACACTGAACCCGGTCAGCTGGTCGCTCGCCTGCGAGGCGTTCTTCTACGCCGCCTTCCCGCTGCTGTTCCTGCTGCTGCGCCGGCTCGGCACGCGTGCCTCGACCGCGCTGGGCGCCGTGTCGGTGACCGCGGTCATGGTGCTGGCCTGGGCGGACGCCCACCACTGGTGGACGTACGCGCTGTACTCGTTCCCCGCGGCCCGGCTGCCGGAGTTCGTCCTCGGCGCGGTCACCGCGCGGCTGGTGCTGCTCGGCCGGTGGCGCGGGCCCGGTCTCGAGGCGTCGCTCGCCCTGGCGATCATCGGCTACTTCCTCGTTCCGCAGGTCACGCCCGGCTACTCCGCCACCGTGTGCACCATCGCCGGGTTCTCGCTGCTCATTCCGGCCGCGGCCGTCGCGGACGTGGAGGGTCTGCCGTCGCTGTGGCGGCGCCGGCGGCTGGTGCGGCTCGGTGAGTTGTCGTTCGCCTTCTACATGATTCATCTGCTGGTGCTCCGGTCCGCCACGCAGTTGCTGGGGACGAAGCCGCACTTCGGGCTGCTGGCGGGGGTCGGCGTGACCACGACCGCCTTCACGGTGTCGCTCAGCCTGTCCTGGCTGCTGTACGAGGCGGTGGAGCGCCCGGCGAGACGCCTGCTGCTGCGCCCGCGCCGCCGCCCGCCCGTGCCGCCGGACGCGGCCCGGCCCGACCGCGAGGCACCGGCCGCGGCACGGGACTGAGCCGGTCGCCCGGCAGCGCGCGGACGCCGTCGCGAGCGGGCGAAAAAGTGGCCCCGGCGCCCTCGTGGAAGGCCGTGTGCCGGCGCGCTGCGGGGTCCGGCCGGCCTGTCGGCCGGTCTTGCGGGGGCAGCGGCCCGGCCCGCCTCCGACGCCCGCTCAGCCGGCCGCCGGTGCCCTCGGCCCGGCCGCCGTGACCTGGTGTTCCGCCGTCCCGGTCCGTAGGTTCTGCCCATCGGGAAAGGGGGCCGGATGGACCGGGACATCCGCACGGTGGAGGACGTACTGCGACTGCTGGACGAGCTGTTCGCGCCGGAGGCCGACCGCTGGACGCGGGACGCGGCCGCGTGGTGGGACGGGTTCTACTCGGACCGGAACAGAGCGGTGCCGTTCTTCGCGGCGAAGCCGGACGAGAACCTGTTGTCCTGTCTCGACCGCGGCCTGATCAGGCCGGGGCGGGCTCTCGACCTGGGCTGCGGCCCCGGCCGTAACGCGCTGTTCCTCGCCGCCCGCGGTTTCGAGGTGGACGCCGTCGATCTCTCCCCCACCGCGATCGCCTGGGCCGAGGAGCGGGCGCGGGAGGCCGGGGCGGGCGCTGCCGTCCGGTTCCACCGCGGGGACGCCTTCGCCCTGACGGGGAGCACCGGTGAACTGCGGGGCCCGTACGACCTCGTCTACGACTCGGGCTGCTTCCACCACCTGCCACCGCACCGCCGCGTCAGCCATCTCGCGCTGCTGGAGCGCGTTCTGGCGCCCGGCGGGCACTTCGCGCTCACCTGCTTCGCCGCCGGCCGCATGGGTTCCGAACTCCCCGACACGGCCTTCTACCGCGAGCCCGGCCTGCACGGCGGCCTCGCCTACACCCCCGAGGCGCTGCGCCGGATCTTCTCCGATTTCCAGGAGGTCGAACTGCGCGCCATGCGGCAGCAACCGGCGGACTCCGCGCTGTTCGGGGAGGAGTTCCTGTGGACGGCCCTGTTCCGCCGCCCGGTACGGCCGGCCGGCCCCGTCACCCGGCACTGAACGTCCGTGCGCCGGCCCCCACGGGCGGGAGCCGGCGCACGACGGCGTCAGGTGTCGGCACCGGGCCGTCCTGGGCGGCCTTCGCCGGTGCCTGCGCGCGTGCGCACGTCAGGCGGCCGACGGAAAGCGGTCCCAGACCCGGTGCGAGCCGAGCAGCCGGATCAGCTCCTGCAGGACCGTCGGGACGCCGTCGCCGGCGATCACACCGGGTGCCTCGAGCGGGATGCCGGCTGCCTCCAGTGCCATCTCTCCGCCCTTGGCCGCGCCGATGGCCTTGCCATGCCGGTACGCCTCCGCCAGCAGCAGCCCCACCCGCGGGTCGGGGGTGCCGGTGCGTTCGGTGGGCAGACCCGCCTTGGCGTCACGGGCGCCGTAGGCGTCGGCGCCGATGCCGGGGGTGCCGGCCACCAGCAGCGCGTCGAACTCCACGGACCGTGCCGTGGCGTAGGTCCGCTGTACGGTGAGCGCGTCCGGGCCGGTGCCCAGGGTGCCGCCGGCCGGTGCGACGACGAGCGGGACCATGCCGCTGTCCAGCACCTCCTGGCGTACGGCGCGCACGCCGTCGAGGTCGCCGTCCGGGCCGGTGATCACGCCGATGATCCGGCCGTCGGTGGGCCAGGTGCGCCCGACCTGGGACAGCGCGGGGCTGGGCTCGACGTCGGCCAGGGGCACCGTGGGTTCGGGGGCGGGCAGGCCGAGGCCACCCGCGACGCCCGCGCACAGCTCCGGGTCGATGTTCGCCAGTACCTGCAACCCCCTTTCCTTGATGGCCTGTTCGTAGCACTTGCCGAGTTCGAAGGTGTAGGCGCCGATGATGTGCTCGCGCTCCACCGGGCTCATACTGAGCCAGAAACGGCGCGGTTGGCTGAAGTGGTCCTTGAACGACTCGGGGGCCTCGCGGACCTTGGTCGCCTCCGGCACCCGTACCGGCGTCTCGACGAACGCGCCCGAGTCGGCACCGGCCGTGAACGGGCAGCCGCCGTCGAGGGAGTTGGGGCGGTAGGGGGCCGTACCCCGGTGCACCGCCGTCTGGTGCATGCCGTCGCGGAACATGTCGTTGACGGGCGCGTGCGGCCGGTTGATCGGGATCTGCGCGAAGTTGGGGCCGCCCAGCCGGGTGATCTGGGTGTCCAGGTAGGAGAAGAGCCGGCCGGACAGCAGCGGGTCGTCGGTGATGTCGATGCCCGGGACGAGGTGGCCCGGGTGGAAGGCGACCTGCTCGGTCTCGGCGAAGAAGTTCGACGGGTTGCGGTTGAGGGTGAGGAGCCCGATGGGCTGCACGGGCGCGAGCTCCTCGGGGACGATGTTGGTGGGGTCCAGCAGGTCGATGCCCTCGAACGTCTGGTCCGGGGTGTCGGGGAAGGTCTGGATGCCGAGCTCCCACTCGGGGTACGCTCCCGCCTCGATGGCGTCGGCGAGGTCCCGGCGGTGGAAGTCCGGGTCGACGCCGTTGATGATCTGAGCCTCCTCCCAGACCAGCGAGTGCACGCCCAGCTTCGGCTTCCAGTGGAACTTCACCAGCGTCGTCTCCCCGGCCGCGTCGACCAGCCGGAAGGTGTGGATGCCGAAGCCCTCCATGGTGCGGTACGAGCGCGGGATGCCCCGGTCGGACATGTTCCACAGGGTGTGGTGGGTGGCCTCGGTGTGCAGGGTGACGAAGTCCCAGAAGGTGTCGTGCGCGCTCTGTGCCTGCGGGATCTCCCGGTCCGGATGGGGTTTCGCGGCGTGGACGACGTCGGGGAACTTGATCGCGTCCTGGATGAAGAACACCGGGATGTTGTTGCCGACCAGGTCGAAGACACCTTCGCCGGTGTAGAACTTGGTCGCGAAGCCGCGGGTGTCACGAACGGCGTCCGCGGAGCCGCGGGAGCCGAGCACGGTGGAGAAGCGCACGAACACGGGGGTCTCGACGCCCTCGGCGAGGAAGGCCGCCTTGGTGACGTTCGTCGCCGTGCCGTAGCCGCGGAAGATCCCGTGCGCCGCGGCGCCGCGCGCGTGGACCACGCGCTCGGGAATGCGTTCGTGGTCGAAGTGCGTGATCTTCTCGCGCAGATGGTGGTCCTGCAGGAGCACGGGGCCGCGCGGCCCCGCCTTGAGCGAGTGGTCCGTGTCGTACAGCCGGGTGCCCTGGGCGTTGGTCAGAGAGCTGCCGCCCTGCGCCATCCGGGCCTGATCGGCGCCGGTGGGCTGACCCGTCGGCGAGACGGTGTCCGGGCCGGTCTGGTCGGGCTTGGGGGGCGGGAAGGGCTCGTGGGGTTCGGTCGGCTCCGCGACCGACGGTGTCCGGGGTCCGGGCTTCCCGGGGATGCCGTCCTCGGGTCCCGTGCCGTCACCACCCTGCAGGACGTCCGACACCTTGTCCGCCGCTCGCTTCAAAGGGTTCGTCTCGCTCATCACTATGATTCCTTCGCTGGTCACGGGGCGGGTCCGGCACCGGCGAGGCGGGCGTCCGACGCGGGATGGCCACACCCGGGCATACAGCCGACAACAGAACTGATCAGGAGAAAAAGGGTCGCTTCGGCCCTCGTACCGAGGTCCCCGGGCCGGGGCGCCCGAAACCGGGAATCGTGAGGATTTCCGGTCGGGGTGAAGTCGGGCCGTCTCTCATCGAGTTGCCGGGAAGGCGGGGCCCGCCGGACGCTCCGGTCCGGCCCGGGGACGGTCGGGCAGGGCCAAGAGCCCCCTGCCGAGGGTGTGTTCATCAGGAGGGCCGGCTTCTTGACCCGGGCAGGCGGGCAAGCATCGGCCGCCCGCACCGCCACCCTAGGGGCTGGGCCCGGCCGGCGCAGTTCGGAAGCGGCCGGTCAGGTCAGTGGCGGGCCACCGCTCAGTCGCGGGCGACGACCCTGATGCTCTCCAGCGCGGGGTCGGCCGCGTCGGAGATCAGGAAGCCGTGCGCCACACCGGTGCGCAGGTAGTCCAGCACCTCTTCGGTGATCACCTCGCCGGGCGCCACGACGGGCACACCGGGCGGATAGGGGCTGATCATCTCGGCGGCGATCCGGCCCGCGGCCCGGTCGATCGGCACCTGCTCGGCGGGCCCGAAGAAGGCCTTGCGCGGCAGCAGGGCCTGCTCCAGTTCCAGCGCGCGCGGTTCGGGCAGGTCCACCTCCGTCTGCCGCTCGATCGTGTCCGCCCGCTCCACCAGGGTGCGCACGGCGTCCACGAGGATCTTCTCGGTCCCGTCGTCGTCGGCGTGGGTGATCGATGCGCTGATCCGGCAGGTGTCGGAGCCGCCCATGTCGACGTGACAGTGGGCGCGCAGCCACTCGGTGGCCTGCATGCCGCTGATGCCGAGGTCGCGCACATCGATGATGATCTTCATGGGGTCGAACTCGGCGGCCAGTCCCGCGTCGATGATCTCGCCGCCCATCACCTTCAGCCCGGGCAGCTCGCGCAGCTGGGCCCGGACCCGCTCCGCGCGGTGCACGGCGGCGTCCAGCAGGTCGCGGCCCTGTTCCACCATCTGCCGCCGCCAGCCGTCGAGGGCGCCGTACACCAGACAGGAGGCGCTGGTCGTGCCGAGCAGGTCCTCGCGCTGCTTGAGCACCTCGGGCGCCACCCGGTCGTGCTGGAGGTGGAAGACCGAGCTCTGCTCGATGGCGCCGCCCATCTTGTGCACACTGGTGACGACGAGATCGGCGTCGGCGTCCATCCCCCAGGCGGGCAGGTCCGGATGGAAGGGCAGATGCGCTCCCCAGGCCTCGTCCACGATGAGCGGTACGTCGAAGGCGTGACAGGCGTCGGCGACTCCCCGGATGTCGGCGCAGGTGCCCCAATCGGTGGGCGTGATCAGCAGCATGCCCTTGGCGTCCGGGTGCTCGCGCAGCCGGTCGCGGACGTCGTCGGGCTCCGGCGGGTGGGCCAGATGGCGTTCGGCGTCGAACTTGGGGTGCACCCAGATCGGCTCCACCCCGTTGATGATCACGGCAGCGATGACCGACTTGTGCGCGTTGCGGGAGAGCAGCAGCTTCTCGCCGGGGCCCGCGACCGCGAGCATCGCGGTCTTGACGGACAGCGAACTGCCGCAGGTGGAGAAGAAGGCGTGCTCGGCGCCGACGGCGTCGGCCATGAGCTCCTGGGCCTGTGACAGCACGCCCTGGGACTGGCGCCGGTCGTCCAGCCCGTTGAGCGTGAGCACGTCCGAACGGAACACGTCCAGGCCGAGGACGTCGGCCACGCGGGGATCCGTGCCGCGACCCTGCTTGTGCCCCGGCGGACCGAACACCACGTCCCCTCGTCGCCGGAAATCCTGCAGTGCCTCCAGTACGGGTGCGCGCCCATGATCCATGACTGTCCTCCAGAGCCGGTCCGTTCCGCACGGTCCGTGTTGCACCCGGCGCCCGCTCGAAACCCCCCGGCCCCTGCGTCACCCGGCCGGACCGCAGCTCACGAACTGTTCGTCGCCCTCCTCCGAGCGCGCGGAGCCGTCCGGTTCCTCGCGCAGCCGGTCCACCGCCGCGGACAGGGCCCGGCGGATGTCGTCGGGCAGGCGGCCGGAAGCGGGCCACTGCACCACGTGGCGTGCGACCTCACGCAGTTTGACGTTCGTGTGCTGCGAGACCTGCTTGAGGACCTCCCAGCCCTGGTCCGGCCGTAGGCCGCCCACGGTGATGACCACGCCGATCGCCTGGTCCACAACGGCGTGCGAGACGACGGCCCAGCGAAGCTGGGCCACCTCCTCCTGCAGTGCCGCCATTTCTTCCACCTGCTCGTCACGTCCGATCATGCCGTCACCCTGAGCGGGCGCGCCCCGCCGGCGCCAGCCACCGTGCGAACAGCATCGGGAGCAGCTGTACAGAAAACGAAAAGTGCCTGGTCAGCCATGGCATATCGGGAGACATTCCGGGCAGCCGGGGTCCATGGACACGCTCACCTTCGACAGTGCGGACCTGGCGGTCACGGAGGACTTCCTCAGCCGCGCCTACGCCCGGATGCACATCGGCAGCAGCACACCCGAGGCCGGCCGGGCCCAGGTCCGGCGCAGCGCCATCGCCCCGGTGAGCGTCGACGAGCTCGCACTCGACTTCGAGATGAGCTACGCGGTGACCCCGCTGGGCCGGATCTGCCTGTGCGTCGTCCACGAAGGTGCCGTGCGCGACCACAGCTTCCAGGGCGTCGAGGACTCCTTCGGCCCCGGTGACGTGGTGCTGTTCGCACCGCCGGACCTGCCGTACTCGGGACGGATCGACCATGCCCGCTACAACATCACGATGCTGGACCCGGCGCTGCTCGCCCAGGTGGCCGCCGGTCCGGACGACTCCCGGCCGGTACGGCTGACCGGTCACCGGCCGCGCTCGGCGGCCGCCGCCCGCCAGCTGAGCCACACGATCGTCCATCTGCGCGACCATGTGCTGGCCGATCCCGAGACCGCCGACCAGCCGCTGATCGCGGCGACGGCCGCGCAGCACCTGGCGGCGAGCGTCCTGGCCACCTTCCCGAACACGGCCGTGCCCGAGCCCACCGCCGCCGACCGCGGCGACGCGCACCCGGCGATGCTGCGACGCGCCCTCGCC
Source organism: Streptomyces sp. NPDC046759 (assembly GCF_040645475.1). Lineage (NCBI taxonomy): Bacteria > Bacillati > Actinomycetota > Actinomycetes > Kitasatosporales > Streptomycetaceae > Streptomyces > Streptomyces sp. NPDC046759. The sequence continues at coordinate 70,306 of NZ_JBEYYJ010000015.1, read as the reverse complement.
TACATCGACGACCACGCCGACCAGCCGATCACGGTCGCCGACATCGCCGGGGCGGCCCATGTGACGGTTCGCGCCGTGCAGTACGCCTTCCGGCGGCACCTGGACACCACCCCGCTGGCCCATCTGCGCCGGGTGCGGCTCGCGCACGCCCACCACGACCTGGCGGCCGCCGGCCCCGGCAGCGGCCACAGCGTCACGGCGATCGCCGCCCGCTGGGGCTTCCACCATCCGGGCCGCTTCGCCTCCCTGTACCGGGCCGCCTACCAGCGCACCCCGCACCAGACGCTGTCCGACGGCTGACGAACGGGACGGCCGACGAACGGAGTGCGTCCCGGGACGGGGCGGGCACCGTCCCGGGACGCGGCGCGGGTCAGGGGAACGACGTCACCTTGGAGGGGACGGTGCTGGTTCCCGAGGTGGGTGCGCCGGTGCTGTCGACGACGTGGGCGTACTGGCCGTTGCCGCCGAGGGAGATCACCAGCAGGTCGTGCATCCTGATGCCGTCGCCGGTCGGGACCTGGAAGCCGTGGGTCTGGACGATCGTGGGATCGGCCGTGTAGTTGCAGTAGCTGCCCAGGCCCCAGGCCTCGTGGGTGGTGACTGAGTCGGCTACCTTGTAGGCGGCGTAGCCGACGATGCCGTCATGGGTGACGGCGGCGGCGTTCGGGGCGTCGTACGCCTTCTCGTTCTGGAAGAAGATCGTCCGGCCGCGCTCGCCGTTCCAGTAGACGTCGTACTTGTTGAAGTGTTCGGCGAACAGACCGGTGGCGAGCACGTCGTCGCCGTTGACTCTGAGGCCGTAGTCGGCACGGTTGGTGTCCCAGCCGACGCCGCTGCCGTGGTCGGCGCGCCAGATCCAGGTGTGGTCGATGATGACGTTGTTGCTGTTCACCACGACCGAGTTGGTGGCGAGCCCCGGTCCGGCCCCGCCGATGCGGATGAACACGTCCTGCATGGTGGTGGGGTCGGCCGAGTGGTCGGCGGTGGAGCCGGGGGTGCCGATGCGCAGCAGCGTGTCGGAGTTGACCGGTCCGGCGTCGATGAGGAGTCCGGCGAGCCGCACGCCGTCGACGTCGGCCACGTGCACGGCGTCGATGCCGTTGTCCGGCACGAGGGTGGCGAGTCCGAGACCGAGGACGACGGTGTCGGGGCGGGTGACGTCGATCGTCCGGTCGAGGTGGTAGATGCCGGGTGTGAACAGCAGGTTGAGACCCTGGGCGAGGGCCGCGTCGATGGTGGCCGCGGTCGCGCCGGGCTTGACGACGTAGAAGCGGTCGAGCGGGAGGGAGGTACCCGGGGTGTTGGGCCAGGAGACGCCCCGGGCATTGGTGCGCCTGCCGGGGACGAACACCTTGTAGTCGTTGCCGTCCAGGTAGAGGAACGGCTTCTCCCGTGAGACCGGGGTGGTGTCCACAGTGGTGTACGGGCCGCTGTCGAAGTTCGTCGCGGGGGCGCCCTGGACGCCGGAGAAGGTCATGTTCCAGACGCCGTTGGTCCAGCCGCCGACCGAGCTGTCGCGGGTGTACCACTGCTGCTGGGAGTACGGCCCCACCGTGCCGTCGATCCTCGAGTCCGCGATGTAGCCGCCCGAGGCCCAGCCGTAGCCGTTCGGGGCGAGGTTCAGGCCGCCCTCGACATGGATACGGCGGAAGGGGGCGGCCTGGGCGACGGCCCAGCGGTCGGTGCCGTTGGAGGGCTTGACGGCGAGGTTCTCCGCCGAACGCCAGAAGTTCTGCGTGGCGTTGCCGTTGAACCAGCCCGCGTCGACCGTGACGTCACCGTTGATCTGTGTGTCGTCGGGGTTCAGGCCGAGCCCGGAGACGGAGGTGTAGAAGCCGATCTGGGCGTTGAGGCCGTTGTACGTGCCCGGCTTGAGCAGGAACTGGTAGCGGCCGGTGCCGAACTGGGCCGACTCCTGCTGCTTGAAGACGTCGTCGAACTTCTGCTGGAGGTTCGGGGTGGACGGGTCGACGACGATGACGTTCGGGCCGAGATCGCCGCCGCCCTGGACGGGCCCCGTCGTGCCGGTGCTCGTGGTGTGCACGGCCATCTCCCACAGCGAGTAGCCGTACCCCGTGCCACGGGCGGTGCCGTGGATCCGGACGTACCGGCCGGAGCCGCTGACGTCGTACGACGCCGTGCCGCCACCCGCGCCGGTGACGGTCTTGAGAGTGCTCCAGTTCTGCCCGTCGGCGGAGGCCTGCAGTTGGAAGTCCTTTCCGTAGGCGGTCTCCCAGTTCAGGTCGATCCCGCACAGGTCCTCGACGGAACCGAGGTCGACCTGCAGCCACTGCGGGTCGCTGAACCGGCTGGACCAGCGGGTCGAGGTGTCGCCGTCGAAGGCGGCGGAGGCGGGGGTGCCGGTGTTCTCGGTGGAGGACGCCGTGGCGGGCCTGCCCTGGGCGGCGTCCGCCGTGTCGCAGGCAATGGTCCCGGCAGCGGCGGCCGGGGTGGGGGCGAGGGGCAGGGTGATCAGTGCCGCCAGGGCGGCCAGTGCGACACCCGCGCAGCTCTGTCTCGTACGGCTTCCGATCCGGCTCGGCATGGGCGGCTCCCTACGGAAAACGGGTCAAGCGGCTGACCCGGCAGCTTAGTTCATGTTTTGATTTAAGACATGAGACAAGCGGCCGACAAGCCCTCGGGAGCCAAAAACCTTTAGATGCGTACGACGTGGCGGCCCGCCGCCGCTCAGAACCGCATGCCGTGTCCGGGCGCCAGAACGAGATGCGGGTCGTGGCGGCGTTTGGCATCGGCGAACGCAGGCCAGCGGCTGCCGTAGTGGTCCTGCCAGTCGGCGTCCGACATGGGCAGGGCGTTGACCGGATACGCGACAGCCCCCTGGGCCCGGGCGAGCTCGTACGCGGCGCGGTTGGCGGCCACCATGGCCGCGACCGTCTCCGGGCTGCCGGGCGGAGCCGTACGCAACAGGGCGAAGAGGTACAGGACTTCACCGGACGGTCGGCGGAAGAACGGTGCGCGCACCCGGCCGGAGAGCAGCGGGTACAGCAGGACGAGACCGGCGTCGCGCAGGTCACGGAAGGCCGGGTCGGCGAGTACCGCGCGGACGACGGACTCGGCGCCGTCGCGTGGGAGCAGCAGGTTGAGCCACGGGTGGGGATGCAGCCACTCCCCCGTGGCCCGCAGGACCTCCTCGTCGGTGTCCACGCGATGCGCGAACTCGGCGTAGCCGAGGTCCTCCGCCTCCAGGGCGGCGGGTTCGTGTGCGAGTCCGGCGAGGAGGGTACCGTCGTCGGGCGGGTGCGGACCGTCGTGCGCCGCCACGGCCTCGATCATGAACTGCCGGCCGGGCTCGCCGGCCGGCCGGACCTGGCCCTCCAGATGGGTGAAGCGCTGCTCCTCGGCGAGCCGCCGCTGGTCCGCGAGACAGCGGGCGAGGTCGGCGTAGTACAGGCAGTAGCGGCGGATCCGGGCGGGTGCCGGGACCAGGCGCAGGGAGGCGGACACGATGACCGCGCACTGGCCGAGGCCGGCGAGCACGGCGTGGAAGAGCTCCTGATCCCGGTCGGGTGAGCAGAACCGGTGCTCCCCGGCCCCGGTCACCACCTCCAGTTCCAGCACCTGATCCGCGACCAGGCCGTGCCGGTGGGTGGCACCGCCGAGTCCGCCGGCCGACAGGACACCGCCGACCCCGGCGCCCAGGTAGTCGGTGAGGACCGCGAGGGTACGGCCGTACGGGAGAGTGGCGGCCAGGACCTCCCGCCAGGACGCGCCTGCCTGGACGGTCACCTGGCCCGCCGTCACGGGACCGACCCGGTTCATCGCCCGCAGGTCCAGCACGATTCCGCCGCCCGCCTGGCCCTGCCCGTACATCGAGTGTCCGCCGCCGCGGGCGCTCACCGGGACGCCCCGGGGGCCGGCGAACTCGAGCAGGTCCCTGATCTCGGCGGCGGTCCCCGGCCGCAGGACGCCGAGCGGGGTCTCCCGCACGATGTGCCCGAAGTCCTCCGCGCAACCCCGCAGGGTCTCGCAGCCGGTGTCCAGGGCCAGGCCGAAGCGGGCCGCGAGGTCATGGGCCACTGTCATGCCGGAATCACATCAGAGGGCACGTCATGCGTCGAGAAGGCCGTCAACTCCCGTTCTCGGTCTGCTTCTTGACGAGCTCCAGCAGTGCGGCGTGGGTCTGGGCGTCGGCCGCCGCGACGAGCCCGCCCGCGCCGCTGAGCACGGGTTCGCCGTACAGGCCGGTCACCGTGCAGCCGGCCGCGCGGCACAGCGCGATCCCGGCCGCGAAGTGCACGCTGTCGCGCAGGTCGCCGTCGGTGACGTAGGCGGCCCGGCGCCCGGCGGCGACCCACGCCACCGCGAGCGTGCTGGAGACCACCCGTGGCCGGAACCGGGCGGCGAAGCCGGGGTCGGCGAGGAGTCGCGCCGCCTGAAAACCGGGGGCGTTGGGGAAGGGCGGGTCGAGGTTGACGTCCACCAGCCCGGACCCGGCCCAGGGCGTCAGCCGTTCGTCGTGGCCGTCCCCGCGGACCCACGCCGCCTCGCCGTCGGTCCAGAACACCTCGCCGCCGAACGGATCGGCGGTCGCGGCGGCCGTGACCTCGGGCCCTTCCCGCAGGGCCACGTTCACGCCGACGAGCATGGTCCGCACGGCGTAGTTGAGGGTGCCGCACAGCGGGTCGACGAGCCAGCGGCGGCGGGCGCCGGCGGCGCCGGAGCGGCCGCTCTCCTCGCCGGTCACGGCGTCGTCGGGGCGGGCAGCGCACAGGACGTCCAGCACGGCTCGCTCGGCGGCGAGGTCCGCCTCGGTCGCGAAGTCGCCGGCGGACTTGTCGTACCGTGCGAGCCGGTTGCCGTAGAGGTCACGGACCACGGCGGCGCCCGCCTGGGACGCGGTCACGGCCAGGTGGGCGTCGGAATGCCCGTCGGTGATCGACATGAGCGCAGGATAGTCGTACGAGCGGAGTCTCAGGGCGCGGTGAGGGACAGGGTCTGTTCGGCGGCGGTGCGTCCGGCGCCCACGGAACTTCCGCTGCGGTCGGTCCAGTTGCGTGCCGGGGTGGTCTCGGCGAGCCGGCCGGCCCTCCCGGAGAGGCCGAGCACGAGTCCGCTGTAGCGGTTGACCAGGCGACAGGTGCCGCCGGAGGCGTCCGGGACCAGGAACCACTGCTGGCCGGCCGACGGCCCGCCGGCTCGTGCGGTGGTGACGGTGGGCCTGGCGCCCCAGGTGCGGCCGGCGGTGGAGGAGGAGTCGACGCCGAGCAGCCGGCCGCTCGCGGCGTTGGTGACGGTGAAGGCGCCGTCGCCGGTCGGGGTGAACACCCAGGTGTCGCGGCCGGACGGGGTGGGCTGCGCCAGTGAGGTGGTGGCGCTCCCACGGGCCGTCTGGGCGAGGATCCGTCCCGTGCCGCTCGCGATGCGGTAGCCGTGGCTCGTGTCCATCGGCGCGGCTGCCGGAGTGGTGGAGTCGACGGTGACGTCGACGTACTCGCCCGAGGCGTCGTGCGAGCAGCCGAAGGCGCAGTAGGACCGGAAGGACCTGCCGACGATCGTGGAGCTGGTGCGGTTGGCGCCGTCGAGGAACCAGCGGTACCAGGAGGCGTTGGTGTAGCTGCCGGTGTCCCCGATCAGGTGCCACTTCTGGGTCGTCAGGTCGTCGGTGGCGTAGAGGTACTGCGGCGAGTTCCCGCTCTGGTCCACGGCCTGCGGTTCACCGATGTACAGCCCGAGGTAGGCGTCGTAGGCGATGTTCATGACGAACAGCGGCGAGGTCGGGGGCATCGTCCCGGCCGCGATCTGCTGGGCGGCGGTGCCGGTGTTGGCCGGGTCGTACTCGGCCGAGGCGGGGGTGTAGCCGGTGGGGTGGGCCGAGTCCACGGGGACGATGTCGCTCTCCTCCCCTCCCGTGCCGGGCTCGGACCAGGCGCCGTCATACCACTTGCGCCAGGAGCCGGGGGCCATCTTGGCGGAGATCGGGGCGCGGGCCACGTGCTCGTAGAACGCCTTCCAGCCGCCGCTCTTGTCGATGATCCGGGAGCCGTAACAGACGTAGAAGTAGCCGGAGGCGGTGTCGACGAAGAGGCGCTGGTCGCCGTCGCCGTAGGAGTACGTCTGGTTCGGGAAGGCGGCCGTGTCGGCGCGCTCCGTGCTGTACGGGGACGTGATGACATGGTCCTCGATGGTCCAGGTGCGGCCCCGGTCGGCGGAGACGGCGTAGTCGATGGCGTCGTAGTGCAGTCCGTCGCCGAAGGGCTGCGGGGTGAACTCGTTGTGCACCAGGCCATACCAGTCGCCCGTGTCGGGGTCGACCCACACCCCGGACAGGTCGCAGTAGTTCTTCTGGGCGTAGCCGGAGCCGCCGGGCGCGTAGGTCGCCTCCCGGCCGGTGGGGCTGTTGTTGCAGCGCCAGGTGGTGTCGTCGTTGCGGTCGGCGGGGTCGGCGGGGTTCACCGCCTTGCTCAGGGTCCTGTCGAAGCTCGCGGTGTCGAAGTCCTTGCCGGTGTAGAAGTCCCAGGTGCGCGGGTCCTCGGCGCCGTACAACGCGGCCGACTGCTGGTAGTGGAAGGTGCCGTCCCGGTCGAGATAGGGGCTCGCGGGGGTGTCCGTGGGGTGGGTGAAGGGCACCGGGGCGCCCACGGTCACCGTGTAACCGGCGTCGGCGGGGGGCGCTGCCGACGCCGGGGACGGGATGCCGCCGCCCAGGACCAGGGCTGCGGTCGCGGCCACGGCGCCGCCTGCTCTGCTCAAGAGTCGCACCTGTGCTCCCTGTCGACGAAGGGCCGGTTGCAGGGAACGATCCGGCTCCTGCGCTCCTTCGGCAATGGACTCCAGTGCTGCGCCTCTTGCACTTTCGTGCGTGTGTCCGCCGTCGGCTTCGCGGGCTAGGGCTGTTCGGGCGGGGCGGCCGGCAGCGGGCTGTGCCAGGCCAGTTGGCGGATCAGCGTCTCGTCCGGCTCCGCGGGGCGGCCCACGACGGGAGCCGGACGGGACGGTTCGCGGATGCCTCGGGAGAGACCGCCGCTGACGGTGATGTTGTGCTCCACCCGCGCGCGGCGGTGCCGTTCGTATGCGGCGAACGCGGCCGGCGCGCCCGGCAGGTCGCGCAGCGCCTTGGCCAGGACGACGGCGTCCTCCAGGGCCATCGAGGCCCCCTGGCCGGTGGCCGGGGAGGCCGCGTGGGCCGCGTCACCGATGAGCAGCATGTGTCCGCTGTGCCACGGCGTTCCGAGCGGCATCTCGGTGGCGTCGGTGACCATGACGGGGCCCCGGGAGGCGGCGACGATGTCAGCGGCCGGTGTGGAGTCCTTGCGCAGCAGCGGCAGCAACTCCTCGTGCCACGGGGCCAGGTGCGCCGGGCCGCCGGCGGGCGGGGCTTGCGTGCTCACGCGGGCGAACCAGTACGTCTCCCCGTCCGGCGACGCCGCGTATCCGAAGGTGGTCCCGCTGCCCCGGACGAACGTGATGACGCCGGTGCCGTCCACGCCGGGTCCGGTGCCGCTGTAGCCGTAGAAGACCCGCTGGCCGGCGTACACGGGCCGCGCCTGCGGGGTGAGGATCCCGCGCACCGTCGAGTGGAGGCCGTCGGCGCCGACGAGGAGATCCGCGTGGGCGGTGCCGCCGTCGGCGAACCGGGCGGTCACGCCGTGCGGGCCGTCCGTGACGGCGGCCAGACGGGCTCCGTGGCACAGGCGGATGCCGCGCCGGATCGCCTCCGCCTGCAGGGCCGCGTTCAACTCGCCACGGCGCACACAGCGGTAGCGCAGTGCGGGATCGCCGACCTCGCCGAGCGGTGCGTGGGTCAGCTCGGTGCCGTCGCCGTCGAGCAGCCGCAGCGAAGTCAGCGGAAAACCGACGGCGGCGACGGCGTCCGTGGCGTCGAGTTCGGCCAGGGCCCGCATGCCGTTGCTCGCCAGGGTCAGGAACGCCCCGATGTCCTCGGCCGTGTCGGGGTGGGCCTCGTACACGGTGACGTCGCATCCGGCCTTGTGCAGCCCGAGCGCGGCCGCCGTCCCCGCGATCCCGCCGCCGATGACGAGTACCCTCGTCGCGTCCGTCCCGCTCAAGTGCCGCTCCCTGCGCCGACAGTGGTGGGGACCATCTAAGGGCAGGAGCGGGCGTGCCGGGGCGGCGAGGGGCCGAGATCCGGACAGGGACCGCGCGGCAAGGGTTCTCGGACGAGGGGTGGCGGACGGACCCGCGAGCCGTCGGGCTCCTCATGGAGGGGGCTGTGCACACGAGCGCCGCCGGTATGACGGGTTCCTGACGGGAAAATGGGTACCCCCCAGCCATGCGGGTGAGCGTGGTAGACGCAGGCTCGAACACTGTTCGGTTGGTGATCGCGGATGTGGAGGGCGGCGTTCCGCTGCCTGTGCACACCGTCAAATGGAAGCTGCGCCTGTCCGAACACGTCGGTCCGGACGGCAGGATCGGCGACGAGGCGGTGGAACGGCTGGTGAAGGCGGTGGCCGAGGCCGGTGCCACCGCCCGGAGGTGGCATGCGCCGGGGCCGCTGGCCTTCGCGACCGCGGTCGTGCGCGGCGCCCCGAACCGGGAGGAGGTGCTGCGGCGGGTCGCCGCCGGGACCGGGATCCGCATGTGCACCCTGCCGGGTGAGACGGAGGCCGAGCTGACCTTTCTGGCGGCCCGGCGCTGGCTGGGCTGGAGCGCCGGTCCACTCGCCCTGCTCGACATCGGCGGGGGCTCCCTGGAGGTGGCCTTCGGCCGGGGCCGGCTGCCCGACTTCGCCGCCTCCCTGCCGCTCGGCGCCAACCGGCTCACTCAGGAGTACCTCGGTCTCCACGACCCGCCGGGGCCGGAGGAGCTGAAGGAACTGCGCCGCCGGATCCGCCATGAACTGCGGGACGTGGCCTCGCGGATCCGCTGGGAACGGCCGCGCACCGCCGCGGTCAGCTCCCGCACCTTCCAGCAGCTGGCCCGGCTGTGCGGGGCGGCGGCGGGGCGGCACGGCCCGTTCGTGCAGCGGGACATGCGCTGCCGGGATCTGCGCGAGGCGGTCCGGACCCTCGCGGCACTGCCCGCCGCCGAACGTGCCCAGCTGCCCGGTGTCTCCGCGCCGCGCGCCGCGCAGAGCCTGGCCGGAGCGGTCGTCGGGCACACGGCGCTGAAGCTCATGGGTCTGCGCGGGGCCGTGGTCTGCCCGTGGGCGATCCGTGAGGGTGTGCTGCTGCGTTACATGGAGGACGGCGCGGACTGGTGGACGGATGTCATCGGTGCCGCCGAAACCGCGGCACCGTCCCCGGCGGCAACCCTCCGCATCGCCGGCCCACCGGCCTGATCGAGGAGGGGCCGGCACGGGATCCCCCGGGGAGCGGAGACGGGGCCGCTTTCGCGTGCGCGGCCGCGCCTCCGGTGGCAGGATCAGGGGGTGTCCGTCATCAGCAAGCTGCAGATCAAGCCCGGTCGGAGTGTCGCGGTCCTGGGCAAGCCCGCCGACGTCCAGCTGGAGGCCGAGACCCCGGGTGACGCGGCCTCGGCGGATGCGGTGATCGCCTTCGTGACCACCTCGGGTGATCTCTCCGGGGCGGATGCGCAGGCGGCGCTCGCCGCCGCGCGGCGCGATGCCCTCGCCTGGGTGGCCTACCCGAAGGGCGGGAAGCTCGGGACGGATCTGAACCGCGACACGCTGGCCGCCGCGCTGTCCGAGCGGGGTGTGCGGCCCGTGCGGCAGATCGCCGTCGACGACACCTGGTCGGCGCTCCGCTTCCGGCCCGCCGACTGATCTCCGAACGGCACGTCACCAGCCGGGCACGCTTCCTCGCGGCCGAGGCCGCAGGCGCCCGCTTGCGGGGTTCCCGCACACCCGCTGCGCACCGCGACACGCCTCGCTTCCGGGCCGGTTCACGCTTCGGCGATCCCTGCCGCTCCTCTCGTGTGTCTGCACAGCTCCCGAAACCCTCCTCCGATGTGTAGCGATCATGTCAATCGGTGGGTAGTCATGCCGGTATGCCTTTACGCCGATCACGTTCGGGAACGAAACGGCTCGCCGCGCTCGTCGCCGCCGCGGCTGTGGTCCTCGTGGGCTGCGACAGCGGAGGCTCCCCGCACTCCGGTGACGGGCGGCAGCAACTGACCGTGGCCGCACTGCCGCTCACCGACTCGGCCGCCCTCTATCTGGCCCGGGACCGCGGGCTGTTCGCCAAGGAGGGCCTGGACGTGCGCATCCAGCCCGTGCAGCAGAGCATCCAGGCGCTGCCCGCCCTGCTCAAGGGCCAGGTGGACGTGATCGCGAGCGCGAACTACGTCACCTACTTCCAGGCCTACGAGAAGGGCACCCTCGACCTGCGGATCGTCGCCGAGGGCGTCCGCATCGCCCCGCACATGATGGACGTCCTCGTGCCGAAGGACTCGGCGCTGAAGACCCCCGCCGACCTCGCGGGCAAGAAGGTCGCCGTGGCCGTCCTCAACAACATCCAGTCCCTGACCCTGAACGCGATCCTCGACGCCCGGGGCGCCGGACGGCCCGTCTACCGGCAGGTCCTGTTCCCGCAGATGGGCCCCGCCCTGCAGCGGGGCCAGGTGGACGCCGCACACGTGGTCGAACCCTTCGACACCGCCGTTCAGGGCGAGTTGGGCGCACGGGTCCTGCTGGACGGCGGTTCGGGACCGGCGCGGGGACTGCCGGCCAGCGGGTACGTCACCACGGGCGACTTCGTGAAGAAGCACCCGAAGGCCGCCGCGGGCTTCCGGCGGGCCGTCCAGGCGGCCTCCAGGATCGCCGCCGAGGATCCCGGTGCGGTGCGCACGGAGCTGTCGAAGTACGCCAAGGTGACCGCGGACCAGGCCAGGTCGATCCATCTGCCGGCCTATCCGGCGACCGCCGACCCGGCGGCGCTGCACCGGCTCATCGCGCTCATGCGGACCCAGGGGCTGCTGAAGAAGGACATCGACCCGGCACCGCTGCTGGTGACATGACACGCCGACAGGACCTGTTGCTCGGCCTGCTCGGCGCGGCGGCGGCCTTCGGGGTCTGCGAGGCGGTCTCCCGGGCCGGGATCGTGCGGCGCAGCTACCTGCCCCCGGCCTCCGAAGTCCTCGCGCGCGCCGTCCGGCTGGCGGGTGACCCGGCGTTCCTCGACGGTGCCGGGGTGACCCTGCGGGCGTGGGCGCTGGGTCTCGGCCTCGCCTGTGCGATCGCCGTACCCCTGGGGCTGCTGCTGGGCGCACTGCCGGTCGTGGAGGCCGCCGTGCGCGCCGTGCTCGAGTTCCTGCGGCCCCTGCCGTCCGTCGCGTTGATCCCGCTGGTGTCGCTGCTCCTCGGGTCGGGCACGCAGACGGAGGTCACGCTGATCGCGTACGCCTCGCTCTGGCCGGTGCTGTTCAACACCGTCTACGGCCTCGGCGAGACCGACCCGCTGGCCAAGGACACCCTGCGCGCCTTCGGTTTCGGGCGGCTCGGGGTGCTGCTGCGGGTGGAGCTGCCGGCGACCGCCCCGTTCATCGCCGCAGGCGTGCGGATCTCGGCCGCGGTCGCGCTGATCCTGGCCGTCGCGACGGAGATCCTCTCCGGCTTCGGCCAGGGTCTCGGCATCTTCATCGCCCAGGCACAGACCGAGACGGACGGCACGCGGGACGTCCTGGCCGGGGTGGTGTGGGCGGGCGGTCTCGGACTGGTGATCGACGGCGTCCTGGTGGGCGCGGAACGGCGGTTGTTCGCCTGGGCGCCGGAACCCCGTCCCGGTGCACGGAAGCCGGAACGGGACCGCCCATGACCGGGCCACAGGGCGACGAGCGGCCGGGGCACCCGCCGGGTTCGCCCCGTACCGCGGCCGTCCCGTTCCTGCTGCGCTGGACGGTCCTCCTCGTCGCCGTCACCTGCTGGGAGCTGGCCGCCCGTGCCCGGGGCAGCGTCTACTTCCCGCCGCCGCTGCGGATCGCCCGGCACGCCCGCGACCTGTGGTTCTCGGGTCCGGCCGGCCATCTGTTCCTCACCCCGGCCGCGGTCGACACCATTGTGCCGAGCCTCGGCCGGGTGGCGGCCGGGTTCGCGCTCGCCGCCGGGGCCGGGATCGCCCTGGGGATCGCGGTGGGCCGCTCGCGGCGCGCGTACGCGCTGTGCAACCCGGTGCTGCAGTTCGCACGAGCCGTACCGCCGCCCGCACTGGTGCCGGTGTTCGTCGTCGTCTTCGACTTCGGTACGCCCATGCAGGTGGCCTCGATCGCATTCAGCGCCGTATGGCCGGTGCTGGTCAACTCTGCCGAGGGCGCCCGTGCCACCGACCCGCTGCGGCTTCAGGTGGCGGCCGTGCTGCGGCTGACGCCTCCCGAACGGCTGTGGTTCCTGATCCTGCCCTCGGCACTGCCCCGGATCTTCGCCGGACTCCGGCTCAGCCTGTCGCTGTGCCTGATCCTGATGGTGTTCTCGGAGCTCCTGCCGGGCAGCGACAACGGCATCGGCTTCACGCTCACCGACGCCCAGACGCGCTCCGACCTGCTCACGGAGTGGTCGGCGCTGCTGCTGCTCGGCACGCTCGGCCATCTCCTCAACACCGGTCTGCTGGCGGTCGAGAAGCAGCTCGCCGGCCCCCGGTCGTCCGCAGGGAGGACGGCATGACTACGGCCACGGTCCGCGAGGCGGTCGTACGGTTTCTGCGCGACACCGGTATGACGACCGTCTTCGGCAATCCGGGCTCCACGGAACTGCGGATGTTCCGCGACTGGCCGGACGACTTCACCTATGTCCTGGGTCTGCAGGAGTCCGTCGCCGTAGGCATGGCGGCCGGGTACGCGCTCGGCACCCGGCGGGCCGCTTTCGTCGGCCTGCACTCGGCCGGCGGGGTGGGGCACGCGCTCGGCGCGGTGTTCAACGCCTTCCGCGACCGGGTGCCGCTGGTGATCGTGGCGGGCCAGCAGGCACGCTCCCTGATCCAGTTGCGGCCGTTCCTCGGCGCCGACGAACCGGCCCTGTTCCCGCGCCCGTACGTGAAGTCCGCCCGTCAGCCGGAGCGGGCGGCGGACGTGCCGGCCGTGCTGGCCGAGGCGTACCGGACCGCGATGACGCACCCGCGCGGCCCGGTGTTCGTGTCCGTGCCCGAGGACGACTGGGACCGTCCCGCGGAGCCCGTCACGCCGCGCACGGTGCACGCGGCCTTCACGGCCGACCCGGACGCCCTCGGCGAACTCGCCGCCCGGCTGGACGCCTGCGCGCGCCCGGCCCTCGTGGTGGGCCCGGGCGTGGACGACGAGGGCGCGCAGGACCAGGTCCGGGCGCTGGCCGAACGGATCCGGGCCGGGGTGTGGATCAGCCCGCTCTCCGGCCGCTCCGGCTTCCCGGAGTCGCACCCCCTGTTCCAGGGGTTCCTGCCGCCGATCGCCCGCCAACTGGCCGCGCGCCTCGAGCCGTACGACGTGGTGGTCGCCCTCGGCGCGCCGGTGTTCACCTATCACGTGGCGGACGGCGGCCCGCCGCTCGCACCCGGCACCGAACTCTTCCACCTGGACTGCGACCCCGGCCAGGCCGCCTGGCTGCCCGCCGGCACCAGCATCGTCACCACCCTGCGGCCCGCGCTCGCCCGGCTCACCGGGCTGCTGGCGGAGCCCGACCGCGACCCGCCGCCACCTAGGCCGGCGCCGGCCCCGGCCACCGCCGCGGGGCACATCACCCCGGAGCTGTTCTTCGATCTGCTGCGTGCCCGGCTGCCGGGCGACCGGGTCCTCGTCGAGGAGGCGCCGAGCCACCGGGACACGCTGCACGCGCGCGTGCCCGTCGAGTCGAGCGGGGGCTTCCTCACCACGGGCAGCGGGGCGCTCGGCTGGGGCTTGCCCCTGGCGGTGGGCCGGGCGCTCGCGGACCGGCGCCGGGTGGTGTGCGTGGTCGGCGACGGTTCGGCGCTGTATTCGGTGCAGGCCCTGTGGAGCGCGGCCCGGCACGCAGCGCCGGTCACCTACGTGCTGCTGGACAACGGCGGTTACGCGGCCGTGCGCGCGCTGGGCCGGCGGATCGGCATCGTGCCCGTCCCCGGCACGGACATCACGGGGGTCGACTTCGCGGCCCTCGCCGAGTCCTTCGGCTGTCCCGCCGCCCGCGCCGAACACCCCGGGGAACTGCCCCAGGCCATGGACCACGCCCTGGGCCGGGGCGACGACGCGGGCCCCTTCCTGCTGCATCTGCGGATCGGCGGCAGCGCGGGCACCCTGTACGAACCCTGGGCCGGGTGAGGGATGCTGCGCCTCGACTCCGTCAGCCGGTACTTCGGCGACCAGCCCGTCCTGGACGGCATCACCCTGACCGTGCCCGACGGCCAGCTCCTCAGCGTGGTCGGACCGTCCGGCTGCGGCAAGTCCACGCTGCTGCGCACCATCGCCGGGCTGCTGCCCGCGCAGGAGGGCACGGTCACCGTCGACGGGACGCCGGTGACCGGTGTGCCGGAGCGGCTCGCGGTCGTCTTCCAGGAGTACGGCCGCTCGCTGCTGCCCTGGCTCACCGTCCGCGACAACGTGGCACTGCCGCTGCGCCGCCGGGGTGCCGGGCGCGCCGCCCGCCGGACCGAGGCCGAGACGATCCTCGAACGCGTCGGTCTGCACGGGGTCGCCCGGCGCCATCCGCGGGAACTGTCCGGCGGCATGCAGCAGCGGGTGGCCATCGCCCGCGCCCTGGTCTGCCGGCCCTCCCTGCTGCTCATGGACGAGCCGTTCGGCTCCCTGGACGCCCGCACCCGCGAGGACCTGCAGGACCTGCTCCTGGAGGTCCACCGCGCCGACGGCACCACCATCGTCCTCGTCACCCACGACATCGACGAGAGCGTGTACGTCGGCGACCGCGTCGTGGTCCTCTCCCCCGGCCCCGGCTCCCGCATCGTCCGGGACCTGCCGGTCGGCCTGCCCAGCGAACGGGACCAGCTCACCACCCGGAGCCTGCCCGGGTTCGTGCAGCTGCGCACGGAGGTCGGACGGGCGGTTCGGGGCGGAGGTTGAGGCATGCTGGGAGGCATACCGGAGGGCGGGAGGCAGGGGCATGCGATGGTGGTCCGGTGGCTGTGCGATCGCCGCGGTCGTCGTACTGGCGGGATGCGGGGCGTCCACGGGCGGGGGTGCGCCGGCGGGGGCCTCGGGCAGCCGGTCTCCTCGGCCGGCGACCTCGTCACGGCCGTCCGCACCGTCCGGTGATTCCGCGTCGCCCGGCGCGTCCGGGTCTCCGGGCGGCCGCGAGTCCGCCGGCGGCCCGGCCACACCCTCCGCCGCGTCCTCCGAGCCCCCCGGGTCCCCGCCGGGCTGCGTCGCGGGGCACGCCGAGATCTTTGTCGCCCCCGGCGACCCGGTCCGCCGCCGGCTCTGCGTACGCCCCGGCACGGTGGTGACGCTCACTCTGCGACCACGCCCGGACGACAAGCGCTGGACGGGCGTGCTGAGTTCGGCGCCCGCACTCGTCGTCGCGTCCGGCTGGCGGCTGGACGGGGACGGCACCGCGCGGGCCACCCTGCGCTGCGCGGGCACCCGCGGTGGTGCCGCCGAGGTCACCGCCGCGGCCAGGGAGCCGGATCTGGCCGGCGCGGCCCGGACGGTGTTCACACTGCACATGACCGTGGTGCCGTACGCGCAAGAGGGGTGACGCCCGGCCGATCCGGGCCTCACCCCTCCTGTTCGGCGCGAGGTCAGCGCAGGTCGCACACCTTGACGGTGTAGATGCCACGGCCGTGCGTGGCGGCGTACAGCGTGCCGCCGTCCGGGCTCGTCCTGAGCTGGAGGACGGCGACGGCCGGCAGACTGCCGACCCGCTGCCAGGTGCTGCGGCCCGGCGCGCGGTAGACGACACCGAGGTCGGTGGCCACGGCGAGGCCGCCGTCCGCCGTCACCAGCGCCGAGTCGGTGGGCACGTCGGGCAGGTCGGCCGAGATGTCCTTCCAGGTCGTTCCGCCGTCGGTGGACTCGAAGACGTGGCCGACGCCGGCGCCCGGGCCCTCGGTCCAGTGCCGGGAGAAGCCGTTCACGGCGAGGAACACGTGGTCGGCGTTCTTCGGGTCGACGGCGAAGCCGCTGAGGTAGCGGTTGGGCACGGTGCCGTCGACCGGCAGGCTGACGTCGTGCCAGCCGGTGCCGTCCGCGTTGCCGACCGCGATGCCGCGGGCGAAGCCCTGGTTGTTGCACGGGCCGCACCAGGCGGCGTAGATCTTCCCGCCGGAAGCGGCGACGGCGGTCGCGCTGCGGCCGGCGCCGAGGTCGTGGACGCTGGTCCACTCCTTGCCGCTGCGGATGGCGTAGCCGTGCGTCTGCACCCAGATGTGCCGGCCGCCGGCAACCCAGGTGTTGCCGTCCTTCATGTCCGCGGCGAGCGGGGCGATGAAACGGGCCTCGCTGGTGGCGTTGTCGGCCGGGGCGACGGAGTACGACGTGGCCTTGCTCGCGTCGGTGGTCCAGCCGCCGTCGTTGACGGCGCAGTTCTGGGTCACCTGCACGGCCAGGTAGACGTACTCCTGGGCGATGTTGCAGCCGTTGTCCGGATCGGTGAGGGTGTCGCCGCCGTCACCGCCGAAGTTCGAGCCCATCACCTTGTCGTTGCTGCGCAGGATCGACTGGCCGTTGTCCTGCAGGCCGCCGGTGACGGACACGCCGCCGTGGTCGAGGTCCTTGCCGATGCCGACGGAGTAGTACTGCAGGGTGTCGATCGTGCCGTCGTTCAGCGAGGTCCAGTCGGTGGCGTGGCCGGAGGCGTCCTGGGATCCGTTCACCGGGCGCTTGTAGATGCCGCCGTCGTTGCCGACGAACACGAAGCCCTTGCCGTGGTAGCGGCCGATGGCGACACCGTGCTGGTCGGAGTGGGTGGTCGGGTTGCAGTCACCGGTCTGCTTGGCGGGATCGATGTTCCAGCAGGGGAAGGTGAAGTTCCAGTAGGGACCCACGGTGGACCAGCTGCTGCCGCCGTCCTTGGTCTCGTAGACCTCTTCCAGGCCGGCGTACACGTGCTGCGGGTCACTCGGGTCGACGGCGAGGAACTGGTTGTACCAGGCCTGGACACCGGGCATGTAACCGGGGGTGGTGAGCGCCGAGTTGTCGGCGGCCAGGCCCTTGTAGTCGGCGATCTTCGTCCAGGGGCCGGTCGGCGAGCCGGACTTGGAGACGAAGATGCCCTCGAGGCCGCTGTCCGGGTTGGTTTTGAGCTGCGACGGGGACTCGTCGATCGCGTAGTAGCGGGAGCCGTCGGCGGAGCGGGCGAAGGTGACGCTGCCGACGTCACCTGCGTCGGCCGGAAGGTCACCGAGGCCGCTGGTGATCCGGGTCCAGGTGCCGCCCACCTTGGTGTAGAAGCCGTTGTAGTCGTCACCGCTGCGCCAGCCGACGGCGAGCACGACCCTGGACGGGTCCTTGGGGTCGATCGCGATGTCGTTGGCGATGTTCTTGTACGGGGCGTCCGGTTCGTCGGCCTGGGAACCGCCCGGCATGAAGCCGGGGTTGGGCGCGAACTCCAGCTTCCAGGGGCCGCTCAGCCTCTTCGTGGAGTGGCTCCACACGCCCTCGCTGGTGGCCGCCCACACCGTGCCGCCGCCGAAGCGCAGCTGGTGGATGGTGGTGCTCTCCAGCTCGTCGCCGCCGACCCGGCTGCGCGTCGAGAAGGTGCCGTGGTGCGGGTGCGTGAGGACGTAGACGCCGCTGCCGAGGTAGGCGTCGGAGTTCGTGGTGGCCTCGCCCGTGCCGAGCCACAGCCGGCCCGCGCCGTCGAGCGCGAGGGCGCCGGTGGACTGGGCGGGGAGCCGGTCGCTGATGGGCCGCCAGTGACCGCCCCCGCTGCGCGAGCGCCACACTCCGCCGCCGGCGCTGCCCGCGTAGACGTAACCGTCGTCGTCGGCGGCGATCGCCGCCATCCGGCCGGTGACGTACCCGCTTCCGCCGCTGGAGTTGGAGTCGATGTCGCGGTAGCGCGGGTCGTCGGAGTTGTACGGCAGGTCGGTGATGTTGCGCCAGCTGCCGCCCGTGCTCCTCAGATGGGTGAGGTCGTGCCAGGCGGCGCCGTACGCGCCCGGTGCGACGACACCGGGCGAGGTGCGGGCCTCCGCGTACTGGTCCGCGCCCTCGGCGATCTCGTCCGCCTCGTTGCCGTCGTCGTCCCCCGACAGGTGCGGTGACATGGCTCCCACCGACTGCTCGCGCTCCTTGGCCTGCTGGCCGAGGACACGGACGCCGAAGGGGCTCGTCGAGCGCCCGGAGGCGGCGGACGGGGGTATCGCGACGAGTGCGGCGGACGCGGTGAGCGCGCAGACGGTGAACCACCGTCTTCTGCGGGATGGTACGGACACCAAGGACCTCCCCAGGGTGCAGCGACACTGCTGACTCAGGAGACCCGATCACGTTGGCGCGAAAACGTCCGCCGCTTGGCAAAATTTTGACGAGAACCTGCCAGTGGCTACCCCTCCGGGAGGCGATTCTTCCGGGCGGCCGGGGAAGCCGCCACGCCCTCGGTGCGCCACCTCCCGACGGTCCTCAGCAGCCGGTCGGCCGGCCGGCGCAGCTGCGGATGGGCGTTGACCGTGTTCCGCAGCCCGCGCACCGGCCTGCGCCACAGCCGCTGGGCCAGCGCCACCGGATGCGGGCGGGCCGCGAAGCCCTCGGCCACCCGCAGTTCGCGGGTCTTCAGCCAGTCCTTGTACTCCTTGTCGCCGCGCCCTAGGTCCACGAGCGTCACCCCGTGCCGGGCGGCGGCCTCGGCCGTCCGCAGGTGCATCATCAACCCCGGTGAGTAGTACTGCAGTTCCGGGTCGTAGGCGGTGAACCAGGCCGCGAGCACCGTGCTCGAGCGGGGGCCGAAGTGGGCGGCGACCGGCCGGTCACCCGCGTACAGCACGGACAGCACTCCGGTGAAGTGCTCCTCGCGCATCCGGAAGAGATGGTCGACCAGGCCGACGATCCACGGCCGGGAGAACCGGTCCATGCGGCCGGTCCTGCGGTACTGAGCGGACTTCCACCGCATCAGGGTGCGCAGCACCTCCGGGTCCCGCTCGTCGAACTCGAACCGCACCTCGCCGATGTCCCGGCCGAGCCGCCGTTCCTTCTTCAGGGTGGTCTTGGCCAGGCCCGGGTAGGTGCTCCGCAGCCATTCCGGGTAGCCGCCGTCGCCCGGCTTCACATCGATCACCGGCGAGGCGAAGGTGCCGGTGACGTGCGCCGCGAACGGCCGCTGCTCCTGCACGAGATGGTCGAACTCGAAGATGCTGAGCCCGCAGGCCCGCAGCAGTTCGCCCGCGTTCCAGGTGAGCCCCGGCCGGTGCACGAGGGCCTGGCAGTCGGACAGTCCGAGCCCGATGGCGCGTCCGGTGCCGAACGGCCCCCGTTCGTACGGGAAGAACCCGGCGGGCTCCCCGTTCTCCCGCAGCACGGCCACCCGGGCCCCGCTCCGGTACCGGCCGACCCCGATGGCGAACTCGGGGGCGAGGAAGGGATTGGAGTACTCGGGCGACTCGGCCATCGCGCGGTGCCAGGCCCCGCGGAGCTCGGGCGTCAGCTCGCCGGGTCTGTGGACGGTGATCTCCACCTCAGTTCGACCGCCCTTCCACAGGCTTCGAGAGCGGTGTGCCCGAGGCACGGGACGGTGAGGTGTATGGATCATGGCTCATGGATCGCATGGGCGACCGCTCCCCCCATGACGCGCCGGGCGCGTCCTGCCACTGGTTCCGATGTGCGCCGGTTTCCCCTCCGCGCGTGACTGCTCAAACGTCGCGAAACAGTACGCACACTGTCAAGGGTGCCTCAGGCGACCGATGATCCGCCACGGGTCTGCGGACATCGGCCCAACTCTCCTGCGCCGACACCGTGTCGGGCTCGCGGCCTTGACATGCACCTGCGCCACGCTCGAGGCTTCCTGCTTGAAGTTGCTCAATTGGCGCTTGTTTCGAGCGATTCCAAGCATCAAGACCAAAGAACGGTCAGTCCGCAGTGCTGCGAGGGGAGCTGTTCCGCCGTGCAAAGACCGCGAAGACTGCGCCATCGTCTGCCGTGGCCGGCCTGGGTGCCGCTGGGGCTGGCGACCGCCCTGGCGGGCGCCCTGCTCGCCGCCCCACCGCCCGCCCAGGCGGCCTCGACCGCCTCCGGCGCCGTGCTCGACGCAGCCCACAGCAGCGTCGGCTGGCAGAGCCCGGTCTACGCCAAGGGCACCGGCGGGGGCACCGAGAGCTGCCCGGCCGCCGCGGCCGATCCGGACGGCAAGGTCTGCGACCGCTTCGACCTGACCGTGTCGGTGCCGGACGGCTACTGGGACGACAACCCCGGGGGCGGCGTCCCGCTGTCGATCACCTGGCAGAAGCCCTCCGACGACTTCGACCTGTACGTGTACGACGACCACGGCAAGCAGGTGGCGTCCAGCGCGGGCACCGCCGACCCGGAGGCCACGGTGATCCCGCGGGCGTCGGGGACGTACCACGTGGTCGTCGTGCCGTACGACGTGCACGACGACTCCTTCACGGGGAGCGCGTACCTGCCCGCCACCACGGACGCCGGAGATCTCACGTCCTTCTCGGGCGGCGAGGGCCGGTACACCGTCCAGGCGGGAGGACTCACCGCCGAGGCCGACTTCCTGACCGGTGGTGAGCTCAGGCTCCAGGCCGATCCGTCCGGATCACTGAACGATCCCGCGGGTACGGCGATCGTGCGCCGGCAGCCCGCCCCGGAACGGCGCACCTCGTCCTTCGACGCCGGCGACTACTACGGCGTCCGCTCGCCGCAGGCGGTCCTGCGCATCTACAAGAGTCCGCTCCGCTTCGGGTTGTACAAGCTCGACAACCGCACCCGGATCTGGCAGGAGGACAAGCCGCTGCGCTGGTCGACCGGCGGCATGCGGCAGAGCCTGGTGCGGGGCACGGACGAGCAGTTCTTCGGCGGCGGCGAGCAGAACGGCAGCTTCTCGCACCGCGGGCAGACGATGTACGTGGCCAACAGCTTCGACTGGAACGAGGGCGGCTACAACAACTCCCAGCCGTTCTACCTCTCCAGCGCGGGGTACGGCGCCTTCCGCAACACCTTCGCTCCGGGCGTCTACACGTTCGGCTCGCCGGTGACCACCGGCCAGCAGGAGCGCCGCCTGGACGCCTACTACTTCCTCGGTGACGCCAAACAGGTCATCGGCAAGTACACGACGCTGGTGGGCAAGCCCTTCATGCCTCCGGTGTACGGCCTCGAACCCGGCGACTCCGACTGCTACCTGCACAACGCCAACCGGGGCGAGCGGCACACCCTGGACGCGCTGAAGATCGCCGACGGGTACACGCGGAACCGGATGCCGCTCGGCTGGATGCTGGTCAACGACGGCTACGGCTGCGGGTACGAGAACCTGGAGCAGACCGCCGCGGGCCTGCAGGACCACCACGCCCAGCTCGGCCTGTGGACCCAGGACGGCATCGGCAAGCTCGCCGACCAGGTCAAGGCCGGCCAGCGGGTGGCCAAGCTGGACGTGGCCTGGGTCGGCAACGGCTACAAGTTCGCGCTGGACGCCTGCGACGCGGCCAAGAAGGGGATCGAGGACAACAGCGACGCACGCGGGTTCGTGTGGCTGCCGGTGTCCTGGGCGGGCGCCCAGCGCTGCGGGGTGCTCTGGAGCGGCGACCAGAAGCTGTCCTGGGACTACATCCGCTGGCAGATCCCGACCTATGCCGGGGCGACCCTGTCCGGCATCGCCTACGACACCGGTGACGTGGGCAGCATCTACCGCCACGACGCCAAGATGTACGCCCGTGACCTGCAGTGGAAGGCGTTCCTGCCGGCCATCATGACCATGGACGGCTGGGCGAGCGACCTCACCACCGGCAAACCCGCCGACCAGCAGCCCTGGCTGGACGGCGAGCCGTACACCTCCGTCAACAGGAAGTACCTCCAGCTCAAGGAGCGGCTGCTGCCGTACATGTACACGCTGTCCGCCGAGGCTGCGAAGACCGGCGTGGGCGCGGTGCGCCCGCTGTGGCTGGAGTATCCGCACGACCCGAACACCCTCGGGGAGCAGGCGAAGTACGAGTTCCTGTCCGGCCCCGACTTCCTGGTGGCTCCGGTGTACCAGGACTCCGGCACCCGCGACGGCATCTACCTGCCCAAGGGCACCTGGACCGACTACTGGACCGGCCGCACCTACCAGGGCCCGACCACGGTCAACGGCTACCACGCCCCGCTCGACACGCTTCCACTGTTCGTGCGTGAGGGCGCGATCGTGCCGATGTGGCCGCAGGGGACAACGAGTTGGCAGACCCGGGACCGGCACGAGCTGGACTGGGACCTGTATCCGGCGGCCCACGGCACCAGCCGCTACACGCTGTACGAGGACGACGGGGTGACCCGCGACTTCGCCGGGGGCGCCGCCGCCACCCAGCGGGTGTCCCTGCGCGCCGACGGTGCCGGGACGACCGTCACGGTGGGGGCGAGCAGGGGCGACTACGCCGGCAAGGCCGACGCCCGCGGCTACCGATTCACCGTGCACGGCGCCGCGGCGCCCGCGCGGGTCCTCCTCGACGGCCGTCAACTGCCCGCCTCCGCATGGTCGTACGACACCGCATCGCACGTCACGACCATCACCACGCCGAGTCTGGCGCTGGAGCGGGGCTTCACCGTGCGACTGGTCGGCGGGAGGTAAAGAGATCCTATGGTCTAGTCCAAAGACCGTGTTGGTCTAGTCCAAGTTATTGACGTGACCGCAACAGCTCCCGGAGGGTGGGGGCTCCCCCGCTCCGGGGCTCCCCACCCCACCCTCTGGAGGCACGCAGTGAGACGTCTTCAGGCATGTCTGGGCGCTGCGGCGGCCGTCACGCTGGCCGCCGCGGGCACCACCGCGCTCGTCACGGCCAACGCCTCGGGCGCGACCAGCGCGCTGAGCAACCGCTGGTACGCCGCCGCGCCCTACCTGATGCCGCTGGACAACGATCCGCCGGACCCCGCCGCCATCATGGACGCCACCGGCCTCAAGGCCTTCCAACTGGCCTTCGTCCTCGCCCCCAACGGCGGCGGCTGCTCGCCCACCTGGGGCGGTACCGCGTCCGTCGCCTCGGACACGGCCGTACAGTCGATGATCAACGCGATCCGCGCCAAGGGCGGTGACGTGTCCGTCTCCATCGGCGGCTACGGCGGCACCAAGCTCGGCCAGACCTGCGCGGACGCCGCATCCACGGCGGCGGCCTACCAGCAGGTCGTCACCAAGTACGGACTGCACGCCATCGACTTCGATCTGGAGGAGCCGGAGTACGAGAACACCGCGGCCATCAAGAACGAGATAGGCGCGGCCAAGATCCTCCAGCAGAACAACCCGGGACTGTACGTCTCCGTGACGACGGCCGGCACCGCGGACGGCACCGGCTGGTTCGGCAAGCAGATGCTGCTGGAGGCCAAGTCACAGGGTTTCACCCCGAACAACTTCTCCATCATGCCCTTCGACGGCGGCTTCAACGGCGGGTCGAGCCAGACCAGCGCGCTGACCAATTTCAACTCGATCCTGCAGTCGACCTTCGGCTGGGACCAGGCGACGGCGTACGCCCACGAGGGTTTCTCCGGCATGAACGGCCGCAGCGACACGGGCGAGATCTTCACCCAGTCCGACTTCCAGACCGTGCTGGACTACGCGACGAGCCACAACATGGACCGGTTCACATTCTGGTCCCTGAACCGCGACCGGCAGTGCACCCCACCGGACAACGGAGGCCGTACGTCGGGGACCTGTTCCAGTGTCACCCAGAGCTCCTGGGACTTCGCCAAGTATTCGGTGAAGTTCGCGGGGGTGACCCCGCCGACCACCACACCGACGCCCACCCCCACCCCTCCGCCCACCTCCTGCAAGACCGCGTGGAGCTCGACGGCGGTGTACACGGCCGGCGACGAGGTCTCCTACGGCAAGCACAACTGGAAGGCCAAGTGGTGGACCCAGAACGAGGTGCCCGGCGCCTCGGAATGGGGCCCGTGGCAGGACGAGGGCGCCTGCTGAAGTCTTGACGTGTCTGGTTCAGGCCTCTAACTTCTCGGGTCACCGGCGGCCAAGGATGCGTTCAGCGTTCACCATGCTGAACGCATCCCGGTCGAAGCCTCCGGTCCGACGAAGGGACCCCCCACATGACCCGAACCCGGCTCACCGCCCTGCCGACCACCGCCGCGGCCCTCGCCCTCGCCCTCACCCTGCTCGACGGCACCGCCGCGAACGCCGCCGATCCGCATGCAGCGCCCGGCGGCAACTTCGACCTGTCGGTCTGGGAACTCCAGGAGCCCGTCGGCTCCCCCGGCCACCCGACCACCGTCCCGTCGTCCCGGCTCCAGGGCGCGAACGGCTACCAGGACGCCTACTTCTACACCGACACCCGCGACGGGGCGATGACCTTCTGGGCGCCCGAGAAGGGCGTCACCACGCCGAACTCCCACTACGCCCGCTCCGAGTTGCGGGAGATGAACCGCGACGGCAGCGCCGCCGACTGGGCGCTGTCCGGCTCGCACCGGATGAGCGCCACCCTGCGTGTGGTCTCGGTGACGACGAACGTGTGCGTGGGTCAGATCCACCTCGGCAGCGGCGGCTCCTCCACCAAGCCGCTGCTGGAGCTGTACTACCACGCCAACGGCGACATCGTCCTCGGCATGGAGAACTCGCCGTCCGGCGGGCAGACCCCGCACACCGTGGGCCATGTGGCGGTCGGCAGGACCTGGAGCTACACCATCGCCGTGTCCGGCGGGAACACCGTCGACCTGACCGTCAACGGCACCACCACCCACTACGGCATCGCGTCGTCGTTCAAGCAGTACAAGCAGTACTTCAAAGCCGGCTCCTACAACCAGTCCTCCTCCGACAGCACCACCAGGGGCGCCCGGGTCGCGTTCTACGGCTTGACCGTCGCACACGGGTGACACGCCGCGCGACCTGCGCGATTGGTGCAAACGGCCGCACGGTCGTAGCGTCGAGTCGACGGTCGAACACAGCACGACGGTGGGAGCGGCCATGCGCGGAGCACTGGTGGGAACGGCGGTCACCCTGGCGGCAGGAGCCCTGCTGACCACGGCGATGACGACGCCCTCGGCCAGTCCCCCCACCCCTCCCGGGAGCAGCGTGCAGACCGGTTCCCCGACCCCTTCCGGGACCGGCGTGCAGGCCGGTCCGGTCCGGCCCGTGCTGGTCGACTGCTTCTTCCACAAGAACGTCCGCCCGGTCGAGTTCATCCTGGCCTGCGGCGACGGCAACAGCCGGCTCGCCGGACTCCACTGGACCCAGTGGAGTCCGAACGAGGCGAAGGCCGTGGGCGTGAACTGGGTCAACGACTGCACCCCGTACTGCGCCGCCGGCACCTTCCGCCAGTACCCGGTCGTCATCCGGCTCACCGGCGACCAGCAGTGGAAGAGGCATCCGGCCTTCCAGCGCTTCACGCAGATGAGCCTGACCTACTCCGGCGCCCGGCCGGAGGGCTTCAACCAGGTCATGACCTACCCGCTCTGGGACTGACCCGGCGCCCCTCCAGCCGCCGCACGCGGTGGCTCAGGCGAGCTCGACCAGCAGGTCGCCGCCCTCCACCTGCTGGATCCGGTTGATGGCCAGCCGGGAGACCCGGCCCGCCTTCGGTGCGGTGATGGTGGCCTCCATCTTCATCGCCTCGATGGTGGCGACGGTGGCTCCGGCGGCGACCTCGTCGCCCTCGCCGACCGCCAGGGTCACCACGCCGGCGAACGGCGCCGCCACATGGCCCGGGTTGCCGCGGTCGGCCTTCTCCGTCACCGGCACGTCCGAGGCCGCGTTCCGGTCGCGGACCTGGATGGGCCGCAACTGGCCGTTGAGCGTGGACATCACCGTGCGCATGCCACGCTCGTCCGCCTCACCGACGGCCTGCAGCTCGATCAACAGCCGGACGCCGGGCTCCAGGTCGACGGCGTACTCCTTGGCGGGCCGCAGGCCGTAGAAGAACGCCTTGCTGTCCAGCACGCTGGTGTCGCCGAAAGCCTGCCGGTGCGCCTCGAACTCCCGCGTCGGGCCGGGGAACAGCAGCCGGTTGAGGGTGGACCGGCAGTCCTTGGCCAGGCCCTCGCGGTCCTCGGCGGACAGCTCCGGCGCCGGCTTGGGCGCGGTCCGGCCCTGCAGCGCCTTGGTGCGGAACGGCTCGGGCCAGCCGCCGGGCGGGGTGCCCAGCTCGCCGCGCAGGAAGCCGATCACCGAGTCCGGGATGTCGAACCTGTCGGGGGTCTCCTCGAAGTCCTTCGGGGAGACGCCGGCGCCGACCAGGTGCAGGGCGAGGTCGCCGACCACCTTGGAGGACGGGGTGACCTTGACGAGGTGGCCCAGGATGCGGTCGGCGGCGGCGTACATCGCCTCGATGTCCTCGAAGCGGTCGCCGAGGCCGAGCGCGACGGCCTGGGTACGCAGGTTGGACAGCTGCCCGCCGGGGATCTCGTGGTGGTAGACCCGGCCCGTCGGGGAGGCGAGACCCGCCTCGAAGGGGGCGTAGATCCTGCGGACGCCCTCCCAGTACGGCTCCAGGTCGCCGACCGCCTGCAGATCGAGGCCGGTCGGCCGGTCGGAGTGGTCGGTGGCGGCGACGAGCGCCGACAGCGACGGCTGCGAGGTCGTACCGGCCATCGAGGCCACCGCGCCGTCCACCGCGTCGGCGCCCGCCTGGATCGCGGCCAGGTAGGTGGCCAGCTGGCCGCCCGCCGTGTCGTGCGTGTGCAGATGCACGGGCAGATCGAACTCGCGGCGCAGCGCGGAGACCAGCTTGGCGGCGGCCGGGGCGCGCAGCAGGCCCGCCATGTCCTTGATCGCGAGGACATGGGCGCCCGCCTCGACGATCTGCTCGGCCAGGCGCAGGTAGTAGTCGAGGGTGTAGAGCCGCTCGGCCGGGTCGTTGAGGTCGGCGGTGTAGCAGAGGGCGACCTCGGCGATCGCGGTGCCGGTCTCACGTACGGCGTCGATGGCGGGCCGCATCTGGCCGACGTCGTTGAGGGCGTCGAAAATGCGGAAGATGTCGATGCCGGTGGCGGCGGCCTCCTGCACGAAGGCGTCCGTCACCTCCGTCGGGTACGGGGTGTAGCCGACGGTGTTGCGGCCGCGCAGCAGCATCTGGAGGCAGATGTTGGGCACGGCCTCGCGCAGGGCGGCCAGCCGCTCCCAGGGGTCCTCGGCGAGGAAGCGCAGGGCGACGTCGTAGGTGGCGCCGCCCCAGCACTCCAGGGACAGCAGCTCGGGCAGGGTGCGGGCGACGACCGGGGCCACGGCGAGGAGGTCCTTGGTGCGCACCCGGGTGGCGAGCAGGGACTGGTGGGCGTCCCGGAAGGTGGTGTCGGTGACGCCGATGGTCGGCGACTCGCGCAGATGGCGGGCGAATCCGTCGGGGCCGAGGTCGACCAGCCGCTGGCGGGAGCCGGCGGGCGGCTCGCCGGCCGGCAGCGACGGCAGCTTGGTGACGGGGTCGAGCAGCTCGGGCCGTTCGCCGTGCGGCTTGTTGACCGTCACGTCCGCGAGGTAGGTGAGCAGTTTCGTTCCGCGGTCCGCGGAGGTGCGAGCGGTGAGCAGGTGGGGGCGCTGCTCGATGAAGGAGGTGGTGACCCGGCCCGCCTGGAAGTCGGCATCGTCCAGGACGGCCTGGAGGAACGGGATGTTGGTGGCCACGCCGCGGATGCGGAACTCGGCCACGGCACGCCGGGCGCGTCCCACCGCGGCCTTGAAGTCCCGGCCCCGGCACGTGAGTTTGACCAGCATCGAGTCGAAGTGGGCGCTGATCTCCGTACCGGCGTGGGTGGTTCCGCCGTCCAGGCGGATGCCGGAGCCGCCCGGGGAGCGGTAGGCGCTGATCCGGCCGGTGTCCGGGCGGAAGCCGTTGGCGGGGTCCTCGGTGGTGATACGGCACTGCAGGGCCGCGCCGCGCAGGGTGATCGCGTCCTGGGAGAGGCCGAGGTCGGCGAGGGTCTCGCCGGAGGCGATCCGCAGCTGGGCCTGGACCAGGTCCACGTCCGTGACTTCCTCCGTCACGGTGTGCTCGACCTGGATGCGCGGGTTCATCTCGATGAAGACGTGGTTGCCCTCGGGGTCGAGCAGGAACTCGACGGTGCCCGCGTTGCGGTAGCCGATCTCACGGGCGAAACGCACCGCGTCGTCGCAGATCCGCGCCCGCACCTCGGGGTCGAGGTTGGGGGCCGGGGCCAGTTCGATGACCTTCTGGTGGCGGCGCTGGAGCGAGCAGTCGCGCTCGTAGAGGTGGATGACGTTGCCCTCGCCGTCGGCGAGGATCTGCACCTCGATGTGGCGCGGGTCGACGACGGCCTTCTCCAGGAAGACGGTCGGGTCGCCGAACGCGGCGTCCGCCTCGCGGGAGGCGGCCTCGATGGACTCGCGCAGCTGGGCGGGGTCCTCCACGCGGCGCATGCCGCGGCCGCCGCCGCCCGCGACCGCCTTGACGAAGACGGGGAAGCCGATCTCCTCGGCGGCGCGCACCAGTTCGTCGACGTCGGTGGAGGGCTGGGAGGAGCCGAGCACGGGCACGCCGGCCGCGCGTGCGGCGGCGACCGCGCGGGCCTTGTTGCCGGTCAGTTCCAGGGTGGCCGTGCTCGGGCCGACGAAGGTGATGCCGGCGTCCTCGCAGGCGCGGGCCAGTTCGGGGTTCTCGGAGAGGAAGCCGTAACCCGGGTAGACGGCGTCGGCGCCGGCCCGGCGGGCGGCCCCCACGATCTCCTCGACGGAGAGATAGGCCCGCACCGGGTGCCCCGGTTGCCCGATCTCGTACGCCTCGTCGGCCTTGAGCCGGTGCAGCGAGTTGCGGTCCTCGTGCGGGAACACGGCGACGGTGCGCGCGCCGAGTTCATAGCCCGCCCGGAACGCGCGGATCGCGATCTCGCCACGGTTGGCGACCAGCACCTTGCGGAACATCCTGGATTCCCTTCAGCTGCCTGCCGGCGACGAACACCACGGTGTCAGCCACGCCCTGCCGTACCTCGCGGCAACCTTAGGGGGTGCCCGTGCATGTCGACGTGCGAAAACCATCACATGCCCGGGGTGGGCGGCGCCACACACGCCCGCGTGGTGGGATCAGCACTCCAGGGACGTCATCGCCGTGTCCTGGGCACGGTCGCCGGTCGCCGGGGCGGGCGCGGGCCGGGGCGGAACGGGCGGGGGGACCACCGGCGGCTCCGCGGTCGCGTGCCCGGCGTACCGGACGGGCAGCAGGGACCGCAGACGGGCCCGCAGCCACGCCCGGCGGCCGTGCAGGAGGCCCAGGACGATCGCCGAGCCCACCGCGATCAGATGCTCCCGGCCGGCCAGATTGGGTACGGCGACGGACTCCCACACCATCGATCCGCCGGTCAGGGTGAACACCACGGGCGCGCGCTTGATCACCGCGAGGTAGGTGAACAGGCCGACGACGGCGGCGGAGGGTCCGGTGTCGAGCACGTGCGCGCACTCGGGCGGCAGCCCGAAGCCCCACCAGCCGGGCCCCATCGCGATCATCACGCGGGCGGTGAGGGTGCCGGCCACGGTGGTGGCGTAGGAGATCGCCAGCGTCCGGGCCCGGCCCAGGGCCAGTTCGGCCCAGGCGAAGGCGAGGAACAGCTGGGTGATGCCGGCCCACACGGGCAGGTCGAGCGCCGGGACGTACAGCGACACGGGCGTGCGCAGCAGCGACAGCCACAGCGGCAGGTCGGCCCTGACGCCGCCGAGCCGCGTCACCCACAGCGCGCCGAGCGGGTGCTGGGCGATCGCGTGGAAGAAGATGACGCCGCACGCGGCGACGAACGCCAGCAGCAGCCCGGACACTCCGCGCCGGGCGAGCCGCTGCACCGGCTCGACGACGATGGCGTGCCACTCGCCCCGCAGCGTGCGTCCGGTGAGCCGGGCCGACCGCGCGAGCAGCGAGCGGCACCACTCGATGCGCCCTTCAGCCGTCATGAGACACGGCAGCCCATCGCCTTCGGCTCCCCCGTCATGTCCATCGCCCCCTTCACCCCGCTCCATCCGGTATTCCGGCCGCAGGGTGTTTATCCGTCATGCGCCTGTTTCAGACGTCATCGTATAGATGTACGGATCTCTTCCGGTCGACCCGTCCCGCGTGCGAGTCGCGGCGCTCGTGCGCTCAGCCGGCGGGGCGGGTGAGGAGGGTGCGGTACCGGGCTGGGCGGCGCGGAACTCTTCGATCAGCCGCTGTTCGTGCCGCTGTCGTTCCGACATGCGCCCGGTCCCTCCCCCGGTGTGGGTCTCTGTGGTGGTGAGACCCGATCGGTGACAGTTCAGCGAGCCGAAAGGCGGGCGTCAAGATCCTTCACGGAAGCGCGGGGGTGTGGGAATACCCACAGGTCCACAGCGGCGGAATCCGGTCCCCGGAAGGCAACCGTCACCGCCTCGGACACGTCCTCCAGTACAGGCTTCCCGCCCCAGGTGCCGTGGCGGGGCTCGTGGTTGTGCGGCCGTGGCGGCGGCACCCAGGCCATTGCGAGAGGTGCGCGAACAGTCGGCGATCTTGGGCATGCGTAGGTCAATGATCTTCGCCTGCCGCCTGGGAGGAAGCCGCATGACCATACCCGCGCGCCCTGTTCGACCGGTGCGGAGCGATCGGCGCTTCGATCTGCGTGCGACGGCCCTGTTCTTCCTGCTGCTCGCGATCAGCCTGTGCCTCCTCGCGTTCTTGGTGCACACGGCAGTGGGTGTGGTCGAGCGCCGCCCGTGGTGGGCCGCTGCACTGGCGGTGCTCGGCGTCGCGGCCGCCCTGATGTCCCGGCGCCGGTGGCGAACGGTGTCCGCCGCGAGAGGAGCGCGCCGGGCTGCCCGGGCGCTGGAGCAGGCCGCGGAGACGGCGTCGGACAGCCTTCGCCGCACAGCGGTGGGCGAGGTGGAAGCGCCGGCGGCACGGATCGGCGCATCACGAGAACCGTGCCCCGGTGGCGCCTGTGCGGGCACGGGTCGAGACGAGACGTGCACCGGCCTCGCGGCGCCACGAGCCACCACCGCTCCGCTGGGCCCGGACGACGTCCAGGACCCGGTGGCCCCCGGTCATGCGGCCGGCTTCGACGAGCTGGACCCCGACGGTTTCGAGCAGGCCGTGGCCGACCTGTGCGCCCGGGACGGCTGCCGGGCCGTGCAGGTGGTCGGAGGCGCCGGGGACTTGGGAGCGGACATCGTCGCGACCACGACGGAGGGACGACGCGTGGTCGTCCAGTGCAAGCAATACAGTGACGCCCACAAGGTCGGCTCCCAGGACATGCAGCGCTTCGGGGGAACCTGCTTCACCATCCACGAGGCCGACATCGCAGTGCTCGTCACCACGAGTGATTTCACGGCGCCTGCTCTCGAGTACGCGCGCCAGTGCGGGATCGTGTGCATGAACGGCCGTGACCTCGAGGCATGGCGCCGTGGCACGGGGCCGAGCCCGTGGCAGCCGGGAAGCCCTCTCAGGTGACCGGTTGGGGGCGGCGGACGCGGGGGCGGGCGAGGGGCAGGACAGGAGAACCGACGTTCCCCGCCCCGGGACGAACTGTCCGGGCCACCGGTACGGCCGGTTTCCCGGTCCACGCGTGGAGCGCCGCTTGACTTGGAGAGCGCTCCAACTCGTAGCGTCGCAGACGTCGGGCAGGCGGAAGGCCCGCATCCGGCTCCCCCACGGGATGCCGGGTGCCGCGATCCGTCGCTAGATGGATGAAGGCCCCCGTGCCGTACGGAACGACGATCGAGTGTGCAGGAAAGGCTGGCCCATCACATGCAGAAGCGCAGTCTGCGGGACCTCCAGGTATCGGCCATCGGCCTCGGATGCATGGGGATGTCCGCGTTCTACGGCTCCGCCGACCAGGAGGAGGGCGTCGCGACCATCCGCCGGGCCCTCGAACTCGGCATCAACTTCCTCGACACCGCCCAGGTGTACGGCCCGCTGACCAACGAGTCGCTGGTCGGCGAGGCGATCAGGGGACACCGTGACGAGTACGTGGTCGCAACGAAGTTCAACTACCGGATGGACGACGCCGTGCCGGGCGACATGAGCACCGTCGGCCGGCAGGACGGCTCGGCCGAGCACGTGCACAGCTCCGTCCACGGATCCCTGAAGCGCCTGGGCACCGACCACATCGACCTGTACTACCAGCACCGGGTCGACCCGAACGTGCCGATCGAGGAGACGGTCGGCGCGCTGGGCGAGCTGGTCGCCGAGGGCAAGGTGCGGCACATCGGGCTGAGCGAGGCGAGCGCGGAGACCATCCGGCGGGCGCACGCCGTGCACCCGGTCACCGCGGTGCAGAGCGAGTACTCGCTGTGGACGCGGGACGTGGAGGCCGAGGTGCTGCCCGCCTGCCGTGAGCTGGGCATCGGCTTCGTGCCGTACTCCCCGCTCGGCCGTGGCTTCCTCGCGGGCCGCTTCACCTCGCCCGACGAGCTGGACGAGAACGACTTCCGCCGCAACAACCCGCGCTTCACGGACGCCAACCTGGAGGCGAACCTGCGGCTGGCGGCGAAGGTGAAGGAGATCGCCGCCGAGAAGGACGTCACGCCGGCCCAGCTGGCCATCGCCTGGGTGCTGGCGCAGGGCGAGGACATGGTGCCGATCCCGGGCACCAAACGGCGCACCTACCTGGAGCAGAACGCCGGCGCGGTCGGCATCGAGCTGACCAAGGACGACCTGGCCCGCATCGACGCGGAGCTGCCCCAGGTTGCGGGCGAGCGGTACGACGAGGCGGGGATGCGGGCCGTCAATCGCTAGGGACGCCGATGTCAGGGCCGCCACTGTCAGGGCCGCCGACGGCGGGGCGCTGTCGTCGGCGGCGAGCGTAGGCGACCGTGAGGACGGCCGGCAGCGGGCCCCAACAGGAGCAGGGGCGTGTGGCAGACGTAGACGGACAGGGCCTGCAGGCCGCCCACTCGGGTGGGGAAGTCGGCAGGCAGGCGCTCGCCGGTGATCGTCCTGCCCATGACCTGGGTGAGGAAGGTCAGCACCGTCCACAGCACGGCCAGGGCGGTGGCCCCGAGCGCCGCCGGGACCACCGCCGCGCACCGGGACGCGCCGGCCCCCGTAGGTACGGCACCCCATGCCGGGAACACCTCGCTCCAGCGGTCGATCAGCCCGGACGCGGTGCACGCGCGGGCCTCGCACAGTACTGGCAGGCCGATGATGCAGGCCCGTTCACCGATGCCGATGCCATGCTGCCCGAGCCGCGCACCGTCGAGGACGTGCTGCTGCGCGGCGGGGCCGCCGGTGCGCTGCCCGAGGGCGCGCTGTGGATCGACATGTCGATGTCCACCCCGGCCGCTCAAGCGGCCCCTGCGCGAGCTCGGGGCCGGCCGTGATCTGCTGCCGGCGGTCGCGGCGGGCGCGGTCGCGGACGCGGTGACGAAGAACGCGCCGCGGCTGCCTCAGGAGCGGGAGGTGCTGGACCTGCTGACGCGGGTGTACTGAGGCTCATCGGCAGGAACCCGGCTCACCGCTCCGGTGCCGGTTTCTGCCGTGCCCACGGGTCCCCTTCCACCGGGCGGCAGGGTGTGGCGCGGACCACGTGGCCGGGTATTCCGCCCAGCGGACCCCGGGGCCTGTGAGGAACCCCACGCGCTGGTCAAGTGGCGTGCGGCAAGCGGCCGTTGGTCCTCTCGTCGCCCGGCCCTCGAGTGCCGCGCCGACCGCTGTGGCCTCCCGTCTGCCACCATGGCGGTGCCCTGACCGGGAGTGGCCCGGCCGCGCAGCGCAGCCGGCCCGACGGGTTCCGCCGGTCCGCTTCCCTCCTGGTTGTCGAGTACCCCCACTGTGTCCTCTGCCTCTGCCCTGCCCACGTCCGTGCCCCCTTCCGCGCCCGCCTCGCGTTCGCCGTGGCGGTCCCTGCGACACCGCGGCATGCGCTGGTGGTCCGCGGCGAACTTCGTCTCGAACGCCGGCACCTGGATGCAGCTCACCGTGCAGAACCTGCTCGTGCTGCACATCACCGGTTCCGCGGCGGCGACCGGCCTGTCGATATCCGTACAGGCGGCGCCGGCACTCTTCGTGAGTCTGCTGGGCGGCGCGGCCGTGGACCGCTGGCCGCGGAAGCTGACGGTCGCGGTGAGCCAGGCCCTGCTCGGCCTGGTCGCGTTCACCACGGCTCTGCTGGTGGCGCTGGACCGGATCGACATGCCCGTCCTGCTGGCGCTGGCCGCCGTGACCGGCATCATCGCCACCGTCGACGGGCCGGCCTGCGCGCTGCTCGGCAACGATCTCGTGCCCCGGGAGGACGTGCCCTCGGCGATCGGGGTGGGCGCCCTCGTGCACAGCGCGGGCCGGCTGGCCGGCACCGCGCTCGCCGGTGTGACCGTCGGTTTCCTCGGCACGGCCGCCGCGTACACCGCCAACGGGCTGTCGTTCCTGTTCGTGGCCGCGGTCGTGCCCTTCCTGCGCCCCGTCCACGGAGCCGTCGCCGAGCCCGCGCCCGAGGCGTCGGCCGCCCCGGCGGCCCCGGAGATGAGCGTGCGGGAGGGCCTGCGGTACTTCCTGCGCCGGCCCCGGCTCATGGCTCTCGCCGGGATCACCGGGATCAGCTCGGTCTTCGGCCGAAACTACGGCCTCACCCTGGCCGTCCTCGTCACCGGGCCGCTCGCGGGCGGCGCCGGCTCGTTCGGCACCGTCTCCACGGTGCTCGCGATCGGCGGCATCCTGGGCGCCGTCCTCGGCGCCCGGCTGCGCAACCCCTCGGTGCGGACCGTGGGACTGCTCGCGGCGGTGGGTGCCCTCCTCCAGGTCGTCGCAGGGCTCTCGCCGTCGCTGGCCGTGCTGATGGTGCTGGTGCTGCCGATGGCCGTGGTGGAGTCCGTCTCCGACACCGCGGGTACGGCCGTGCTGCAGACCGATCCGCCGGCCCATGTGCGCGGCCGGGTGCTCGGCGTGTGGAGCAGCATCGGCACCGTGTGGGGCCTCGGCGGGCCGCCGCTGCTGGGCCTGCTCATGGAGTGGGCCGGTGCGCGCGGCGCCCTGGTCGCCGGTGGTCTGCTGATCGCCGGGTCGATCGGCGCGGGCCTGCTCGTGCGGCGGCGCGGCGGCGTGCTGCCGGTGACCCTGACCGCGAGGGACGGCGACGTGACCGGCCGGGAGGCGCTGGGTACGGCCGCCTGAGCGGCCGCCCCGTCGTCACACCTGCACCGGTCGGGCCGGACCGGCCCCACACCGGCGCCTGATCAACCGGACCGGCCCCAACACCGCGCGTGATCAACGGGACCGTCCTCACGCCTGCGTCTGCGCCTCCCTCTGCGCCTGTGTCTGTGTCTGCGCGTCGCGTGCCGCCGGCAGGCGGTACACGTGGAAGGCCTGCCCGATGACCGGCTGGGCCACGTTTCGCACGCGGACACCGCCGCTGGTCATGCCGTGCTCGCTGCCGGCGTGGGCGTGGCCGTGCACGGCGAGGTCGGCACCGGCGGTGTCGATGGCCTCCGCGAGCAGATAGCTGCCGAGGAACGGATAGATCTCCGGCGGCTCCCCGGCCAGCGTGTCCGGCACGGGTGAGAAGTGCGTCAGGGCGATCCGGACGTCGCAGTTCCAGTCGGCGAGGTCCTTCAGGGCGCTGTGCAGGCCGTCGGCACAGCGGCGGCTGTAGCGCACGAACTCCTTCATGAGCGGCTCGCCGAACTCGCCGGCGCACCGTCCGACGAATCCGCCGCCGAACCCCTTGGTCCCGGCGACCCCGATCCGTGTGTCGCCCGCGCTGACGACGGCGGCCTGTCCCTCCAGGACGTGGGCGCCGGCGTCCCGGAGGATCGCCGCGACCTCCTCGGGCCGCTCGTCGTGGTGGTCGTGGTTGCCCAGGACGGCGACGACCGGCACCCCGAGGTCCTTGATCTCCCGTGCGACGACCGCGGCCTCCTCCGGCGTGCCGTGCCGGGTGAGGTCTCCGGCGAGCAGCAGGACGTCGGCGCACCGGGGCAGCGTCTCGAAGGAGGGGCGCAGCGTGCCCTGGCTCTCGGGGCCCATGTGGATGTCCCCGACGGCGGCGACGCGGATCATGTGAGGTCCTCTCCGTGTTCGGGCGAGGAGGTCCCGGCGACGAGGATGTCGCAGTGGACGGGATGCCCCGTCAGTTCCTCGCGGGCCCTGCGCAGGATCTCGTCCCGGCACTGGGTGGACGGCACGGTGCCGGTCAGCAGGACGGCGTCGCCGCGCAGCTCCAGCCGTACGCCGAGTTCGCCGAGCTCACCGGTGGCCAGGTGCTCGGAGAGGTGGGCGACGCGGTAGTCCAGGTTGCCGGCCGCCTGGGTGGGCGACGGGCTCGTGTCGGTCATGACTGCCCCTCCTGGGGGTCGATCACGTTCAGCCGTTCGAGGAGGAAGAGGAACGCGGCCGGCATGGGCTGGTCGCCGCAGGCCGCCCGGACCTCGTCCCAGTCGACCTTCTCGCGGACGGCACGGGCCACCGGCAGGACGGCCCCGAAGTCGCAGTAGTGCTCCGAGAAGGCACTGATCAGGCTGCGGATCAGGTCGGTCGGGCAGAGGACCGGCATCAGCACCGAGTCGACCGGCAGGACATGGGCGCGGGCCAGCATGTCCTTGCTCACGGGCTGGTGCGCGAGGGAGAAGATGATGTCGACGTTCTGCCCGCGGCAGGTCGTCTTGAGCAGCCAGTCCTCGGGCGGGGTGTGGACGGGCAGGCCGGCCTCGCGCAGCGTGGCGGCCACCGCTTCGGCGTCGTCGGGCAGCACGCAGAAGTCGGCGTCGTGCTGGAGGTAGCGGCTGCCGCCGTGGGCGTACACGGCCACACTCCCGGCGAGTGCGAAGGGGTGGCCGGCGCGTTTGAGCAGGGCGCCGATCTCCTTGGCGGCCTCCAGGATCGCCTGGCTGCGGTCCTGCGGCAGGTCGCGCTGTGCCGGTGCGAGCGCCGCGGGCTGGTCGGGGCCGCCCATGGCGAGGCGCAGCTCGGTGACCTCCGGTCGCCGCAGGGACGCGGGATCCTCCCCGTTGTGCGTCATGGCACCTCCGTTCAGGGCCCGGATCCCCAGGTCGGCCGGTCCGGACCCGGGGGCCCTACGGGTACCCGGCGCGATCGCACCGACACCGCGCACGGCCCGGCGGTTCGCTGCGGCTCGGCCCTGCGCGGACGGTGCCCGGGCGAGGGGCGGCGGGGCCTCACCGGGGACGGGGCGACGCCGCTCCGAGGGCTGTGCCCCGCCCGCACCGGATGCCCCGTCGCAGGTCCGCGGCGGCACGGACGTGCGGTGTGACCGGCCCGGGAGCACGCTGTAGGAATGAGGCCCTGGCTCAAGGGGGGTCCGCGGCAGCCCTGGCAGTCGACGCACGCTCTGCTGCTGCTTCCCATCCTGCTGATCGTGGTGATCACGGTGGTGGACCTGCAGACCCCCACCAATGTGCACCTCGGTCCGGCCCTGGTGATCGCGCCCGCGCTGACGCCGTCCATCGCCGGTCCCCGGGCCACGGCGGCCATCGGAGCGCTCGCCCTGGCCGCCCAGATCCTCATCGGGGTCGCCCACGGCGGGATCGGCACCACGAACCACATCGTGCAGATCATCACCCTCGCCGTGCTGTCGGTGCTGGTGGTGCTCTACAGCGCCCTGCGGGAGCGCCGGCAGGCACAGCTCGCCCAGGTCCGCACGGTCGCCGAGGCCGCCCAGCACGTCCTGATGTGGCCGCTGCCCGAGCAGATCGGCCCGCTGCGGATCGCCTCGCTGTACATGGCCGCCGAGGACGAGGCCCAGATCGGCGGGGATCTGTACGCGGCGACCCCGTGCGACGGCGGGGTACGCGTCCTGATCGGTGATGTCCGCGGGAAGGGCCTGGCCGCCATCGGCGAGGCCGCCGTGCTGCTCGGGGCCTTCCGGGAGAGCGCGCACCGGCACATCCCGCTCGCCGAGCTGGCGGCCGTCCTGGAGCAGAGCATCGCCCGGCACGCCGCGGACCTGGAGCCGCCCGAGGAGGCGGGCGAACGGTTCGCCACCGCGCTGCTGGTGGAGATCCCGGACCGGGACCCGATCACCCGGATGACCAGTTGCGGTCATCCGCCGCCGCTGCTGCTGAGCCCCGGCCACGCCGTCTCCGTCCCGAGCCTGCACCCCTCACCACCGCTCGGGGTGCACGCGCCCGCCGAGCACACGCTGGACGTGTTCTCCTTCGAGCCCGGCGACACCCTGCTCCTCTACACCGACGGGGTGGTGGAGGCCAGGGACACCGGCGGCCGGTTCTACCCGCTCACCGAGCGGGCCGCGCGCTGGACGGACGACACGCCCGAGGCGCTGATGCACCATGTGCGGCGCGATCTGCTCATCCATGCCGGGGGCCGGCTGGACGACGACGCCGCGCTCATCGCGCTGCACCGCACGCCCGTCGACCGGCACCACCACCACGGCCGGCTCGCCGGCACGGACCGTGTCCGGCACGGCTGAGCAGCATCGCCCCGGGCACGGCCGCCCGTCACGGCAGGCGTGAGCCCCGCCCCGAGTGGGGTGGGGCGGGACCGCACGCCCCCGGTCAGCGGACCGACTTGAGGTCGGTGATCTTCAGCGTCTTCAGGTCGGACTGGACGTCGATCCGGCTCACCTCGGCGTGCGGTCCCTCGCCCCAGAAGAGGGTGACCCGGCTGGTGGCGTGGCCGGCGCCGGAACCGGTGTAGGCGACCTTCCACTTCACCGGCACGTTCTGCGCGAAGAGAACGCCGTCCGCGTGCTCCTTCTTCTCGAAGGCGCCGACCTTCTTCTGGGCGGCGGCAGAGAGGTAGAAGGCCCGCAGCGCCTTGGCGGCGTCGCCCGCGGACTTGTCGTCGGTGGACCAGACGGCGTCGATGTAGGCGCCGTAGAAGTCGGCCACGTGCTGGGTGACGTTGCGCGGGTCGCCCTGGGCGGAAGACACGGCGGCGGCACGAGTGGTGTGGCTCGCGGTGGAGCCCGCGAGGGCGGGCGTCACCGCGGCCAGCACGAGGCCGCCGGCGAGGGCCGTGGAAGCGAGCAGGGTCGTGCGGCTACGAACGGACATACGTCTCATTCCCCCGGTTTCAGTACGACCGGGCTGATCCCGGCCGTCGACGGACGTTAAGACCTTATTTCCTTCGCGCCGGTTCCGCTTTCCTCTCGGCTTTTTCCCACTCCGTTGCCGGAACATGAGGCTGCCAAATGGTTGGGCCGAATTCCGGTCAGGTCTCCGCGCCCTTTCGGTCATTCCGCCTGGGGTGACCGGCCGGTGCGCGGTCCCTCGACGAGCCGGGCGAGGTTGTCGAGGGCCATCCGGGTGCCTCGTTCGTTGTCCGCGCGGGGGATGTGGTCGGGGATGCCCTCGTGCAGGATCTCGACGTCCGTGCCGCCGTCGGCCGCGGCGAGCGTGGTCGTCAGGGTCATGCGACCGCGCAGGGCGTCGTCGCCGGTTTCGAATTGGAACACCTCCACCACCAGCGCGTCGGGCACGAGCCTGGCGAAATGGCCGTGGTACGTGTCCGTGTGCCCGCCGGACTTGCCGGCCGCGGACGCGTCGTCGTAGCTGAGCGACACCCGGAAGGCGCCGCCTTCGCGGGCGTCGAAGGTGTGGACACGGGCGGTCATGCCGGCCGGAACGCGCCAGGCCGCGATCGCCTCGGGGTCGGTCAGGGCCCGGTAGACGGTGTGCGGAGGCGCCTGCACGCGCCGGGAGACTCGGGTGGCGTACACGGGCCCACGCTAGCGGCAAGGGGGCCGCCCGTCCCGCCGTCGGAGAGGGGCGGGGCCGGGGTCCGGGAGGTGGGTCGGACCCCGGCCCCTGGTCTGCGGGGGCGCGGGGCCGTCAGGGTTTACGGGCGACCGCGCCGTACATCGCGATGTCCTCGTCGCGGATGTTCTTCTCACCGGTGCCGTCGGGGTGCCACCTGTGCACTTGGACGATGCCCGGCTCGACCAGCTCCAGGCCCTCGAAGAACGCGTGGGCCTCGTCGCGGGTGCGCAGCCGCATCGGCATGTTGCGGGCGGCGTACTCGCGGGCGACCCGGCCCACCTCCTCGGGCGCGAAATCGGCGGTGCCGATGGTCATCGCCAGAAAGCTGCCGGAGGGCAACGGCTCCAGCAGCCGCCGTACGACACCGACCGCGTCGTCCTCGTCCAGCATGAAGTGGACGATGGCGATGACCGTGAGCGCGACCGGCCGGTCCAGGTCCAGCGTCCCGCGCAGCTCCGCGGCGTCCAGGATGGCCGCCGGGTCGCGGAAGTCGGCCTCGATGTACGAGGTACGGCCCTCGGGGGCGCTGGCCAGCAGGCCCTGGGAGAGGGTGAGGACGATCGGGTCGTTGTCGACGTAGACGACCCGGGACTCGGGGGCCACGGCCTGGGCGATCTCGTGCAGGTTGGGCGAGGTCGGGATGCCGGTCCCGATGTCCAGGAACTGGCGCATGCCCGCCTCCTCGGCGAGCCAGCGCACCGCGCGGTTCATCCAGTCGCGGTTGGCGCGCATGTGGACCGGGAGCGCCGGCCACTCCCGGGACATGGCGTCACCGGCCTCCTGGTCGGCGGGGTAGTAGTCCTTGCCGCCGAGGATGTAGTCGTAGATGCGGGCGGAGTGGGCGTTCTCCGTGTCGATCCGGTCAGCCGGCCATCCGTTGTCGGGCAACGCCGTGTCTCCCATTCGGCTCGGGGTGGGGGGCTTGCGTACGAAGAGGCGGGTCACAGCTCCTTGCGAATCGCGCCGAGCAGGTCCTCGGTCCTCCTGGCGGGCGCGGCCTGGGCGCCCAGTCGGTCCAGTGCCTCCCGGTACACCACGACGTCGTCGGCCTTGTCGAGGTAGACGGCCCCGACCAGGCCGCTGAGGTAGACGATGTCGGGCAGTTCGCGGGCGCGGAACCGGAAGAGGTGGTAGGCGCCCGCCCGCATCGCCGGGTGCGGGCCGTTGGCGAACGGCATGAGCTGCAGGGTCACATGGGGCAGCCGGTTGACCTCGACGAGGTGGTCGATCTGCGCCCGCATCACCTCCGGCCCGCCGACCGGCCAGCGCAGCACCGTCTCGTCCATCACCACCCACACCCGTGGCGGCGCCTCGCGGGCCAGCAGTTCCTGGCGGCGCAGCCGCAGTGCGACCCGGCGTTCGGTGGCCTGCGCGCAGCCGTGCGGGTTCTCCGCGCCGATCAGGGCGCGCGCGTAGTCCTCGGTCTGCAACAGCCCGTGCACGAACTGGTTCTCGTAGGCGC
Source organism: Streptomyces sp. NPDC046759 (assembly GCF_040645475.1). Taxonomy (NCBI): domain Bacteria; kingdom Bacillati; phylum Actinomycetota; class Actinomycetes; order Kitasatosporales; family Streptomycetaceae; genus Streptomyces; species Streptomyces sp. NPDC046759. Next base: position 29,345 of record NZ_JBEYYJ010000015.1, on the reverse strand, counting down.
GGATCTGCAACGCGGCCTGTTCCAGGCTGAGATAGGCGGCGAACCAGTCGGGCATCACATCGCGGTAGGTGTGCCACCAGCCGCGCTTGTTGGCCTCGCGCACGGACTGCAGGAACGTGTCGATCTCGTCCCGGTCCGTGACGCCGTAGACCTGGAGCAGCTTCTCGGCGTCCGCGAGCCGCAGCCGGGCCACCTTGGCGGCCTCCATGCGGCGGATCGTGGAGTGGCTGACCCCGATGGCGGCCCCCGCGTCCGCGTAGCTGAGGCCGGCCCGGGTCCGCAGCTCCTCCAGTTGCCGGCCGAGGATCATGCGCAGGACGGAGGGGGCGCCGCCCCAGTCGGTCTCCGCGGTCACGCGCCACACCCCCTCACCGGGTCACGGGGACACGATCGCCGTCCCGGCCCCATTCGATCACGTTCTGGCCGGAGCAGCATGCACTTCGCCACTTGCAAATTTCAACTTGCTGGTTGCGGAGCGTTGTTGGCGGGTGCCACAGTGGACTCACTGCTCCGGCCGACCCAAGGAGCAGGCGGCGCGGCCGGGTTGGGGGAGACCGGGCCGCAGTACGGCCTCCTGGGAGGCAGTGTGTCGTCTGCTGCGCAAGCGGCCCGCCCGGCACCGACACCCCCCACACGAGGTTGGACGAAAGGCACACGGCGATGGCTCCGCCCTCCCTCCCCCAGCCGCTCCACCATCCCCCCGAGCACTGGAGCCCCGGCCGGCCGCCTCCGACCTCCGGCCCGTCGCGCCTGCCCGTGGACCCCCGCTCGCAGGGGCCCACGGATGTTCCGGACCGGACCCCTGACTCCGTGCAGCGCCCGCACGGGCCCACTGCCCACGCGGACCGATCACAGCGGACCACGGACGGCGCGGGGTGTCCGCACCCGGCCCCGGACACCCCGAACCGGCCGCAGCGGACTTCGAACGGTGTGGACGGGCCACGCCGGACACGCGACGGCGTGGACCAGTCCTCCCGGATCGCGGACGGCACGACACGACGGGACCGCCAGGCGGCCATCACGGAAGCAGCACGCCGGCAGGCGGACACCGCGGACGCCCCCGACCGGGCACCGGAGTACGCCGGGGACCGCCCGCACCCCGCAGGGGACGCGGTGCCGCGTCCGCACCGGCCGCCGGTCCCGGCCGGTGTCCTGAGACCACCCGGAGGCGAGCGCCTCGGTCGACTCCCTGGGCCGCTCGGCTCCGACCGGCTCGCCTCCGGGGCCCCGCCGTCCCACTCCGCCGCCGCGTTCGATCTGCCGGCCCGGCCCGCGGCCGTCGGCACGGCCCGCCGTGTCACGTGGGACCTGCTGACCGCCTGGGGAGTGCCGGACGGGACCCGGGACGACGCGGTCCTGGTGGCCTCGGAGCTCGTCACGAACGCCCTCGTCCACACGACGGGTGAACGGATCGCCTGCCGGCTGCATGGTACGGCGGGCCGGATACGGATCGAGGTCGAGGACCAGGAAGGCGGTCCCGCGCTGCCTGCGGCCCGCCGCCCCGGGCCCGAGGACCAGCACGGGCGCGGGCTGTTCCTGGTCGACGCGCTGAGCCGCGACTGGGGCGTGATGCCCGTGCCCGGCCGCCCCGCCCGGGTCGTGTGGGCGGAGCTGCCCTCCGGCCCCGACTGACCCCCACGTTCCGCCGAACGGACACGCCAGCCGCGGACCGTCCCCCACCAGTCCCAAGGATCGCCATGCACTGTCCGGTCTCTGTCCCCGTCCCCTCCACCGACCCGTCCTGGACCCGCACCCGCCCCAAGCCCGGCTCCCAGGAACACACCGGCTGACCCCCACGCGGCACAGGCCAGGGCAACACCCTGAGCGGGCTGGGGGCGGGGCCGGTGTGAGCCGTCCCCGCACCTGCACCGCCACCGGAACGCCCCGGCCCCGCGACGATTCCCGGCCGAACACCGCGGCGTCCCGCGCGGACCCCGCCGTCCGGCTCGCCCCACCCGCCCGCGAACCCCGGTACATTCGCCGCCGGTGCGGGTGGTCCGCACCCCGCGGGGGCCCGGGGTCCGTACGGGTTCCGGTCGCCGCGTGGGTCGTAGCGCCGGGGGTGTGCATGGGCTGGTCGGTGATCCGCCGGAGGCGGGCCGCCGCGTCAGGGCTGCCCGTGCCCGGGCGGTGCGGGCCCGGGACCGGCCGGCATGTCCTGGCCACCGAGCGGCTGTTGCTGTTCACGCCCCGGACCCGGCTGGACGTGGCGGCGGCACTCGCCGCCTGCGCCGACGCGGAGGCACAGCGCTGGCTCGGCACCCAGGCGGACCAGGTCCTGCCCGATCCCGGCACCCGCAGGGCCCTGCTGGCCTGGCGGCCGGCCGGTGACGACGGCCGCCGGGTGCCCCGGAAGCTGGCGCGGCCGTATGTGCCCGGCCCGGACGACCCCCTGCTCCTGGTCTGTGTGCGCAGATCCGACCTCGGCTACGCCGGCGCCCTCGAACTGGAGCACCGCACGGGCGAGATGGGCGGCTGGCTGGCACCGGCCTGCCGCGGCCAGGGTCTGGGTGCGGAGCTGTTCCGGGCGGGCGCCGCACTCGCGCACACCCATACCGGGCTGACCACAATCCGTGCGGGCGCCGAACCCGGGAACAGCGCGAGCCGGCGGGCCCTGGCCCGGGCCGGCTTCGTACCGGACGAGGGGCCACCGCACCACACCCTGCCCGACGGCCGGGTGGTGGAGTCGGTCTGGCACCGCCACGACAGCGCGGCGGCCTCCCGCTGCCGCTGACGACCACCCGCGCATCACCTTCACCCCCCACCTTCACGGAGAGCCGACGTGACAGACACCGGATTCAGCCCGGAGCGGATCGACACCGGCAAGCCGCACTCCGCACGGATGTACGACTGGTTCCTGGACGGCAAGGACCACTACGCCGTCGACGCCGAGGCCGCGCGCACGGTGCTCGAGCTCTTCCCCGGCGTCAAGGACACCGCCTGGGCCAACCGCGAGTTCATGCACCGGGCCGCCCGCTTCGTCGCCCGCCAGGGCGTCGGCCAGTTCCTGGACGTGGGCACGGGCATACCCACCGAGCCCAATCTGCACCAGGTCGTGCAGGCGGTCACCCCGGGCGCGCGGGTGGTGTACGCCGACAACGACCCGATCGTGCTGCGGCACGCCGAAGCGCTGCTCCAGGGCACGCGCGAGGGCCGTACCACCTATCTGCACGCCGATGTCCGCGAGCCGGAGCGGATCGTGGAGTACGCCCACGAGCATCTGGACCTCGGGCGGCCGGTCGGCCTGTCGCTGATCGCGCTGCTGCCGTTCGTGACCGACGAGCACGACCCCTACGGCATCGTGCGGACCCTGCTGGAACCGCTGCCGTCCGGGAGCTTTCTGACGGTCTCCCACGTCAGCGCCGAGTTCGACCCGGATGTGTGGGAGCGGATCGCGGCCGTCTACCGCTCCGGCGGCACCCAGGTCCGGGCCCGCTCGCACGCCGAGGTGACCCGGTTCTTCGCCGGCATGGAGCTGTGCGAGCCGGGCGTCGTACCGGTCACGCGCTGGCACCCCGAGGCAGCGATGCGCGTCCCGCGGGAGCAACCGGTGTACGTCGGAGTGGCCCGCAAACCCTGACGGCGCGGCCGGCCGTACCGGACACCGGGAGCGGAGGCTGGGCCCGTGTCCTGCCCTTTTCTCGCCCAAGCCGCCGATCGGCGTCGTGGTAGCGTCGCCGTGGAGGCTCACAGGTGCCTGCCCCGGACGAGACGTGCGCCGTACCCGGCCTGTCAAGACGACGCACTCGAGGAGGCGTCATGGGCGCAGGCACATCCTTCGTCGACTTCACCGACGGGGCTCCCCGACGTCGCGAGCTGGACGTCCGCTGGATCCACGGCTCACCGTCGGCCAAGCACAACACGGACCCGGACATCCAGGTCCACCCGTACGACGAGCACACGGTCATCCTGCGCCAGAACATGGCGATCGACTACGAGGCGCCGTTCCTGTTTCTGCTGTTCGGAAACTCCCAGGCGGTTCTGATCGACACCGGTGCCACCGCGTCCGCCGAGTTCTTCCCCTTGCGCCGTGTGGTCGACGAGCTCGTCGACGGCTGGCTGGCCCGCCATCCCCGGAAGGGGTACCGGCTGCTGGTGCTGCACACCCATCCCCACCACGACCACATCGCGGGCGACGGTCAGTTCGCCGACCGCCCCGACACCACGGTGGTCGGCGCGGATCTCACCACTGCCTGGGGCCATTTGGGATTCGACGAGGACCCCACGACCGTGGCACGGGTCGACCTGGGAGGCCGGGTGCTCGAGTGCCTGGCCACCCCCGGGCACCACGAGGCGGCGGTCACGTTCTACGACCCGTGGACCGGGTTCCTGCTCACCGGCGACACGGTGTACCCCGGCCGGCTGTACATCCAGGACCGGCCCGCCTTCGCCCGGACCATCGACCGCCTGATCGACTTCTGCGCTCGCCGACCGGTCACGCACGTTCTGGGCTGTCACATCGAGATGACCGATGAACCGGGCGTGGACTACCCGGTCCGCACCACCTACCAGCCCGACGAGCCTGCGCTGCAGATGACCACGGGCCACCTGCACGAGATCCGCGCCGCGCTCGAGGAGATCGGCGACCGGCCCGGACGACACGCCTTCCCCCTCTTCGTCATCTGCCCGGACGACTGACACGAGAGGGGACGGCGTCACCGCCCCGGCAGGCGTTCCGTGACTTCCTGCAGGGTCCAGCTGTTGCCGTCCGGGTCCGTGAACGACGCGAACGACGTGTAGCTGCGCCGCTCGGGATCCGGACCGGGCACCCGGTCCCGGGTTCCCGAGTGGTGGAACACCCCTCCGGCGTCGTGGAACACCTCACTCACCTCGACCCCGTTCCGGACCAGCTCCGCGCGTGCCGCCTCGATGTCCGGGACCACGAGATGCAGGCCCTCCACGGATCCCGGCGCGGCCGAGCTGACCCCGCTCCCGAAGATCACCGAGCAGGCGGAGCCCGGCGGGGTCAGTTGCACCACGCGAAGGCCGTCATCGGCGACGAAGTCGGCATCCAGCCGCCAGCCCAGCGCCCCGTAGAAATTCCTGGACCGGTCGACGTCGGCGACCGGGATCACGGCGACTTCCAGCTTCATGTCCACGGTGGAGACCTCCTGCCCCTGCGCGGCGTCGGTGGACGCTCTGCCATGGGGTGGTCGAAGGGCTGCGCTCGTCGACGGGCCCCGAGACGGCCACGGGTCGGCGGCTGCGGAGCGCCGGCACCCGCACACGGCCGACGGGGCCGGGCGCCGAAAAGCCCTTCCACGATACTGCCTCGCCACAGCAGCGCCATTCTTGCCACCAGGCGACGTCGGGCGCTCCAGCCTCCGCGGGGACGGCGTGGTCCGAACCGCCCCGGCCGTGGTCCTCGAGATCGCGTGGCTGCGGCAGGCAGACCCGGGACGGAAGTCGGTCACGCTGCAGGCCACCCTCCGGTCCTGCGGAAATTCACTTGAACGGCAGTCAGGTGGACATGGCAGGCTTGCGCGGTGATTGTCGAGCTGGCCCCCCGTTTTCTCGCCTGGGCCGATGTGGACCCTGCCCGTCATCCCTTCGACAGCGCGGCGGCGCCGCAGGTGGTGCGGTCGCTCGGTCCCGCCCGGAGGGTGCCTGGCCGCCCCGACGTCACCGTCGTCGACCCGGCGATGAGCGCCTGGAGCTGGGAGGAGGGCCGGCCCTGGGCCGACGCCATGTCGCACGCCCTCGTGGAGCACTACGGCCGCTGGACCGTGGGCTGGCGCTGGGCGCACGACGAAGGGGACTTCGACGGGGGACCGGTCGGGAACTGGTGCTGCCCGCGCGACTCGATCACCACCCCGGCGGAGACGCTCGCACGTGTCGTCGCGGCGTTGTGCGAGTGGCGCGAGTGGCTGGAGAGTCTTGCCCGGTGGTTCGAGGCCTACCCGTTGGACCTGACCGACGTCGAGGACCAGCGGATCCTGTGGGACCGCGCCGCCCGGAACCTGATCCTGCAGGTGACCGACCGCACCGGTTGCGGCAGCGGCTGGCACGGACACTGTCGTCAGGTGCTCAGCTGGTTCCTCAGCCACTGGGGCGTCGCACCCGACCTGGCGAGGGAGTTGGTCGACGAGGCCATCGGCGGACGGTTCGAGAGCTGGATCGGCCCCGATCCGGTGCTGGTGGAGGACGTCGCGGAGCGGCTCGCGCTGTCGCTGCGGCCGGACGACGGCGTACGTCCCGTCACCGGACCGGCGCCGGACCACCTCCAGCGTTGGCTCGCCGTACGCCGGACCGTGCCGTGGCAGGAGGCTCCCGACGGCGGCGGGGACGGACCGGTGACCCCGTCGCGCGACGGCGCGGCGGAGGACGTCCGCGCCTTCGACGGTGCCCTGGACCCCGCCCGCGCGCAGGGTCTGCTCGCCGCCCTGGAGCTGCTGCGGGCCGACGCGGCACGCGGCGCCTCCCTCGACTTCGAGTTGCTGCGCGGCTGGCAGCAGCACGTTCTCGGTACACCGCAGCCGCCGCCGTTCCGCGACCTGCCGGCCTTCGCCAAGCAAGGCCGGGAACGGTACGGCATCGGCCCGGACACCCGGGCCCGACTCGATGCCTGCCTGGCCGAGAGCACCCGGGACCCCAGGCGCCCCCTCCCCCTCACCGCCCGCGCCGCGCGCGCCTATCTCGACGTCTGCTTCTTCCATCCCTTCCACGACGGCAACGCCCGGTGCGCTTTCCTCGCCCTGGTCTTCGTCCTCGCCCGCGAAGGCGTCGCACTCGACGGGGTCCAACTGCTGCGCCGCGTCACCTTCCAGGCCGACGAGCCCGCAGACGCCTTGGTCCTCACCCGGTACATCGACACCCACCTCGCGGGGACCCGACGCAACGCGGCCTCCCCCGCCTCCTAGCGGGTGGGCATGAGCATGGTGCGCGACTGCGCTTCGGTGACGGCCGGGGGAGCGGGGGGGCGGCCGAAGTCACCGCAGGCCGGGTGATTGCTGCCGGTCGGGCCGCCGCGCTCGTCCGGCGCTCAGGCGCCGGGCATCAGCCCGGCCGCGACCGTGGCACCGAGCTCCCAGCACGCCTCCGTGTCGGCCTTGCCGGGTTCGCCGGTGACAGTCACCGCGTCGGTGGCGCGGCGCCAGCCCAGGCCGGTGGTGACGGTCTCGATGGCGCGGACGGCGCCGGTGACGTCGTTGCCGCCGTGGACGTAGTAGCCGAACGGCCGGCCACGGGTCTCGTCCAGGCAGGGGTAGTAGATCTGGTCGAAGAAGTGCTTGAGCGCGCCGGACATGTAGCCGAGGTTCGCCGGTGTGCCGAGCAGGTAGCCGTCGGCTTCCAGGACGTCGGAGGCCGTCGCGGACAGGGCCGCCCGGCGGACGACGCGCACGCCCTCGATCTCCGGTGTCGTGGCGCCGGAGACCACGGCCTCGAACAGCGCCTGGCAGTTGGGCGACGGGGTGTGATGGACGATCAGCAAGGTAGGCACACCCCGCACCCTGCCGTGCCCGCGCGGCGCTCCGCAAACGGCGGGCGTGGCGGGCGCCGCGGCGGGGTAGACCGCTGTGCACGGAACGACGGGAGGGGCTGCCGTGACCAGCGCGCGTGGACTCGAGTCCGCTCTTCGCCCCGAGAGGCTGCCGGCCGGGTACGGGTGCCGGGCGGCGACCCGTGCCGATGCGGACACGATCCACGGCCTGGTCGCCGCGTACGAGGGCGCGCTGCACGGCCGCACCACGACCGGCGCCGACCGGATCGCCGCCGAGCTCGCCCTGCCGGGTCTGCGGCCCCAGTACGACACCCTGCTGGTGCACGACGCCGCCGGCGGGCCGGCCGGCTACGGCTGGGTGAAGGGGCGCAGGGCCCGGGTGCACGTGCACCCCGGTCACCAGGGGCGGGGCCTCGGCGGTGCGCTGCTCGGCTGGGCCGAGACGCGGGCGCGGCACACGGGCAGCGACCGGCTCGCGCAGACGGTCCCCGACGCCGATGGCGCCGCGAGCGCCTTGCTGCGGGCCCGCGGATACTCCCGGCTGGTCACCGAGTGGCTGCTGGAGATCGCGCTGCCGGGCGAACCCGAGGTGCCCGACCCGCCGGGGGGCATCACCGTGCGCCCGTTCCGGCACGGCGACGAGCGGGCCGTGTACCAGCTCACCGAGGACGCGTTCGACGAGTGGCAGCCGCGGCGCAAGAGCTACCCGGAGTGGGCGCGGTGCACCGTCGAACGCACCACGTTCCTGCCGGCCGCGTCGCCGCTGGCCTTCGCCGGCGACCAGGTGGTCGGGGCCGTACTGGCGCTGGACGTCCCGGGCCACGACGAGGGGTACGTCGACCGGGTCGCCGTCCGGCGCGACCACCGCGACCGGGGCATCGCGCGCGTCCTGCTGCGCGAGTCGTTCCGCACCTTCCACCGCCTCGGCAGACCCGCCTGCACACTGTGGACGCACTCGGGCACGGGCGCGCTCTCGCTGTACCAGAGCCTCGGCATGACGGTCCGGCTCGGCTCCACGGTCTACGGCAGGGCGCTCGTGGCCCCTGCGGGGCCGGCTGACCGGGTCAGCCGGCCGTGACGGTCCCGCGCGGCACAGCGTTCGGCGCTGTCGGTGCCCTCGGTTACAGTTTCGCCCCTGAAGCAGGAGGCGAGCGGGACGTGCAGATCAGGGTGGGATCCGTCGGGGCAAGAGCGGTCGTGGCGGTGACGCTCGCGGTCCTGCTCGGCGGGTGCGCGGGGGCTGCGGACGGCGACGGCAAGGGCGCCTTTGGCGCGTCTCCGAGCGCACCGGGCAAGGGGGCCGAGGGGGCAGCGGCGAGCGGGGGTTCGGTCGGCGCGGCCGGTTCGGAGTGCGAACTGCCCGTCCGTTTCGACGTCGCCAGGCACTGGAAGGCGAAGTCGATCGCCGCGGAGGCGGAACCGGCCAAGACACCGAAGGTTTCACAGGGTTCGGACGACGACCTGAGGGGGGCGCTCGCCGACGCCTTGCTGCGTCAGGGGCCGGTCACCGCGGCCTGCGAGATCGACGCCAAGCCGGCGGGCCTCATCGGCTTCCTGCGGGTGTGGACCGGCAAGCCGGGAAAGGCCGACCCGGGCAGCGTACTGCGGCAGTTCGTCGCCGCCGAGGAGAACGTCAGCAAGGAGAAGTACCACTCCGTCAGAACCGGCGGCGGTGTCGCCGGCGTGGAGGTGGAGTACCTCTGCACCAGCGAACTGCTGGACGAGACCAAGAAGGAGACGGCGCTAGCGGTCGGTACGCCCCACGGCCCGGTCGTCCTGCACCTGGGAGGCATGGACACCGAGGAGCACGACGCCATGCGGCCCGCGTACGAACTGGCCAAACGCACCCTCGTGCTGGGCTGAGGCGACCCGCCGGGCAGCCCCCGGTCCGCGGCCGTGGACCGGCCCGGTCAGCTACGGCCGGCCGTGTTGACGGTGACCATGCCGAGAGGTTCGGCCCGAACGCCCTGTGGACGGCGCGGGGCGGCCCACTGTGGGAAGTGGGCCGCCCGAGACAGTCGTTCGGCGTGAGCTGTGGTCGTCAGTAGCGCAGGCGCCGGGCCCGCAGCAGCATGATCAGGCCCGACAGGGCGAGCAGGATGCCGAGAGCCGCGGGCCACAGGTGCGTGCCGGTCTCCGCGAGGGCGCCCTGCGTGCCCTGCGGCTGGGGCTGTGCGGACGGGGGCGGGAGGTGTCCGGGGGCAGTGGCCCGCGCGGACGGGGACGAGGACGAAGTCACGGACGAGGACGCGGGTGCGGGTGCGGACTGGGTGGATCCGGACGCGGGCCGGGTGGGTGCGGAGGTGGGCCGTGCGGGTGCGGAGGTGGGCCTGGGCCGTGCCGGCTCCGTGGCCCTGTGGCTCGCGGCGCGGCCCTGATCGGCGGCGTGGCCGGGAGAGGCCGTGCGGGCGGGCGCGGTCGTGCGGTCCGCCGTGGCCGTGTGCTCCGGAGTGGCCGTACGGTCCGCAGTGGTCGTCGCGTCGGTCCTCGGTTCCCCGCCGGGCCGGGAAGCGGAGGGGGCCGGCGCCGAGGTGGCCGTGTCGCCGGGCTGCTGCGTCGCGCCGTCGCCCGGGGCGGCCGTCGTACCGGAGCCGGAACCCGGCGTGGGCGACGCCGTCGCACCGGAGCCGTCCCCGCCGGGGCCGCAGGTGCGGCCGGAGTTGATGCAGTCGACCATCTGGCGCATCAGGTCCTCGTCGAAGACGTTGATGAAGTCGCCGTGGTCGGTGACGGGTTTGTGCAGCTGCTCGGGGAAGGAGTCGACGGCGAAGAGCGGCACCGTACGGCCGCCGTCCGCGAGGCTCGGCGCCTTGACGTCGTAGACGATCCGCTCCTCCAGCTGCGGGATGGGGCGGAAACCGGCCGGGCAGGAGCCGTCGGGTGCGGTGAAGGCCACGTGGGTGCGGTGGTTGGCGCTGTCGATGTTGCGGCCGTCCCAGCAGCTCTGGAACTTGAAGCTGCGCACCACGTCACTGCCCGCCGGGCACAGCGGGTACTTGTCCTTCAGCTGCCGGTCCTCGTAACCGGTGCAGCTCCAGGAAGCGTTGGCGTTGCCGGGCCCGTTGACGAAGGCCTTGGCGTCGCCGGTGATGATGCGCAGCAGACGCGGCATGGCGGTGACCTTGCCGAGCGGGTTGCCGGAGAACGTCAGCGTGACCTGCTTGGGCGTGACGATCCGGCCCGCGTTGCCCTCCGTGCCGCCGCCCGGGGATCCGGCGTCCCGCTCCTGCGTGCCGTTCTGCAGGCGCAGCACCGGCCAGTAGTACGAGGACTTGTCGCCCTGGTCGGCACAGCTGGTGCCGGCCTTCGCGAGGTCGTCGTCGCTCGCGAAGGCGTTGTTGCCCTGATTGCCGACGTAGTCGTGGAAGTGGTGGGCGCCGTTGGACACGCCGGGAGCGACGATGACGTTGTCCGAGTTGAACAGGCCGCCCGCGTTGACCCCGCAGTCGGAGGTGAAGGTGCCCCGCGAGGCGTCGGCCTGCTGGGGCGGATTCGACACGTCGGGCTGTACGGAGGTGATGTCCGCGTAGTCGGACGCGACGGGTCCGTTGCCGCCCTGCCCGGCGCCGCCCGGCTGGGCACCCTGGGTCGGGGAGGCGGTGGCCTGGGGTCCGCCGCTCGCGCCGTCGCCGGGACGCAGCGTGCAGGCGGCCAGCGCGTCCAGGCCCTGCGGGCGCTCCCCCAGCCGGCCGACGGCGTCGGCGATCCGGCCGATCGCTGCCGCCCGCTGCTCCTTCAGCGGGTTCATGATCGTGTCGTCGACCGAGCCGGAGTCCTGACCGGTGGACTGCCCCGCCTGCTGGAGCTGCCGGTAGGCGTCGGCCGTCTGCCGGTCGAGCAGGGCGAGTTCGCGGTCCACGTCCGGGCGGGCCGCCTCCGGTACGGCGGTCAGCCGGCTGCCGACGTCGGGGCAGTCGATCGTCGCCATGCCGTCGGCCGACAGGACGTGTCCGGTTTCGTTCGGGCCGGATCCCCCACCCCAGTTCTCGGTCGCCGAGGCGTAGACGTTCGCCGCGACGAGCCCGCCTCCGCCCAGCATCAGGGCGACCGCTGCGAGGGTCGCGCGTCGTGCGGCGGTCGGGCGTCTGCGGCTGTTGCGTGCCAAGGTCGTCCCCTGTGTGATGTGTGCGCCGGTCGGGCATGGAGCTCCCACGCCCCATACGGAAGGGGGCACCGGTGCGTTCAACGGGAGCGCGAATTCACCGGGATCTCACAGGAAAACGCGGGCCCCGCCCGTTCCCCTCCGAACACGGCCGCGAACATCACAAATACGTATCGGACATTCCAGGCCTCAACCTTCACACGAGGTACACACGTTGGCTAGGTTGACGCGAGGCCGCCCGGTACTCGATGGTCCGGACGCAACGGCCCAACTGCCCTGCTGGGCAAGGAAGGAGCACGTCTTCCATGGCGCCGGAGAGCCGCGACGAGGTTCCGCAGCGGGACGAGGTCCGGCAGCGGATCAACTCCCTCTACGACCAGGCCGAGAACGCGACGGGCAACTACAACGCGACCCGCGCCATGGCCTTGGTGACGCGCTCGCGGGGCGTCCCGCTCGCCAAGCGGCCGGGCCGGCGGCCGGATCCCGCTCTCGACGAGGTCGCCCGGCCGTGGTTCGACGCGGCACGCGCCAAGCTGGGCCCCTCCGTTCCCGCCGTCCTGCCCGCCGACCGGCTCGCCGACGGCCCGCCGGCTGCGCGGCGCTCCCAGGGCCGGCCCGGCGCGGGACTCCCGGGAAGGCCGGCCCCGGCCGCGCTCGAGTCCGGCCCCTCCGCGAGGCCCGCCGAGCCCCTGGAGCGGGCGGCCGACCGCGCGGTGGCCGAGCTGACGGCGGGCCCGGCGCCGTACCCGGTGAGCGCAGCCCCGGTCGCACGGGAGACCGGACGGGCGGCACTGCCCGGCCCGCGGCGACCCGAACTCCCGGTCGGCGGGGAGCAGTTGTCCTGGCTGGGCGGAGTGGGAAGCGGCGACGTCCGCACCGCGGACCAGACGGCACCCGGCCCGGCAGCACTGATGGCACCCGGGACGCGCGACGTGGCGACCGGACCGGCAGCGCTGATGGCACCCGGGACGCGCGACGTGGCGACCGGACCGGTGCCGCTGGGACCGCCCGAACCGGCACCCTGGGAAAGTGCCGGACCGGTGCCGCTGGGACCGGCCGAACTCGGACCGGTCGCTCCGACCGGCCTGGGTACGGTGCCGCCGGCCGTCCCGGGCCCCGTCGAGACCGCCGCGCTCCCGGTGACCGCGCCGGCCGCCGTCCAGGCCGCCCCGCTCCAGGAAGCGAGGACGCTCCGCGGCACCGGCGCGCCGGGCCGCCCCTCCCCCGCCGCATGCAAGGCGGCCAGCCAGCGCAAGCTGGCCGCCGCGAGCGATGTGCTCTCCCGGTACACCGCCCAGCTCGCCACGTCCGCCGCGGCGCTCCCGCCCACGTCCGTCACGAGCGCGCCGCCCACGTCCGTCGCGGCCATGCCGCCCGCGTCGTTCCCGGGTGAACCGTCCACGCCCGGCACGCCCCCACCGTCATCGCTGGTGACCTCCGTACCGCCCGCCTACCTCGCGGCCACGGCACCCCAGTCGTTCACAGCCGCACCGCCCACACCCGCCGCGCCCCCGCAGCCATCGCCGGTCACACCCGTACCGCCCGCCTACCTCGCGGCCGCACAGCCCGCGCCCCTGGCACCCCCACAGCCTCCGCCTGCCGTACCCGTGCCGTCCGCGCCCGGTACGGCCGCACCGACCGCTCCTCCCACGGCACCACCCCCGCCTCTCACGGAGGCACCCCCGCCACCGCTCATGGCCGCGGCTCCGGCACCCGTCCAGCCGGGGGCCGGGTCCGCGACCGCCCCATGGCAGGATCCGCAGGGGGTGACACCTACGGCGGCACTCCCGGCGGCCGTGGCGCCGCCCGGTGCCGGCACCGCGCCCCACACCATGGCCTCAGCGGTGGACACCGGTTCCCTCACCCCGCTCTCCGAGTCGCCCGGGGCCGGGCGGGCCGCCAGGGCCATCGCGTTCGCCCGGGCGCAGATCGGCAAGCCGTGTGTGTGGGGTGCGACCGGGCCGGACTCGTACGACTGCTCCAGCTTGACCCAGGCCGCCTGGAGGGCCGCCGGGGTCACGCTGCCGCGGCCCGCGCACGAGCAGGCGCTGGCCGGGGCCCCGGTCACCCTCGCCGGGCTCGAACCAGGTGACCTGGTCCTCTTCTTCGACGACGACAGGCACGTGGGCCTTCATGTGGGCGGCGGCATGATGGTGCACGCGCCGGGCCCGGGCTCGTCGATCCGCGAGGAGTCGATCTACGGCGCCGGGGAGTCGGCGATCCACCGGATCGTACGGCCCGCCTGACAGGTGTCCACGGGTCGGTTCAGCCGCGGCGCCGGTGCGGGCGCCGGCTCTCGTAGTGGTCGAGCAGGGTCTGCGCCGACGGGCGGTAGGTGAGGCCCAGTTCGTCGATGCTGCGGCTGTTGTCGACACGGAAGCGGATGCCGAGGTGTTTGCGGATGTAGTCCTGGGTGAGGCCGAAGGACGGTCCGAGGACGCGGACCGGCCAGTGCGGGAGCCTGGTGCGCGGCAGCCGGAGGTCGCGGGGGTGGCGGTCGAGGATGATGTGGGCCATCTCGTGGAACGAGGTCATGGTCTCGGCGGCCACGATGTACCGCCCGGCCGCCGCCGGGTTCCCGGCGGCGGCGATGTGCGCGTCGGCCACGTCCCGGACGTCCGCCGTGGTGAAGCTGAAGTCGGGGGCTCCGTAGCAGAAATAGCCCCGGAAGAGTTCGTCGAGCAGGAAGAGGCTGCCGGAGCTCGAAGCGGGCGTGAACGACGGTCCGAGGATCAGCCCGGGGTTGACCGCCACCATGCGCCAGCGGTCCTGGGCCCCGGCGGCCTCCCACGCGGCTCGCTCCGCCAGTGTCTTGGCGTAGTGGTAGGGATTGTTCTCGACGGAAACGTCTCCCGCAGCTCCCACAGCGGCCGCACCTTCGCCGCGTCGGACCGGTGCCGTACGGTGGCGTGGACCCGATGGTCCCGCTCCAGCAGACGTCGTACCAGGTGGCTGCCGACGAACCCGCTGCCGCCCGTCACCGCCACGACCGTCCCGGCGCCGTCCACCACGTCCACCCGTCCCTCCTCCGCCCGGGGACAGGGTGGGGCGCCGGGCGCTCCGGGGGAACCCCGTGGCCATGCAAAGCCCCCGGCCATAAGGGGCCGCTGGGGAAGTCATAAGATCCCCTTATGAGGTCATAGACCGGACCCGCGTACCAACTTAGGTCTGCCTTAGTTTAGGCTTCCTGATCGAGTCGCCCGTTCACGCTCGAAGGGAACCTGATCATGCCGCGCCCCCTGCGGGTAGCCATCGTCGGAGCCGGCCCCGCCGGGATCTACGCAGCCGACGCCCTGCTCAAGTCCGAGGTGGCCGCCGAACCCGGCGTCTCCGTCGACCTCTTCGAGCGGATGCCCGCCCCGTTCGGCCTGATCCGCTACGGCGTCGCCCCGGACCACCCGCGCATCAAGGGCATCATCACCGCCCTGCACCAGGTCCTCGACAAGCCGCAGGTCCGCCTGTTCGGCAACGTCGACTACCCGAACGACGTCAGCCTGGACGACCTGCGCGCCTTCTACGACGCGGTCGTCTTCTCCACCGGCGCGATGGCCGACCGGGAGCTGTCGATACCCGGCATCGACCTGGACGGCTCCTACGGTGCCGCCGACTTCGTCTCCTGGTACGACGGCCACCCGGACGTGCCGCGCACCTGGCCGCTGGAGGCGGAGAAGGTCGCCGTGCTCGGCGTCGGCAACGTCGCCCTCGACGTGGCCCGGATCCTCGCGAAGACCGCGGACGAGCTGCTGCCGACCGAGATCCCGCCGAACGTCTACGACGGTCTGAAGGCCAACAAGGCCGTGGAGATCCACGTCTTCGGCCGGCGCGGGCCCGCCCAGGCGAAGTTCAGTCCGATGGAACTGCGCGAGCTGGACCACTCGCCGAACATCGAGGTCGTCGTCGACCCCGAGGACATCGACTACGACGCGGGCTCGATCGAGACCCGGCGCGGCAACAAGCAGGCCGACATGGTCGCCAAGACGCTGGAGAACTGGGCGATCCGCGACGTCGGCGAGCGGCCGCACAAGCTGTTCCTGCACTTCTTCGAGTCCCCCGCGGAGGTCCTCGGCGAGGACGGCAAGGTCGTCGGCCTGCGCACCGAGCGCACCGCCCTCGACGGCACCGGCAACGTCAAGGGCACCGGCGAGTTCAAGGACTGGGACGTCACGGCGGTCTACCGCGCGGTCGGCTACCTCTCCGAGAAGCTGCCCAAGCTGCCCTGGGACATCGAGTCGGGCACCGTCCCGGACGAGGGCGGCCGGGTCGTCGAGCAGGGCGGCACCCACCTGCAGTCCACCTACGTCACCGGCTGGATCCGGCGCGGCCCCGTCGGTCTGATCGGCCACACCAAGGGCGACGCCAACGAGACCGTCGCCAATCTGCTGGACGACTACGTGAGCGGCCGGCTGCACACCCCTGCCTCGCCCGACCCGGAAGCCGTGGACGCCTTCCTCACCGAGCGCGAGATCCGTTTCACCACCTGGGAGGGCTGGTACCGGCTCGACGCCGCCGAGCGCGCCCTGGGCGAGCCGCAGGGCCGCGAGCGCGTGAAGATCGTCGAGCGCGAGGACATGCTCCGGGAGAGCGGGGCGTAAGCCCGGTTCCGCAGGGACAGCGAGGGGCCGGCGCCCGGGCGTCGGCCCCTCGTCCTGTTCCGGGGACGGCCGGGGGACGTTCACCCGTCGGTGGTGCACGCCGGTGTGGCACGCGCGTGGGTGCCCATCACCTGTGCGTGTGAACGCGCGCCCCGGCCACCGGAACGGGATCCGCCCCGAAGCGGATGGTTGGGCGGACCCCGTTCGCCGGACCATTGTGGGGGCCGTACGGGGACACGACCACGTGTGAACGAGGGCCGTCCGACGCATCTCCCACGCGCCCCGGGTGCACGGCACGCACCCCGTGGGCGGGGCCGCAAGGCCACCGCGGCGCGCCGCCTCACGGCCCCGGACGACATGACGCCCGGCCGAGCGGTGATACTGGGAGGCACACCTGCCCCCATCAGCAGATTGGCTCATGTCGAACTCCGCCACCGACCGCGCCACCATCCCGCAGACCCTCTGGGCGGCCCACGGCCGTCACACCGGTCCCGACCCCGAGGAGGCCGTCCGCCGCACCCTGCGCCGTCACAAGGAGAGCGGCGACATCGACGACTTCGCCGAGCCCTCCGTGCCGGACGACTCGGTCGGCCGGGTGTTCGAGGCGCGCTGGCGGGCCGCCGGCACGGTGATCGTGCGGGCCCGGCTCGTCCTCGTGGCGGTCGAGGGCCGGCTGCAGGGGCACGAGTGGCGGCTCGCCGCGGAGGCCGAGCGCCCCTGGGACGAGGCCTGGCCCTCGCCGGCGACGCTGTTCTGGCCCGAGGGCGGGGTCGGCGAGGACGGCTCCTGGGACCATCACGCGACGGTCTCCGGGCTGCGGTTCCGGCAGGTCAACACGCTTCCCTCGGACGACAAGGAGATGCGGCGCAGGCTGCGGGACGCGGCACGCGAGGCGTGGTGCGTCAATGTCGTCGTGCACGAGGCGATGACCCCGGACGAGAAGGGCCGGCTGCCGCTGGCCCGGCTGCTGCCGCCGGGCCTCAGGCACCGGGTGGTGGAGCACCGGGCCGCGCCGCACCAGTTCCGTGCCGTCAACTGGGCACTCAAGGACCTCGGTGTCGAGGTGCCCCGCGGCGGCGCGGTGCTGCTGCCTCCGGACCCGGCTCCGGAGGGCTACGACGGCCGCGAGCACAGCGTCCGCAGCGTCTTCCTGGACGGTTCCGAACCGGCCGAACTGGTGGCGGCCCTGCGGCACTTCGTCGCCCTGCCCCGGCCGCTGCCGCGGGGCCTCCAGGAGGTGCTGACCGGCCTGCGGGAGAACTGGACCCTGATGACGCTCCAGGAGGAGCTGGAGCGCGAGCGGCTGCTGGTCGCCCGGTACGCCGAGGCGCTGGAGGCGATGACCAAGTCCCGGGACCTGTACAAGGAGGCCGCCGAACAGGCCCTGGAGGCCCTCGCCGCCTACCGTGACGTCCCCGCGCCCGCCCTGCCGGAGCAGCGGCCCGCGTTCCGGACGCCGGGTGCGCTGCAGCAGCTGACCCGGACGTTCGAGCGGCTGAAGTTCCCGGCCTGGGGCCAGCGGCAGCAGCCGCCCACCGCACCGGACCCGGCGGAGGCCACGGCGGACGGCGGACCGGACGTGCCCGGGGTGGCCGAGCCCGGTGCACGGCACGGCGGTGCTGAGGCCGTGGAGGGCGCGGACCGGTCGTCGTAGCACGGCGCGGGCCGGCCGGAAACCTCCACCGCGGCCGTGGGCGGAACCCGGAAGCCGGGGTATCCGTTCCATCGAGCCCGGAAGGAGGACGGATGGATTCCACCACCTTGCTGGTGATCGGCGCCGTCGTCGCGGCCGTGCTGCTCGCCGTCGCCCTCGGACTGCTGGTGCGGCTGGTGCGCGCCCGGCGCATGCTGCTGCGGGCGGGGCTGCCGGCGGGTCCGCGCTGGGTGTTCTGGGGCGCGGTCGCCTATCTGCTGCTCCCCACCGACCTGCTGCCCGACCCCGTCTACCTGGACGACATCGCCGTCCTGCTGCTCGCCCTGCGCAGCCTGCGCGCCGACCGCCCGCTGCCACCCGGTCCGAACGAGCCCTGAACGGCCCCCTGCAGCCTGCCGGTGCGCCCGCCACCGGGCCGGCCACGGGGTGGGGCAGTGGCGTGACTCCCGCGCGGTGCACCGCTCTCCCCGGCCCCCGGCGCTCCCCCGGTCCCCGGCCCGGGCCGTGCACCGGTTCGTCCCCTCCTCCCAGGTGCGTCGCACCGGCCTTCTGGCGCATTCTTGCTGTGTCATCCACCCGTAGGCGCACGGGACGAGGTAGAGGCGATGGCTGGGAACGGTGGCGAGCCGACGGCCCGTATGCGGGCCCGGCTCGCCGCGCTGCTGGCCGCCACCTCGACCGGTGCGCTGGGCGCGGCCGGCGGCCGGGTGGCGGCCGTGTATCTGCGCTCCGGCACCCCGGGCCAGCTGCACCTCGCGGCGCTCGTGGGGCTGCCCGGTGCACTGTTCAGGCCCTGGTGGCGGCTGTACATCGGCCGTCCCTTCCCGGTCGTCGACGCCTACCGCCTCGGCGTGCCCGTGGTGCTGGCGAATCCCGCCGAGGCGGTGCGCCGGTACCCTCAGTTCGCGGCGAGCCTGCCCTTCCCGCTGGGATCGGTGCACGTGCCGGTGCCGGGCTGCGGTGAACCGCTGGGAGTGCTCTCGGTGCTGGGCCCGGTGGGGGCGGACGCCGCTGACGAGCCGCTGGACCGGGAGCTGCTCTCCCGCCTGGCCGAGGGGCTGGGCGCCGAGCTGCTCGGACTCGCCGACGGCGACCCGAGCCTGGTCGTCTGGGACGACGAGCCGCTGTGTGTACGGCCACCGGCGAGCCGGCCGGCGCAGGCGGTCGTCGCGCGGTTCGACTGGGACCCGGTGACCTTCGCGGTGCGCGCGGACGACCGGCTGTACGGCCTTCTCGGGCTCTGCGTGGGCGACTTCGAGGGCACGGACATGGCGCTGGCGCAGGCGCTGGCCCCGCAGGAGGCACACCTGATCCTCGCCGCGCTGCGCGACACCGCGGCCGGGAAGCCGCCCGCCGCGCCGCTTGTCCTGCGGGCGCGGGACGGCACACCGTGGCTGCTGGACCTCTGGCCGCCCGCGGGCGCGGGGGCCGCGGACCAGATCGGCGGGGTGGTGGTCGCCCCGGGCCCCGCCACCTGCGCGGAGGGCGTGGCCGACCCGTTGCCGCAGGGGGTGCTGTGCCTGGACCGGCTCGGGCTGATCGTGTACGCCAACGCGGCGGCGGCCCGGCTCGCCGGCCTGGACCGGGAACGACTGCTCGGCCGGCCGCTGTGGGAGGCGCTGCCGTGGCTGACCGGTCCGCCGTACGACGACCATCTGCGCGGTGCCCTGCTGTACCCGGACCCGGTGCACTTCCATGTGCGACGGCCGCCCGGCGATCCCGGCGCGGGCGACTGGCTCGCCGTCTCGGTGCATCCCGGCGAGGAGCTGCTGACCTGCACGTTGGTCCCGGCCAGCCACATGGACACGCCTGTCGAGCCGGCCCCCGAGGAGCACGTCCCGGAGGACACGGTGTCGGCCGGCCACGCGATGGCCCCGGTGTACCGCCCGATCGCCCTGGCCATCGCGCTGACGGACGCGGTGACCGCACGGCAGGTGTCGGCCGTGGTCGTGCGGGAACTGCTGCCCGCGTTCGGCGGCCGGTGCCTCGCCATCTACCTGCTCCAGGAGCGGCATCTGTATCTCGCCTGGGAGAGCGGCTTTCCCCAGGGGTTCCTCGCCCGTTTCGAGGGAGTGGGCCTCGATGCGCGGCTGCCGGGTGTGGAGTGCCTGACCACGGGCCGGCCGCTGTTCTTCGAGTCGATGCAGCAGTTGCCGGCCGCCTACCCGGGCATCCCGCTGGACGCCGACGAGGGCGCCCGCGCCTTCCTGCCGCTGATCGCCTCCGGCCGCCCGGTCGGTTCGTGCATCCTCGGCTTCGACCGCTCGCGGAGCTTCAGCACCGAGGAGCGCACGGTCCTCACCGCGCTCGCCGGGCTGATCGCCCATGCCATGGAGCGGGCGCAGCGCTACGACAGTGAGGCGGCCCTGGCCCGTGGCCTGCAGCAGGCGCTGCTGCCCCGCCGGCTGTCGACGCACCCGCAGGTGGAGACCGCCGGCCGGTATCTGCCGGGCACGCAGGGCATGGACGTGGGCGGCGACTGGTACGACGTGGTGGAGGCGGGGGACGGGCTCGCGCTGGTCATCGGTGATGTGCAGGGGCACGGGGTGCAGGCGGCCGCCACCATGGGGCAGCTACGCAGCGCCGTGCGCGCGTTCGCGCTGGGCGACCGGCCGCCCGACGAGGTGATGAGCGGCACCAACCATCTGCTGATCGACCTCGACCCCGGCCAGTTCGCCAGCTGCTGCTATCTGCGGCTGGACCCCGCCACGGGCCGCGCCCGGATCGCCCGGGCGGGACATCCGCCACCGCTGCTGCGCTCCCCCGACGGGCGGGCCCGGCTGCTGGACGTCCCGGGCGGTGTCGTCCTCGGGGTGGATCCGCAGGCCCGGTACCCCGTGGCCGAGTTGGTGCTGGAGCCGGACGCGATCCTGGCCCTGTACACCGACGGGCTGGTGGAGCGGCCGGGCGCGGACATCGACGACGGCATCACGGCGCTGCGGCTGGCGCTCGCCAAGGCGGGGGCGGCCTCCGGGCGGCGGGGCGGGCGGTCGCTGGCCGGGGTCGCCGACCGGCTCACGGCCACCGCCCGGCACTCCGCCGACCGCCCCGACGACGTGGCGCTCCTGCTCGCCGCCCGCCGTTCGCCCCCCGTACACCGGCGGTGACCGGACCGCTTCGCTCCGGTCGGCGGCGGTCATCGCGGGCGACAGTCTCGCCGTACCGGTCCCGGCAGTGTAGACATGGGCACATGGTGCGACTGTCCGGCCGGAACGCGACCCGGCCGCCCCGGGCGTTCGGGTCCCCGCGCGCGCTGCAGGGGTCGCAGGGCCCGGGCGGGAACGGCGGCAGGGCCGGGGTGCTGCGGTCGGCGATGACCGGACGCAGCGTCGCCGGACAGGTGTTCGTGCTCCAACTGGTGATCGTGCTGCTGCTGATCGTCGCGGCGGTGGTGGCGCAGGTGCTGCAGGTGCGGCGCGACAGCGACATGGAGGCACAGAACCGCTCCATCGCCGTCGCCCAGTCGTTCGCGAACGCGCCGGGCACGGCGGCGGCGTTGCGCTCCCAGGACCCGACGGCCGTCCTCCAGCCGAAGGCCGAGGCCACGCGCAAGGCGACCGGCGTGGACTTCGTCGTCGTGATGAACACCGACGGAATCCGCTACACGCACCCCAAACCCGACCGCATCGGCAAGAAGTTCGTCGGCACGATCGGCCCGGCGCTGGCCGGAGGCACGGTCGTCGAGCACGTCAACGGCACGATAGGACCGCTCGTGCAGGTCGTGGTGCCGGTGAAGGACGCCGCCGGCCAGGTGGTGGGCCTGGTGTCGGCCGGGATCACCACCGCGCACGTGGGCGGGGCCGCCGACCAGCAACTGCCCCTGCTGCTGGCGGCCGCGGCGGCGGCGCTCGCGCTGGCCACCGCGGGCGCGGCCCTGGTCAGCACACGGCTGCGGCGCCAGACGCACGGCCTCGGACCGTACGAGATGACGCGGATGTACGAGCACCACGACGCGGTGCTGCACGCGGTGCGGGAGGGCGTCCTGATCGTCGGCGGCGACGGCCGGCTGCTGCTCGCCAACGACGAGGCGCACCGGCTGCTGGACCTGCCCGAGGACGCCGAGGGGCGCGGCGTGCTGGAGCTGGGCCTGGACGAGGAGACGGCGGCGCTGCTGTCCTCGGGCCGGGTGGCGACGGACGAGGTGCACCTGGTCAAGGACCGGCTGCTGGCGATCAACCAGCGGCCCACCGACCTGCGCGGCGGCCCGGCCGGCAGTGTCACCACGCTGCGCGACTCCACCGAGCTGCGCGCCCTGTCAGGCCGGGCCGAGGTGGCCCGCGAGCGGCTGAACATGCTGTACGACGCCGGGGCGGGCATCGGCACCAGCCTGGACGTGAGCCGGACCGCGGAGGAACTGGCCGAACTGGCGGTGCCCCGGTTCGCGGACTTCGCGACCGTGGACCTGTTCGACGCGGTGCTGCACGGGGAGGAGCCCAAGCCGGGCACCGCGCTGCGCCGCGCCGCCTGCCTCGGCGTCCGCAAGGACTCCCCGCTGTACCCGGTCGGTGAACGGATCCGGTTCGTGGCCACCTCGCCGCAGGCGCGCAGCCTGACCACCGGTCAGTCGGTCCTGGTGCCCCGGCTGCGCGAGGCGCCCGGCTGGCGCGCACAGGACCTGGAACGCACCGGCCACGTCGTGGCGTTCGGCATCCACTCGCTGATCACCGTGCCGCTGCGGGCGGGCAGCCTGGTGCTGGGCGTGGCGAACTTCTGGCGTGCGGAGAAGCCGGAGCCGTTCGACGCCGAGGACCTGGCGCTCGCCGAGGAGCTGGTGGCGCGGGCGGCGGTGTCCATCGACAACGCCCGCCGGTACACGCGCGAGCACAGCATGGCGGTCACCCTCCAGCGCAGTCTGCTGCCGCGCTCGCTGCCCGAGCAGAGCGCGCTGGAGATCGCCTACCGCTATCTGCCGGCACAGGCCGGGGTGGGCGGTGACTGGTTCGACGTCCTGCCGCTGTCCGGTGCCCGGGTGGCGCTGGTGGTGGGGGACGTGGTGGGGCACGGACTGCACGCGGCGGCCACCATGGGCCGGCTGCGCACGGCGGTGCACAACTTCTCCGCGCTGGATCTGCCGCCGGACGAACTCCTGGGGCTGCTGGACGAGTTGGTGGGCCGGATCGACCAGGACGAGACCGCCGCCGACGGCTCCGCCGCGATCACCGGCGCGACCTGTCTGTACGCGGTGTACGACCCCGCCGCGCGGCGCTGCAGCGTGGCCCGGGCCGGACATCCGCCGCCCGCGCTGGTGCACCCGGACGGCCGGGTGGAGTTCCCGGACGTGCCCGCGGGGCCGCCGCTGGGCCTGGGCGGGCTGCCGTTCGAGACGGCCGACCTGGACCTGGCGGAGGGCAGTCGGCTGGTGCTGTACACGGACGGGCTGGTGGAGGACCGCGAGCGGGACATCGACGTGGGACTCGGGCTGCTGCGCGACGCCCTGCGTGACGCGCCGGGCGCCTCGCCGGAGGAGACCTGCCGGGCCGTGCTGGGCCGGCTGCCGGCCCGGCCGAGCGACGACGTCGCGCTGATCGTCGCCCGGACCCGGGGGCTGGGCGCCGACCGGGTCGCCGAATGGGAGGTTCCCTCCGACCCGGCGGCCGTGTCCCAGGTGCGTTCCTCGGTGACCCGGCAGCTGGCCGACTGGGATCTGGAGGAGCTCTCCTTCACGACGGAGCTGGTCCTGAGCGAGCTGGTCACCAACGCCATCCGCTACGGGCGCGGCCCGATCGGCGTGCGGCTGCTCCGTGACCGCTCGCTGATCTGCGAGGTCTCCGACCGCAGCACGACCTCGCCGCATCTGCGGTACGCGGCGACGACCGACGAGGGCGGCCGGGGTCTGTTCCTGGTCGCGCAGCTCGCCGAACGCTGGGGCACCCGTTACACCCCCGACGGCAAGATCATCTGGGCGGAGCAGGCGCTGCCGTAGGGCAGCGCCGGGGACTGCGCGGTGGCTGCCCGCGCGGTCTGCTGCGGCTGCCCCGCACACACCGCACCCGCACACCGCAGCGCGGGCCCGGGGACGCCGCCGCACGGTGCGCCGCGTTCGCCGGGGCCCTGGTGGGCACCGGGCTGTGCGGCGACCGGGCGCGGGTGCGTCCGCCGGGCCCGCTCGGGGTTACCGGTTCGCCTGGGCGGAGGAGGCGGTCAGGCGCTCAGCCGCGAGCGCAGCAGCTGCTTCCCCATCTCGGCACCCTTGCGGCTGTCGGACTGAGCCTTGTGGAACAGGTCCACGAGCTCGCTGTCATGCTCGCGTTCGGCGTCCTGGATGTACGTCTCCAGGCGCAGGGCGTTGTCCAGGCACGCCTCGACGTACCAGATCAGGTCGTAGTTCTTGTCGCGCGTGCCGGTGACGCCACCGGTCTCGCTGGTGCTGGTCATCGGGGTCTCCTCCTTCTGTCGACCCTGCGTCGTTCTCCTTGCGGAGACTGCCGGGTACCCGTGCGGCTTGCGGGCACACCGCCCCTTTGGTCAGCCGAGGGCGCGGTCGAGGTTGAACGCGGCGCTGATCAGGGACAGATGGGTGAACGCCTGCGGGAAGTTTCCCTGTTGCTCGCCCGTGCGGCCGATCTCCTCCGCGTAGAGACCGAGGTGGTTGGCGTAGGTGAGCATCTTCTCGAAGGCCAGCCGGGCCTCGTCGAGCCGGCCGGCCCGCACCAGCGCCTCGACGTACCAGAAGGAGCAGATGGAGAAGGTGCCCTCGTCGCCGCGGAGCCCGTCGGGGCTGGCCTGCGGGTCGTAGCGGTAGACGAGGGAGTCGGACACCAGGTCCTCGGTGAGGGCGTCCAAAGTGGCCAGCCATTTGGGATCGGTGGGGGCGACGAACTTGGCGAGCGGCATCATCAGCAGCGAGGCGTCCAGCACGTCGCCGCCGTCGTACTGCACGAAGGCGCCGCGCCGCTCACTCCAGCCGCGGTTCATGATCCGCCGGTAGATCGTGTCGCGGGCCTGCCGCCAGCGGGGCAGGTCGGCGGGAAGTCCACGCCGGTTGGCGAGGCGGATCGCCCGCTCGATCGCGACCCAGCACATCAGCCGCGAGTAGGTGAAGTTCCTGCGGCCGCCGCGGGTCTCCCACACGCCCTCGTCGGGCTGGTCCCAGTGCGCGCACACCCAGTCGACCAGCTCGCACACGTCGTCCCACTGGCCGCTGGAGATCGGCTGGGCCCATTTGTCGTACAGGTAGATCGAATCGATCAGCGCCCCGTAGATGTCCAGCTGGAGCTGGTCGGCGGCGGCGTTGCCGACCCGGACCGGTGCGGAGCACAGATGGCCCTCCAGATGCGGCAGCACCCGCTCGGGCAGCTCGGTGCGGCCGTCGATGCCGTACATGATCTGCAGCGGTGGCCGGTCGTCGGCGCTGCCGCCGGGGCTGACGTGGGTGGTCAGGAAGCGCATGAACGCCTCCGCCTCGCCGGCGAATCCGAGCCGCAGCAGCGCGTAGACGGCGAAGGCCGCGTCCCGGACCCACACGTACCGGTAGTCCCAGTTGCGCTCGCCGCCCAGCTGTTCGGGCAGGCTGGTGGTGGGGGCGGCGACGATGGCGCCGGTGGGAGCGTAGGTGAGCAGTTTCAGGGTGAGCGCGGAGCGGTGCACCATCTCGCGCCAGCGGCCGCGGTAGCGGGACTGGTGCAGCCAGCGCCGCCAGTAGGCGACCGTGGCGTTGAACTCGTGTTCGGCCTCGGCGTGCGGGCAGCAGCGGGGGGCCACGTCGTCGCCGACCTGGTCGAGGGCGAACACGGCCGTCTCGCCCTCGCCGAGCTTGAAGTCGGCGCGCACGTCCCGTGCGTCGCACTCCACGACGACCGTGGAGGTCAGCGACAGCGACTGCACGGCGGACTCGAAGACGACGGTGCCGCTTTCGGTGCGCAGGGTGTGCGGGACCGCCCCGTAGTCGAATCGCGGGGCGACCAGGACCCGGAAGGGGACGGTGCCGCGGACGCAGACCACGCGGCGGATCAGCCGGTGCCGGCCCGCATCGCCCGCGCCGTCCGAGGTCACCGGCATGAAGTCCTGCACCTCGCCCACGCCGTCCTCGGTGAAGAACCGGGTGATCAGTACGTTGGTGTCGGGGAAGTAGAACTGCTTGGTGCGCGCGGGTACGGAGGCGGCCAGCTCGAAGCAGCCTCCGCGCTCGGCGTCGAGGATGGCCGCGAAGACGCTGGGAGCGTCGAAGGACGGACAGCAGTACCAGTCGATGGTGGCGTTCGTGCCGACCAGGGCCACACTGCGCAGATCTCCGATCAGTCCGTGCTCGGCGATCGGGATATAGCGGGGGCTGGTGCGGAAGTCCTCGGGAAACGGGGTCTCGGCCATCTGCGGCCTCCCGGTGAGCGGTGCGAGATGTTTTCCAGCTTAGGAGCGAGTGCTCTCCGGTGGCGTGGGAAGGCGCTGCGGGGAATGGTGAGAGTGTGCCCCGTTCGGCGGCACCGGCACGGATGCGGTCATCCGGACCGAGGAGGAGGCATCATGTCGACAACCACACCCGACGAGTCCCGTTCTTCAGACGACCACTGCACCCCGGACGCCCTGCTCCACTCCGCTCCCTCCCGGGACGTCACCCCGGAGGACCTGGTGATGGCGGCGGGCAGGGACGTCAACCCGAAGAATCTCGCCTGGGCCCGGCGCAAGCTGGAGAAGGAGGGCCCGACGGCCGTCGAGAGGCTGCTGCCGTAGGGCGGTCCGGGGAAGACACGGGCTCGGGCTCGCAGGCCAACGGGGGGCACCGAGCCGACGGGAAGGGGCGCGGGGAACCGCGCGGCCGGCCACGCACCACCCGCGCCCCGCCGTACCGGCAGTCGCCTACGGCGAAAAGGCGCCGGCCACACACACCACCCGCACGAAGCGCACCGCGTTGTTGGCGAAGCCACCCCGGTTCCAGCGCTGGTCGACCGGTTGGACATGCCCGTCGATGTCGCTCGCCCGTGCGCCGACCGCGTGCTCACCCGGAGTCGCGCTCCAGGTGTGGTGCCAGGCCCGCCACGCCCACCGCTGCCCGGCCACGGCCGGGTCGAGAACAGCCGGCTCCCAGCTCCCGCCGCCGTCCGTGCTGACGTCCACGCGGGACACGGCCGCCTGCCCGGACCAGGCGCGACCGAAGAGCTCCACGGGGCCCGGCCGCAGCACCCGGGTGCGGGACATGAAGTCCGGAAACCCCGGCGGCACCAGCAGAGCGCGCGGCGCGATCCGGGTCACCGGCTCGCCCTCCTCGCCGGCGGTGCGCCGGATCCGGTAGGCGACCGACTGCTGGAAGCCCTTGAACGGTACGTCGCTCACCGTCACCGAGCGCAGCCACTTGACGTGCGCCATGCCGTACCAGCCGGGCACGATCAGCCTGAGCGGCCTGCCGTGCTGCGGGAGCAGCGGGGCGCCGTTCATGGCGGTGGCGACCAGCACCTCGGGATCGTCGCCCGCGGCCACCGCCGGTGGGAGCGCGCGCTGGTAGTCCTGCTCGACGCCGCGCTCGACCCCGTGGTCGGCGCCGGTGAAGACGACGTCCGCGGCCGCCGGGTCGGCGCCCGCCTCGGCGAGCAGCAGCCGCAGCGGCACGCCGGTCCACTCCGCGGTGCCGACCGCCTCCACCAGCCAGGGCTGGCTGATCGGCCGCGGAGTGAGCAGGGCCCGGCCGTTGCCCGCGCACTCCACGGTCACGCGGGTGGTGACCTGCGGGAACGACAGCAGGTCGGCGAGGGACAGGTCGAGCGGAGTGCGTACCTGTCCGTCGACGCTCAGCCGCCAGGATCCGGCGCGCGGCACGTACGGGATGTCGTAGTGCGTGAGGACGTAGTGGAGTCCGGGCGGCGTGAGGTCGTGCCGCAACGCCTCCAGGGGCAGACCGTGGTTGCGGGCGGCGAGCGCGAGCTCGTCGGCGCCGATGCCCTCGCCGGGACCGGCCAGCCGGGCGGGGGCGCTCACGTCGCCGGGTCGCTGGCCCATGCCGTCATTGTCCTCCCGTGACGCGGACGCGGCGAGGACTGCGGGAGCCGGGGCAACTCCTGCGCGGATCGGGGGATTTCCGCGGCGGCGATCCCTTCCGGAGCGGGCGGCGGGGCTGACAGACTCCGCAGGGTGCCCGACTTCGACTTCGACATGCTCGTCATCGGATCCGGACCCGGCGGTCAGAAGGCCGCCATCGCCGCGGCCAAGCTCGGCCGCCGGGTCGCCGTCGTCGACCGCCCCGACATGCTCGGCGGGGTCTCCCTGCACACCGGAACCATTCCCTCCAAGACCCTGCGCGAGGCGGTGCTGTACCTGACCGGTCTCACGCAGCGCGACCTGTACGGACAGAGTTACCGGGTGAAGGAGGACATCACCGTCGCCGATCTAACCGCGCGCACCCGGCACGTGGTCACCCGGGAGGTGGACGTCGTCCGCAGTCAGCTCTCCCGCAACCACGTGACCGTCCACTCCGGCACGGCCCGCTTCGCCGATCCGCACACCGTCGCGCTGTCCGAGCCGTCCGGACGGGAACGGCGGCTGAGTGCCGGGCACGTCGTCATCGCCACCGGCACCCGGCCGGCCCGCCCGGAGACGGTCGAGTTCGACGGCCGGACGATCATGGACTCCGACAACGTGCTCTCGCTGGAGCGGGTGCCGCGGTCCATGGTGATCGTCGGCGCGGGCGTCATCGGCATGGAGTACGCCTCCATGTTCGCCGCGCTCGGCAGCAAGGTGACCGTGGTGGAGAAGCGGCCAGGAATGCTGGACCTGTGTGACGTCGAGATCGTGGAGTCGCTCAAGTACCACCTGCGCGACCTGGCCGTCACCTTCCGGTTCGGCGAGACCGTGGCCGCCGTCGAACGCCATCCGCGGGGCACCCTCACGGTGCTGGAGAGCGGCAAGAAGATCCCCGCGGACACGGTGATGTACTCGGCGGGCCGGCAGGGCCTCACCGACGAGCTCGACCTGGAGAAGGCCGGGCTGGCGGCGGACGCACGGGGCCGGATCGAGGTGGACGAGCACTACCGCACCGCGGTGCCGCACATCTATGCCGTGGGTGACGTCATCGGCTTCCCCGCGCTCGCGGCGACCTCGATGGAGCAGGGCCGTGCGGCCGCGTATCACGCGTGCGGAGAGCCGGCGGGGCGGATGCACCGCCTCCAGCCGATCGGGATCTACACCATCCCGGAGATCAGCTTCGTCGGGCGGACCGAGGACCAGCTGACCGAGGACCGGGTGCCGTTCGAGGTGGGGGTCGCACGGTACCGGGAGCTGGCCCGGGGGCAGATCATCGGGGATTCGCACGGGATGCTGAAGCTGCTGGTCTCACCCGTGGACCGCACGCTGCTCGGAGTGCACTGCTTCGGCTCCGGCGCGACGGAACTGATTCACATCGGGCAGTCGGTGATGGGGTGCGGGGGAACCGTGGACTACCTGGTCAACGCGGTGTTCAACTATCCGACGCTGGCGGAGTCGTACAAGGTCGCGGCGCTGGACGCGACCAACCGGCTGCGCCAGGTGGACCGGTTGGACTAGGGCCTGTGTGATGTTGTGATCAGCCAGTTTCCTTCAGGAGGTCGTTGATCCAGATCATCGAGGCACGGAGGTGGAGGCCGGCGAGGTAGC
>NZ_JBEYYJ010000014.1:0-221759 GCF_040645475.1 Streptomyces sp. NPDC046759 | reverse complement strand
ACGAGATCGGCATGGGCGACAACATCTGGCTCGGCGACCGCGACGCCGTGCGCACCCCCATGCAGTGGACGCCCGACCGCAACGCCGGCTTCTCGACGAGCGATCCGGGACGCCTCTACCTGCCCACGATCATGGACCCGGTCTACGGCTACCAGGTCACCAACGTCGAGGCGTCGATGTCCTCGCCGTCCTCGCTGCTGCACTGGACGCGGCGCATGATCGAGATCCGCAAGCAGAATCCCGCCTTCGGCCTCGGCTCGTTCACGGAGCTGCAGTCCTCCAACCCGGCCGTACTCGCCTTCCTGCGGGAGCACGAGGACGACCTCGTGCTCTGCGTCCACAACTTCTCCCGCTTCGCGCAGCCCACCGAGCTCGATCTGCGGACCTACGACGGACGGCACCCGGTCGAGCTGATCGGCGGAGTCCGCTTCCCCGCGATCGGCGAACTGCCGTACCTGCTCACCCTGCAGGGCCACGGCTTCTACTGGTTCCGGCTCACCCGAGTCGCATCCCGCATCGGCCGCCGTCGCTAGAGCGCAAGGCGCCGAGGAAAGGACGCGTCACCATGCCGAAGACCATCACCGTCCGACCGAGAGCGGTGGCCGGCCTCGACAGGCACCTGGTCTCGCTGGGCGGGCTGCTGCGCCAATGGCTTCCGAGGCAACGCTGGTTCGCGGGCAAGGACCGGCCCGTCACCGATCTGACGGTGCTGTCCGTGACCAAGCTGTTTCCCGGATGTCTGCATCTGCTGGTGCACGCCTCCCACGCGCCCTTGCCCACGCCCGGCGGCTCGCCCCCGCCCGGCGACTGCTACCAGCTGCTGCTCGGTCTGCGCGAGCACCTCGCCCCGCGGCTGGAGCGTGCCTTCCTCGGGCGGGCCGAGCAGGGCCCGTTCGCCGGGCTCGCGGTGTACGACGCGCTGCACGACCCGCGCTCGGCCCATCTGCTGCTGGAGCGTCTCAGGCAGCCCGGCACGGCGGGCCCGCTGCGGTTCGAGGTGGACCCGGGCGCCGAACTGCCCGGCGGTCTCCCGCCGCGCCTGCTGGACGCCGAGCAGTCCAACTCCTCGATCGTGTACGGCGACGCGTACATCCTGAAGGTCTTCCGCCGCATCCAGCCGGGCGTCAACCCGGACCTGGAGGTGACGGCCGCGCTGGCCGCCCAGGGGTGCGCCCGGGTGCCCGCACCGGTGGCGTGGTTCGGTACGACCGCGCCGCAGCCGGCCACGCTGGGTGTGCTGCAGCCGTTCCTGCCGGACGCGACCGACGGCTGGACGCTCGCGCTGCGCGCCCTCGCCGCGGGCGACGACTTCACCGTCGAGGCGCGGGAACTGGGCCGGGCCATGGCCGAGGTGCATCTCGCGCTGGCCGAGGCGTTCGGGCCGGCCGGACCGGGCGAGAACGGCCGTACGGCCGAGGCGATGTGCATGCGGCTGGACGCCGCCGCGCACGCCGTACCGGGGCTGCGCCCCTACGTACCGGGGCTGCGGGCCGCGTTCGGCGCGCTCGCCACCTGCGACACCGGGCCGCCGGCCCAGCGCATCCACGGCGATCTGCACCTCGGGCAGGTGCTGCGGGCCGGCCGTGACTGGTTCGTCATCGACTTCGAGGGGGAGCCGTCCCTGCCGCTCGCCGAGCGGCAGGCCCCGCACTCCCCGGTGCGGGACGTGGCCGGGATGCTGCGCTCCTTCGACTACGCGGCCCGGCAGCGCCGCCCCTGGCGACCCGAATGGGCGCGCCGCTGCCGGGAGGCGTTCTGCGCGGGCTACGCGGCCCGCGCCGGCTGGGATCCACGCAAGAAGCACGCGCTGCTGCGCGCGCACGAGACGGACAGGGCGGTCTACGAGGTGCTGTACGAGGCGAGACACCGGCCCGACTGGCTGCCGGTACCGATGGCGGCGATCAAGCGACTCGCCGTGTGGGGAGGCTGACGTCATGGCCCTGCGTGACACCTCGCTCCCCGAAGCGGCCGGCCCCGCGCCGGCCCCGGCCGTGCCCCTGGACCCGGCCGACCGCGGCCGGCTGCTCGGCGGCGCCCACCACGATCCGCACGCCCTGCTGGGCGCGCACCCGGTCAAGGGCGGCACTCTGTTCCGGGCGCTGCGCCCGAACGCGCGGTCGGTGAGCGTCGTGGTCGACGGGATGCGCAGC
The DNA here is from genome assembly GCF_040645475.1 of Streptomyces sp. NPDC046759. Classification (NCBI taxonomy): domain Bacteria; kingdom Bacillati; phylum Actinomycetota; class Actinomycetes; order Kitasatosporales; family Streptomycetaceae; genus Streptomyces; species Streptomyces sp. NPDC046759. The sequence continues at coordinate 219,609 of NZ_JBEYYJ010000014.1, read as the reverse complement.
GCGCTGAAGTCGGAGGGCGACGGCCTCTTCGCCGCAGTCCTGCCCTGTCCGGAGGTGCCGGCGTACACGCTGCTGGTGGCGTACGACGACGTCGAGCAGGAGGTGCACGATCCGTACCGCTTCCTGCCCGCCCTCGGTGAGCTGGACCTGCATCTGATCCGGGAGGGCCGGCACGAGCAGCTGTGGCAGGCGCTCGGCGCGGAGCCGATGACGCACGAGGGGGTGGCGGGCACCCGCTTCACCGTCTGGGCGCCCAACGCCCAAGGGGTGCGTGTGGCGGGGGACTTCACGTACTGGGACGGCACCCAGTACCCGATGCGCTCGCTCGGCGCGTCCGGGGTGTGGGAGCTGTTCCTGCCCGGGATCGGCGAGGGCGCCCGGTACAAGTTCGAGATCACCTCGCGGTACGGCCACCGGTTCCTCAAGGCCGACCCGATGGCACGGTGCACGGAGGTGCCGCCGGACACGGCGTCGGTCGTCACGGTCTCGCGGTACGAGTGGGGCGACGCGCAGTGGCTGGCCCACCGGGGCGACACGCCCGTGCACGAGGCGCCGTTCTCGGTGTACGAGGTCCATCTGCCGTCCTGGCGCCCAGGGCTGGACTACCGTCGGCTCGCGGAGGAACTGCCCGCGTACGTCGCGCAGATGGGCTTCACCCACGTCGAGCTGATGCCGGTCGCCGGGCACCCGTTCAGCGGCTCCTGGGGCTACCAGGTCACCTCCTACTACGCGCCGACACCGCGTCTGGGCTCGCCGGACGACTTCAAATACCTGGTGGACCGGCTGCACCAGGCCGGCATCGGCGTGATCATGGACTGGGTGCCGGCGCACTTCCCGAAGGACGACTGGGCGCTGGCCCGGTTCGACGGGGATCCGCTGTACGAGCCGGGGAACGCCGTGCGCGCGGAGCACCCGGACTGGGGAACGTACGAGTTCGACTTCGGGCGCACCGAGGTGCGCAACTTCCTCGTCGCCAACGCGGTGTACTGGTGCCAGGAGTTCCACATCGACGGCCTGCGCGTGGACGCCGTCGCCTCGATGCTGTACCTCGACTACTCGCGGGACTCCGGCCAGTGGGAGCCGAACGTCTTCGGCGGGCGGGAGGACCTGGACGCGGTCGCCTTCCTCCAGGAGATGAACGCCACCGTCTACCGGCGCTGCCCGGGTGTGGTGACCATCGCCGAGGAGTCCACCGCCTGGGACGGGGTGACCCGGCCGACGGACAGCGGCGGTCTCGGCTTCGGGCTGAAGTGGAACATGGGCTGGATGCACGACTCGCTGCAGTACATCAAGAAGGAGCCGGTGCACCGCAAGTACCACCACAACGAGATGACCTTCTCGATGGTGTACGCCTACAGCGAGAACTACGTCCTGCCGATCTCCCACGACGAGGTTGTGCACGGCAAGCAGGCGCTGGTGTCGAAGATGCCGGGCGACTGGTGGCAGCGGCGGGCCAACCACCGCGCCTACCTGGGCTTCATGTGGGCCCATCCGGGCAAACAGCTGCTTTTCATGGGGCAGGAGTTCGCCCAGGGGGCGGAGTGGTCGGAAGCCGACGGCCCCGAGTGGTGGCTGCTCGGCGACGACTACCACTCGGCCGGCGACCACCGGGGCGTGCAGGACCTCGTGCGGGACCTGAACGCCCGGTACCGGGCCACTCCGGCGCTGTGGCAGCGGGACAGCGACCCGGGCGGCTTCCGCTGGGTGCTGTGCGACGCGGCGGACGACAACGTCTTCGCGTTCCTGCGGTTCTCCGCCGACGGCTCTCCCCTGCTCGCGGTGTCGAACCTCTCCCCCGTCGTCCGGCACCGGTACCGGCTGTGGGTCGGCGACGAGATCCCCGCCTGGCAGGAGGAGCTGAACACCGACGACGTCCGCTACGGCGGCGGCGGGATCGGCAACGAGGGGCGGCTCAAGCCCGAGGGCGGGTTCCTGGAGCCGACGCTGCCGCCGCTCGCCACCGTCTGGCTGACGCCGGAGCGCTGAAGCGGCAGGTGTCGGCGGCCCGCCCAGGGGCAGTCGGGGGTCGTACAGACCTACGACTGCCCCTCGTGGCATGAACACGAAAGGGTGGCACTCACGTGCGCACCGTCGGAGTGGAGGAGGAACTCCTCCTGGTCGACCCGGACAGCGGCGAGCCGAAGGCACTTGCGGCGGCCGTCCTCGCCCGCGTCGCCCATGACGATCCCGGCCAGGACGTCTTCGAGAAGGAGCTGTTCGGGCAGATGCTGGAGTTCGCCACGCATCCCCAGGCGGACATGGCGGACCTTGGCGAGGAGATCGCGCGCTGCCGCAAGGAGGCGGCCCGGCACGCCGGGGAGCTCGGCTGCGGGGTCGCCGCGCTGGCCACCTCCCCGCTGCCGGTCAGCCCCTCCCTCAGCGTGAACGAGCGCTACCAGTGGCTGGCCGAGCAGTTCGGCATACCCACCTGGGACCAACTGGTGTGCGGCTGCCATGTTCATGTGTCGGTGGAGTCCGACGAGGAGGGGGTCGGGGTCCTCGACCGGATCCGCCCCTGGCTCCCGGTGCTCCGGGCGGTCAGTGCGAACTCCCCCTTCTGGCAGGGCAAGGACACCAGCTACGCCAGCTACCGCAGCCGGGTGTGGAACCGCTGGCCGTCGGCCGGGCCGACCGAGCTCTTCGAGTCGGCCGAGCAGTACCACCGGCGGGTGGCGGACATGGTGGCCACCGGGGCCCTGCTGGACCAGGGGATGGTCTACTTCGACGCGCGGCTCTCCGCCCGCTACCCCACCGTGGAGATCCGGGTGCACGACGTGTGCCTGGGCGCGGACACCGCCGCACTGATCGCGACACTGACCCGGGCGCTCGTGGAGACGGCCGCGCGGGACTGGCGGGCGGGCCGTCCGGCGCCCGGCCACAGCGTGAGCCTGCTGCGGCTCGCCGACTGGCAGGCCGCCCGGTACGGCCTGGAGCGGAACCTGCTCGATCCTGCGACCATGCGGCCCCACCCCGCCGCACAGGTGCTGCGGTCGCTGCTGGAGCACGCCGGGGACGCACTCGACGCCACTGGTGACGCGGAGCGGGCCGAGCAGGGCGTCGCGGAGCTGCTGCGGCGTGGCAACGGCGCACGCGAGCAGCGCCGGCTGCTCGAGCGGACCGGCAGCCTGCGGGACGTCGTCACCGAGTGCGTGCGGCGCACCCAGGGCTGAGCGCTCCGGTCAGAGGATCAGCGCCAGGGCGTAGGCGAGAAAGCCCACCGCTATCAGGGCGACGAGGAGGAGGATCAGCGTCAGCGGCGCCTTGGCCCATCCTCTGTGCTGGACGTGGGGTTCGCGCGGTCCGGCCTCGGGCAGGCTGCTCTCGGCGGGCGGGGTCTCGCCGGGCGGGACCGAGCCGCCGGGCTCCAGCCCGGTGGTGCGCTCGGGTTCGGGATCGGGGTTCACATAACTCATGTCTGCCGAGTCCCCAGGACACGGCCACATCATCAGCCGATCACGACTTCTCCGTTCCCGGCACCGGAGGCGCTTGCCTGGGCTACATTCGAGCACCGCCGACACAGAGCCGATCGGCGGTGTGACCCTCTGTACACTCAGGAGCAGCGCATGCGCGACGTCGCCCTTGCTCCCGGCGTTGCCCCCTCGCTCACCGGCGGCCTCGCCGACAGCGTCTTCGACAACGCGGAGACCAGCCCCACGCGTGCGGTGCTCGCGCATCGCGTGGACTCCGCGGCGACCGTGTGGCAGGAGGTGACGGCCGTCGAGCTGCGGGACGAGGTGGTCGACCTGGCCAAGGGGCTGATCGCCGCGGGGATCTCCCCCGGTCACCGGGTGGCCGTGATGTCCCGCACCCGCTACGAGTGGACCGTGTTCGCCCACGCGCTGTGGGCCGTGGGCGCGGAGCTCGTGCCGATCCATCCGGCCTCCGCGCGCGACCAGGTCGAGTGGATCCTGCGGGACGCCGGCTGTGTGGCCGTCGTCGTGGAGGACGAGCAGGACGTCATGACGGTGGGCACGGTGTGCGCCGGGCTGCCGCGGCTGCGCCACGTCTGGCAGCTGGACGCGGGCGCCGTGGGCGAGCTGGTCGGACAGGGCACGGTCGTGCCGTACACCACCGTGGAGTCGCTGCGCCGGATCGTGCTGCCGGACGCCACGGCCGCGGTCGTCTACACCTCGGGCACCTCCGGCCGCCCCCAGGGCTGCGCGTTGAGCCACCGCGGCCTCGCCTATCCCTGCGACACGCTGCTGGCCGGCTGGAAGCACACCGCGGCGCCGCCGGGTGAAGAGCCGTCCGTGCTGGCCTTCCTGCCGTTCTCCCATGTGTACGGCATCATGATCATGCTGACGTGTGTGCGCGGCGGCGTCCTGATGGGGCACGAGCCGGAACTGGGCGAGGCGGCGCTGGCGTCGGCGCTGACCACCTTCCGGCCGACGTACCTGTACGGCGTGCCGTCGCTGTTCGAGAAGCTCTACAAGGGTTTCCTGCGGACCGCCGCACGGACGGGCCGGGGAGCCCTGTTCGAGCGGGCCGCGCAGACCGCGCGCGACTTCGCCACGGCCGAGGAGCGTCGCCGGCTGGGCACCGGGCCGGGTCCCGGGTTCGAGCTGAGGGTGCAGCACGCCGTGTACGAACGGACGGTGTACCGCAAGCTGCGCGCGGCGCTCGGCGGGCGGGTGGTGCGCGGCACCTCGGGTGGTTCCTCGCTCAGCCGTGAACTGATCCTGTTCTACGAGGGCATCGGTGTGTTCCTCCACGACGGGTACGGCCTCACCGAGGCGTCCGGCGGGATCACCATGCAGCCGCTGGGCCGGGAGAAGTCCGGAACGGTGGGCCTGCCGCTGCCGGGCACCGAGGTCCAGGTGGCCGACGACGGGGAGATCCTGGTGCGCGGCCCGTCGGTGTTCCAGGGCTACATCGGCGACGAGGCGGCGACACGGGCCGCGGTGCGCGGCGGCTGGCTGGCCACCGGGGACATCGGGCGGCTGGACTCCGAGGGCTATCTGACGATCACCGGGCGCAAGAAGGACGTCATCGTCACGAGCGGCGGCAAGAGCATCGCCCCGGCGCCGCTGGAGCAGCGGCTGCGCATGCATCCCCTGGTCCACCAGGCGGTCGTGATCGGCGACGACCGGCCCTGCGTCGGCGCACTGATCACCCTCGACCCGGACTTCCTCGCACACTGGCGGACGGCCCTCGCGCTCCAGGGCGACAGTCCGGGCCGGGAGAGCCGCGAGGAGAACGCCCTGCGGGAGGAGATCGCACGGGCGGTCGCCTCCGCGAACAGCGCCGTCTCCCGCACGGAGTCCATCAGGGTCTACCGTGTCCTCCAGGAACCGTTCGCCGCGGACAACGGACTGCTCACACCGTCGTTGAAGCTGCGCCGTGACGCGATCGTTCGGCACTACGCCGCCGAGATCGACGCGATGTACCGGGCGCGCTCCCGGGTGGCGTGGGGTCCGCAGGAGCCGGCGGACTGGGACGAACCGGACGATGTCTTCCGCTGATTCGCTGCGCCGACCAGGTGGATCCGAAGGTACCGGCGACGCGGACGGATAGGCCGCCGGGGTGCGGGAACCCGCAAGCAGAAGCAGATCACCTACAACCGTCCCAGCCGGAAGGTCCCTCAGGACCCCGACCGTCCGGGACCGGGGATTGCGAGATGGCATCGGAGCCGCGTTGGGACGACACACCGCCTGCGGAGACCAGGAACGAACGCACCTTCTCCTTCGGCGGTGAGCTGCGCAATGTCACGGAGGCCCGCCTGGCCGCGGAGCAGTTCCTCTGTGCGCTGGCCGCGCACGCGCCGCCCGCCGCGCCCGAGTACTGGGACGACATCCTGCTCGTCGTGACGGAGCTGGCCGCGAACGCGATCCAGTACGCGCCCGGGCCGTTCGGGCTGCGGATGCGCCGCACCTTCGACGGCGTCCACGTGACGATGCGCGACACGAGCACGACCGAGCCGGAACCGCGCCCCTTCCACCCGCGCACGGGTGGCGGCGGCATCGGCTGGCACCTGGTGCACACGCTGTGCACGCAGGTCAGCGTCATCGTCCACGAGAAGGGCAAGGACATCCACGTGTTCCTGCCCTGGTGACGTCCCGGGGACGGTGGGTGCCGAGGTCGCATCACGCGGACGACGTGTGCGCGTACGACGTGTATGTGTACGACAACCGGTTACTCCACCTGCTGTGAGGGGCATGCTGGTGCCCACGCGTTCGTCTGCCTGCCGCACCCGGCTCGCGGAACGGCTCGGGGCACGGTGGGATCAATGGTGGTGCGCACCGATCCAGGGCAGACGAACGGCGTCGAATCGGACCGCCTGGAGCCGCAGAAAGGGATGAACACCGTGACACGACCCAGGATCCTGGTGGTTGGCGCAGGCTTCGCCGGAGTCGAGTGCGTCCGCCGCCTGGAGCGGAAGCTCGCTCCCGACGAGGCCGACGTCACCTTGGTGACGCCGTTCTCCTATCAGCTCTATCTGCCCCTGCTGCCCCAGGTCGCCTCCGGCGTGCTCACGCCGCAGTCGATCGCACTGAGCCTGCGCCGCAGCAAGAGGTACCGCACCCGGATCCTGCCGGGCGGCGCGATCGGCGTCGACCCGAAGGCGAAGGTGTGCGTCGTACGCACCATCACCGACAAGATCGTCAACGAGCCCTACGACTACATCGTGCTGGCGCCCGGCAGCGTGACCCGTACCTTCGACATCCCGGGGCTGACCGAGCACGCCTTCGGCATGAAGACCCTCGCCGAGGCGGCCTACATCCGCGACCACGTCATCACCCAGCTCGACCTCGCGGACGCCAGCGACGACCCGGCCGAGCGCGCCGCGCGGCTGCAGTTCGTGGTGGTCGGCGGTGGTTACGCCGGCACCGAGACCGCCGCCTGTCTGCAACGGCTGACGCACGCCGCGGTCGACCGCTACCCGCGTCTGGACCCCGGCCTGATCAAGTGGCATCTGATCGACATCGCGCCCAAGCTCATGCCGGAGCTGGGCGACAAACTCGGGCGCAGCGCACAGGAGGTCCTCAAGCGGCGCGGCATCGACGTGTCCCTCGGCGTCTCGATCGACAAGGCCGGAGCGGAGGAGGTCACCTTCACCGACGGCCGGGTGGTGCCCACGCACACACTGATCTGGACGGCCGGTGTGGTCGCCAGCCCGCTGATGGCCACCCTCGGCGCGGAGACGGTCCGCGGCCGGCTGGCGGTCACCCCTGAGATGTGCCTGCCGGGCCACGACGGGGTGTTCGCGCTCGGCGACTCGGCCGCCGTGCCGGACCTGGCCAAGGGCGACGACGCGGTCTGCCCGCCGACCGCCCAGCACGCCATGCGGCAGGGCAAGAAGGTCGCCGACAACGTCATCGCGACCCTGCGGGGCCAGTCCATGCAGCCGTACGTGCACAAGGACTTGGGACTCGTCGTCGACCTCGGCGGGAAGGATGCCGTGTCCAAGCCGCTCGGTGTCGAGCTGCGCGGGGTGACGGCCCAGGCGGTGGCCCGCGGCTACCACTGGTCGGCGCTGCGCACGAACGTGGCCAAGGCTAGGGTGATGACCAACTGGCTGCTGAACGCGGTCGCCGGCGACGATTTCGTCCGCACCGGCTTCCAGGCCCGCAAGCCCGCCCGGCTGAAGGACTTCGAGTTCACCGACGCGTATCTGACACCGGAACAGGTGCGGGCGCTGGTCGAGGGCAAGGCCCTGGAAAGCCCGTGATGTGACGCGGATCACCGAAGACCGCCGATCGTTTCCCGGTGGCCCGGCGGTCTTCTTCGGTGACCGGTAGACGTCACGCAGAGGGGACACACCGACATGACCGAGAAGACCGTGAAGGGCCCGGCGAGTTACTTCCCCTCGATCGAGAAGAAGTACGGCCGTCCGATCGCCGAGTGGCAGGAGCTGATCCGTTCCTCGCCGCTGACGAAGCACATGGACCTGGTCGGCTGGCTCAAGTCCGAGCATGGTCTCGGCCACGGACACGCCAATGCCCTGGTCGCCGCGACCCTGGCCGAGGGCAGGTAGCCGGGAGCCGTCGTGCGATGCTGGACCGGAGATCGATTTCGGGCACGGGAGAGAGCGCGGCGGCGTGGGCACAGCGGGACGGTCGGGGCGGGTAAGGATGTGGGACCGGCTCGCGGCGTCCGATCCCGGGCTGCTCAGGCTCACCGCGGGCCTGCGCACGGTCACCGCGATCGCGCTCACCCTCGCCGTCCTGGCCGTCCTGCGGGTGCCGGTGCCCCACCTGGTCGCCGGTGCCATGGCGGCGATGGTGTCGACCTTCGCCGTCCGTGAGCAACAGCGCTCGAAGCAGGCCGTGACGCTCGCGCTCGGACTGCCGGTGGCCCTGGTCTCGGTCTCGCTGGGCGCGCTGCTGAACCAACAGGTCGTCGTCGGTGACCTGTTCTTCGTCCTGCTCATCTTCTGCGCGGTCTACGGCCGCCGGTTCGGCGACCGCGGCACGGCGCTCGGTCTGATCGGTTTTCAGGTCTACTTCCTCTCGCTGTTCGTGCACGCGACCACCTCCGCGCTCCCCGCGCTGTTCGGCGTCATCTGCGTGGCCTTCGCGTGCAGCGCAGCCGCACGGTTCGTGCTGCTGCCGCAGACCCCGACCGGCACCCTGGACCGGCTGCGACGGGCCTTCCGCGCGCGGCTCGCCCAGCTGCTCGCCGTACAGACGGAGTTGCTCGACGCCGGCCCGGACGACGTGGAGAAGGTCCTGGACGACCTGCGGACCGCCACGGCGCGGCTGCACGAGACGGCGCTGATGATCCAGGGACGCCTGGAGGACGGCACGTCCGACGAGGCGGTGGCCCGGCTGCTGCAGCGCCGGATCGCCGACGCCGAGATCGCCGCCGAGCGGCTCGGTCTGCTGCTGCTCACCGCGCGCAGCGCCGAGCGGACCGACACCCTCACTCTGCATCTGCCGGGTGCCACGCTGCCCTCCGGCGGTGAGCTGCCGGTGCGGGACGAGGCGACGGCGGCGCTGCGCCGGGACCTCCAGGCGCTGCGGCTGCTGATGCTGCGGCCGCTCGGCGAGGCCAGGGGCACCGCCCTCGCCCAGGTGCGCAACCGCCTGCTCGGCTACCGCGAGGAGGAGAACCTGCCCAAGGCCTCCTCCGCCGTGCAGGACGTCTTCCGTGGCCTCGGCGAGGCCGCCCGGGCCGCGCTCGGCCTCAGGACGGCGCTGGACGGGCCGCCGGACGAATCCGACGACACCCCGGCGACGACCCGCTCGCGCGAGGAGCTGGACGCGGAGGACGCCGCGATCGAGGCGCGCGAGGAGAGCGAGGCGCAGGAGGCGGGGCCCACCGGTCTGAAGCGGCCCACGACGCGGGCCGCCGTGCAGGGCGCCGTCGGCTCCGCGCTGGCCATCGCGGGCGGTGAGCTGCTGTCCAGCCAGCGCTGGTACTGGGCGGTGCTGACCTGCTGGATCGTGTTCCTCAACACCGCCTCGACCGGGGAGATCCTGGTCAAGGGCTACCGTCGGCTGGTGGGCACGGTGCTCGGCGTGGTGGCCGGCATCGGGCTCGCCGGTCTGGTCGGGCACCACACGTGGACGGCGTTCGCGCTGGTGCTGGTGTTCGTCTTCGCCATGTTCTACACGGCGCCCCTGTCCTACACGCTGATGTCGTTCTTCGTCACGGCGATGCTGGGGCTGCTGTACACGCTGCTGAACACCTACAGCATGGCGGTGCTGGTGCTGCGGGTGGAGGAGACGGCGCTGGGCGCGGCCTGCGGGGTGATCGCGGCGGCGCTGGTCCTGCCGATCCACACCGACCGCCGTACCAACGAACTCCTCGTCACGGTTCTGGAACGCCTCGCCGGTGTCACCCGCGCCGCCGTCGACCAGTTGAGCGGCGGGTCGGGCGCCGACCTGGTCGAGCAGGCGCGCGATCTGGACCAGGCGCTGGCCGACCTGCGCGCGGCCACCCAGCCGCTGACCCACCCGGTCACACCGCTGCGCTCACGCCGGGACACCGCGCGGTACGTGGTGGCGCTGCTGGAGACCTGCGCCTACCACGGGCGCTCGCTGGCGGCCACGGCCGAGCTGCTGCCGACGCATCCGGCGATCGCGGCGGACCCCCGGCTGCGCGGGGCGTGCGCCCGGATCGTGCACAACATCGAGGCGATCGCCGCCCACGTCGAGAACCCGCGCGCGGCCTCGGAGATCGAGAGAGGCTCCAGCATCGCCTCGATGCTGGAGCCGGGCACCCTGCGCACCCCACGCTACGGCCGCGTCACCGATCGGGTGCTGCGCCATCTGCAGCGGCTGGACGAGGCGGTCACGGGTCTGGCCCGGCCCCTGGGCGTCGCTGCCGGGGCGGACCGGCCGAAGAGGTGACTTCCGTCGTCCGCGCGGTCATACCGCCTCGGCGCCGCCCACGCGCCGGCCCATCGCCTCGTCCCGCACCCGTGCGCAGCTGCGGCTGATCAGCCGGGAGACGTGCATCTGGGAGATGCCCAGCCGGTCGGCGATGCGGCTCTGCGTCATGTCCTCGAAGAACCGCATGTAGAGGATGGCCCGTTCGCGCTCGGGCAGCCGGCGCAGCCCCTCCTTGGCGGCCTCGCGGTCGACCACGACATCGAACGAGGTGTCCGCCGCGCCGAGGGTGTCGGCGAGGCTGTAGCCGTCGTCTCCGGTGGACAGTTCGGCGTCCAGGGACAGGGTGCTGAAGCTCTCCAGCGCCTCCATGCCCGCGCCGACCTCCTCCTCGGTCAGTCCGGTGTGGGCGGCGATGTCGCCGACGGTGGGCTCGGGGCTGCCCGGGTGCTGGGTGAGTTCGCGGCGGGCGACGCGCACCCGGTTGCGCAGTTCCTGCACCCGCCGGGGCACCCTGAGGGCCCACATCCGGTCCCGGAAGTGCCGCTTGACCTCGCCGGTGATGGTCGGCACCGCGTAGCTCTCGAAGGCCCCGCGGGACGGGTCGAACCGGTCGACCGCCTTGACCAGCCCGAGGGCGGCCACCTGCCGCAGGTCCTCGACGGACTCGCCCCGGTCGCGGAAGCGGCCGGCGATCCGGTGCGCCATGGGCAGCCAGGCGGCGACGAGTTCGTCGCGTACCGCGTCCCGCTCGGGGCCGTCGCCCAGTTCCGCAAGCCGGGCGAACAGCTGCGCGGTGTCCGGGGCGTCGTCATGGGTGCGCCGCGCGGCGGCGGCATGTGTGGCGGCAGCGGTGGAGTCCGTGGCGGGCGTGCCGGGACGGCTTGTCGACATGTCGGTCAGCATGCGGAATCGCTCCTGAACGTGGTTTCAGGGCACAGCGCCGGAAGAATCCGGTGCGGGCCCGAACGGTGGTGTCAGGTGCGCCGCGGGTCGATCACCCGGTCCGCCGGGGGAAACCAGGCGGTCGGAGGGTTCCCGCTGGGCGCGCGCCTCCGGTCCGAAGCACGAGATTCCGCCTGCCCCTGGACCGGGATGGCAAACACCGCCGTCCGGGAACTTCCGCGCGCCGTCAGTGCAGCGGGACGACGACGGTGATGCGCTTGCCCCCGCAGGGCAGCTCGGCGACCCGGACGTCCCGCGAGAGGCGGCAGACGATGGGCCAGCCGCGGCCGCCGAGCCGGGCGCGGCCGCGCTCGTCGGCGGGAGGCGCGGCCACCGGCAGCTCGTCGCTGCCGTCGCTCACCGACACGTGGACGCCGCCGGAGTCCACGTCGACGTCGAAGTCGGTGATGCCGCCGCCGTGCAGGATGGCGTTGGTGGTGAGCTCCGAGGTGACCAGCAGAGCGTCCTGCACGGCCGCGGTATCGCAGCAGATGGCGTGGGCACGGCACCGTTCGGCCACCACACGCTGCACCGCTCTGCGGGCGTCGGCCGGTCGGCACGGTAGTCGGCGGGGCGGCTCCCGCAGAGTCGCCAAGGAGTTGGTCCGGTGCTTGTCGCGCATCCTTCCTCCCCTGTGCGATGCCCGGATTGCCAAGCTTTCTCCTTTTCCACCTGACCTTTTGCGGCGCCCTCAAACACGCCGGGTACCGATGTCATCACCGCGGGCCTCGCGGGTACCAGACGGGTATGACCGATGTGGTGGACGCGGACGAACTGCTGCGGCGCATCCGGCGCGGCCGGGAGCGTGCGGCAGAGGAGGAGCGAGCATGCCGGGAACGGGCCCAGAGCCTGACGGCGACGGATCCGGACGGCGCACGGGAGGCGGCGGTCCGGGCCTGGGCCTTCGAGGCGGTCGCCAGAGTGCTCACGGAGATCGTCAGCCCGGGCGGGTCACCGATCGCGACGGAGGGCGTGAAGCGGGTCACCTGACCCGTTGCCGATTGGCCGAACACCCGACAGATGGTTTATCGTTCATACATACGTGATGCCGGAGGTGACCGGAACCGCCCTTCCTCCCTCCATGGCGTCACCGCAAACGGCCCTGGCTGGCCTCCCCCGTCCAGCCAGGGCTTCTTGCTGCCCGGAACCGGCGGCGGGCCGGGGTGGCGCGGAAATGAGCGTCCTTCGAGGTGCCCGCGGGGGCCGCAGCGGCTGAAATGGGCTTAGGGAAAGCACCCGAACCGCCGCCGGCGAGGAGCTCCGCGCCATGACCAAAGCGATAAAACTGCTGACCGCCCTGCCCCAGGCGCAGCGCGAGCGCCTGATGGAACTGGCCAAGGAGGTCTCGTTCCCGGAGGACACCCACATCTTCGAGGCGGGCGGCACGGCCGACCGGTTCTGGGTGATCCGTTCCGGCGCGGTCCACCTGGAGACGCAGGTCACCTCGCGGCAGCGGGTGGCGGTGGCCACCCTCGGCGCGGGCGACCTGCTCGGCTGGTCCTGGCTGTTTCCTCCGTACCAGTGGGACTTCGGCGCGGTGGCCTTCAGCAACGTACGGGCCTACGAGTTCGACGGGCCCTCCGTGCTCGCGCTGAGCGTGGAGGACCCGTTGCTCGGGCTCTCGCTGGTGCGGACGGTCGCCGAGATCCTCGCCCACCGCCTGGAGACGACCCGGGGCAAGCTGATGGACCAGTACGCCATCAGGCGGCGCAGCGGCCCGCTGTAGCTCAGACCCGGTAGCGGCGCAGGGCCGGGACCGCGGCGGCCAGAGCCAGCATCACCACGACGACCAGGGCGCCACCGCCCGCCACGGCCGCACGCGTACCGAACGCCGACCCGGCCGTGCCGTGCAGGACGTCGGCCAGACGCGGCCCGCCCGCGACGACCACCGTGAACACGCCCTGCATCCGGCCACGCATCTGGTCGGTCGCGGCCGACAGCAGGATCGCGCCGCGGAACACCATCGAGACCATGTCGGCGACACCGGCCGCGGCGAGGAACGCCAGAGCCACCCAGAGATTGCCGCTCAGCCCGAACCCGGCGACGGCCGCACCCCAGCCGACGACCGCCCCGATGACCATCCAGCCGTGTCGGCGGGCCCGCGAGAACACGCCGGAGAACAGGCCGCCGAGCACCGCGCCGACCGGGATGCCGGCGAAGAGCACGCCGAGCGCGAGCCCCTCGCCCCAGGAGTGGTAGGTCTGCGCCGCCAGCTGCGGGAACAGGGCGCGGGGCATGCCGAGGACCATGGCGACGATGTCGGCGAGGAAGGACAGCAGCAGCACCTTGTGCCGGGAGATGTAGCGGAACCCGGCGGTTATCTCGCGCATGCCGGCCCGGCGCGCGACGCCGTCACCGAGCGGGGGCAGCGCCGGCAGCCGGAAGACCGCCCACACGGTCAGGCACAGCGCGACGGCGTCGAGGAGATACAGCTCGGGCAGTCCGACGACCGGGATCAGCACACCGGCGAGCAGGGGGCCCGCCACCAGGCCGGTCTGCATCACCGTGGAGCCGAGCGCGTTGGCCGCGGGCAGCTGCTCGGCCGGGACCAGCCGGGCGATGGAGGCGTTGCGGGCGGGCGAGTTGAGCCCGAAGAACGCCTGCTGGAGCGCGAGCAGCACCATGAGGACGACGACGGAGGCCATGCCCGTCACGGCCTGCGCCCAGAACAGCAGCGAGGTCACCGCGATGCCGCAGTTGGTCACCAGCAGCAGCTTGCGGCGGTCCACGGTGTCGGCGACCGCACCGCCCCACAGCGCGAACGCCACCATCGGCACGAGGCCGGCCAGGCTCGCGTAACCGACCCACGCCGAGGAGTGCGTGACGTCGTAGATCTGCTTGGGCACGGCGACGGCGGTGAGCTGGCTGCCGACGGCGGTGACGATGGTCGACGTCCACAGGCGCCGGTAGGCGGGGATGCTCAGCGGGCGGGTGTCCATCGCCCAGCGGCGCCAGCCACGCCGCGGCGGGGCCGTCGCGTGCGTCGCCGCGGCGGGTCCGGTGGTGCTGCTCTCGCTCGTGTCCACGGATGTCCTGTTGCCGATAGAGGTTGCTCGTTACATCTTTTCGATTTGAGAGCCTAACTATCTCAGCGGCCCAGGTGCACATCGAACGGGTTTCCTCAGGAACCCACCACGAGTGCGGCCCCCAGCGCCAGCATGGTCACGGCGACCAGTGCGTCCAGGACCCGCCAGGCCGCCGGCCGGGCCAGGAGGCGGCCGAGCAGCCGGGCGCCGAAACCCAGTGCGGCGAACCAGCACAGGCTGGCGAGCGCGGCGCCGAGCCCGAAGGGCCAGCGCAGCACGCCCCGGTGGGCGGCGAGGGAGCCCAGCAGGAACACGGTGTCCAGGTAGACATGCGGATTGAGCCAGGTCATGGCCAGACAGGTGAGCACGGCCCGGCGCCGGGAGCCGGCCGCCTCCCCGGCGGTGCTGAGCCCGGCCGCGCCCGGCCCGAGCGCCCGGCGGGCGGCGAGGGCGCCGTAGCAGAGCAGGAACAGACCACCGACGATGCCGACCGCCCGGACCGCGCCGGGCCACGCCACCACGACCGCGCCGACGCCGCCGACTCCCAGCGCTATGAGTACCGCGTCGGACAGCGCGCAGATGCCCACCACGGCCAGGACCGCGTCGCGGCGCACTCCCTGGCGCAGGACGAACGCGTTCTGGGCGCCGATGGCGACGATCAGGGACAGGCCGGTGCCGAATCCGGCGGCCGCGGAGGTCAGGGCGTGATGCATGTGCCGAACCTAGAAAGACCGTGGAGACAAGTACAGCTAAAGTTTCTTACGTATCCTTAGCGCTCGTGATGACGGAGCTTCCCCTGGAGCAGGTGCGGACGCTGCTCGCCGTGGTGGACGAGGGCACCTTCGACGCCGCCGCGGCCGCTCTGCACGTGACGCCGTCGGCCGTCAGCCAGCGCGTGAAGGCGCTCGAACAGCGCACCGGCCGGGTGCTGCTGCAGCGCACCAAACCGGTGCGGCCCACGGAGTCGGGAGCGGTGCTGGTGCGCTACGCCCGGCAGCTCGCCCGGCTGGAGCGGGACGCCCGGCGCGAGCTGGGGCTGAGCGGTCCCGGGGAGCCGACGCGGGTGTCGGTGGCGGTGAACGCGGACTCCCTGGCGACCTGGTTCCTGCCGGCGCTGACCCGGGTGGCGGGCCTCTGTCACGAACTGCACCGGGAGGACGAGGACCACACGGCTGCCCTGCTGCGCGAGGGTCTGGTGATGGCGGCAGTGACGACCGCTGCCGACCCGGTGCCGGGCTGCACGGTCCGCACACTCGGGCGGATGCGCTATCTCCCGGTCGGCGCACCGGAGTTGAGCGGCACTCAGCTCGCCGGGCGATCTCTCGCGGACGCGCTGCCCGAGGCCCCCGTCGTGGTCTTCGACCGCAAGGACGACTTGCAGGACGCCTTCGTACGCCGGCTGGGCCGCGGCTCTGCCGGCCCGCACCGGCACCATGTGCCCACCTCGGAGGGCTTCCTGGACGCCGTCACCGCAGGGCTCGGCTGGGGCATGGTGCCGGAGGTCCAGGCCGCGCCGCTGCTGGCGGAGGGCCGGCTGGTACTCCTCGCGCCCGGGCAGTGGATGGACGTCACCCTGTACTGGCAGCAGTGGCGACTCGACTCCCCCGCGCTGGCCGCACTGGCCGACGCGGTCACGGCGACGGCGGCCGAGGCGCTGCGCCGCTGACGGCCGCCGTCACGTTTCATCCGTTTCGCACCGCCACAAGCGCCCTGCGCAGTACCGTGGTCGGGCGGTGGCGCGGCGGACGGCGTTCCCACCCGGTTCCCGCCCCGACTTCGCGCCGCCGGCCCTGCCCGGCGCGGGTGCCCTCGGCCCGGTGGCACCTCCGCCCCGTTGCCCGGCCTGCCGAGCGCGTCCGGACCACCCCGGGCCGTACGCGCGCCCGTGGCCGGATCCCGGTCGTCGCACGATCCCCTTCCGGTTCCGCCGTTTCACGCCGCCCCGACCGGTCACCCGATCCCGAAGTACGCATCCGACAGGCACGGACGACTTCGATCCGATCCAGGAGAGTTCCATGGACAACTGGCGCGACCATGCCGCGTGCCGTCATGAGGATCCCGACCTGTTCTTCCCCGTCGGCACCACCGGGCCGGCGCAGGTGCAGATCCAGCAGGCCAAGGCGGTCTGCGAGCCCTGTCCCGTCCGGGAGGAGTGCCTGGACTGGGCGCTGGAGACGGGCCAGGGCATCGGCATCTGGGGAGGGACGACCGAGGTGGAGCGCCGGTCACTGCGGCGCCGCGCCCGCTCGCGGCCCCGCTCCGGCTGACCGGAAGAACCACGGGCCGCCCCGGCCGGCGAGCAGAGCTACGGGCCGCGCCGGCCGACCGGTGGAGCCACGGGCCGCCCCGGCCACCGGCGGACCGCCCCGGACATCCACGGGCCGTCCGGGGAGTCAGCGGCCGCCGCGGCGCAGCGTGCCCCACTCCTGCTCCTGCCGGGCTACCTCGGCCTCGGCCGCGTCGATCGCCTGGTGCGCGATCCAGCACAGCGGCTCGACCTCGGTCACCAGCGGCTCGTTGTCGGGACCCCGGCCGATCTCCCGCCCCCGCAGGACCCAGGGACGTACGCCGGGGCCCTTCTCGTGCGGCAGGTGCGCGTAGTCGTACAGGCGGCGGGCCACCCACAGCTCCACCGAACGGTCCTCCCACCAGTCCTCGACGTCGAGCGGATTGGCCGACAGACCGGGCAGGGGCACTCCGGTCAGCGCGTCCTTGCTGGAGACGTCGGCGAGGTCGGTGGCCGGCCCCCTGGACCAGCGCACGTACAGGCCCTGGTGGCGGCCCATTAGGCGGGCCACCTCGGTGAGTGTGGACACGACCGGCAGGTTCTCCGGTGAGCTCATGGCATGACCTCCCTCGACTGCGCCGCGCGACCGGAGTACCCCTGGTGCGCGAGGGGAATCGGAGGTGGTCAGGTGTCGTCCGCGGGTGGTCCGGCCGCGGGCAGCCGCAGTGTGAAGACCGCTCCCCCGCCCGGCTCGCTCGCCGCGTCCGCCGTGCCGCCGTGGGCGGCGACCAGATGACGCACGATCGGCAGGCCCAGGCCGCTGCCTCCGGTGCGGCGGCTGCGGGACTTCTCGGCGCGCCAGAACCGGTCGAAGACGTGCGGCAGGTCCTCGGGCGCGATGCCCGTGCCGGTGTCGGTCACGGTGAGGACGACATCGGGGCCGTGCCGGCGGGCGGCAAGGGTGACCGTGCCGTCGGCCGGGGTGTGCCGCAGCGCGTTGGAGACCAGGTTGCCGAGGGCCTGCCGCATCCTCACCGGGTCGGCGTCCAGCCAGGCGGCCGTGTCTGCCCCGGTGCGCAGGGCGACCCCGGCGGCGCCGGCGGCGACCCGGTGGGCGGCGGCGACCTGGTCGAGGAGGTCGCCGGCGCGCAGTGGCTCGGGGTGCAGCCGCAGCGTGCCCGCGTCGGCGGCGGCCAGGTCCTGCAGGTCGTCGATGATCCGCTGCAGGACGAGCGCCTCCTCGTGCAGCGAGTCCAGCAGCGGCGGGTCGGGCTCGACGACGCCGTCGCGGACGACTTCCAGCCAGCCGCGGATGTTCGTGAGCGGACTGCGCAGCTCGTGCGCGATGTCGCTGACCATCGCCCTGCGCTGGGCCTCCAGCCGGGCGCGGCGCTCGGTCAGGTCGTTGAAGGCCTCGGCGAGGATGCCGGTCTCGTCCCGGGTGGTCACCGGTACCCGCACGTGCAGTTCGGGCGGCTGCTGTGCGGCCTCGGTCAGCGCGCGCAGCGGCCGCACCAGCCGGGTCGCGACGAGGGCGGTCACGGCGACGGTGACGGCGAGGACCAGTCCGGCCGCGCCGATCACCTTGGCCTTGTTGGCCGGGGACATGTCGAAGCGGGAGGGGTTCTGGTCGCCGATCCCGAGGAACAGCTCGGCCACCGGGGCGACGTAGGGCTCCAGTTGGGTACGGCGGGCGGTCACGATGCAGTTCTGGACGGCCCGGGCCGTCGCCGCCTTGCCCGCCCGGGCGTACTTGGCGACGAGATAGCCGCCGCCGAAGGGGTCCTTGCCGCTGGGGTCGTAGGTGAGGAACAGCGGGCCGCCGAGGTCCAGGCCGGCCCGTTTCAGACAGGGCCGGGCGAGGTCGGTGAGGCGGGCCAGGGCCCCCCGTTCCGTCGGAGTGGGCGCGTTGAGCTCTCCGTCCTCGCACACCGTGGCACCGAATCCGGCCGGGTCGGCGCCGTCCGCGCCGGTGACGACGGGCCGCCCGCTCGCCGTGCGGACGACGGTGGCCTGAAGGCCGTAGCGCTCGTAGCACTGCCTGCGCCTGGTGGCCAGCGCGTCCAGCTTCGCGCGCTCCTTCGCCGGCAGCCGGTAGGGGCCGACCACCCGCGGGTCGATGCCGCTGAGCTGGGCGCCGGTCTCGCTGTAGGTGTCGGTCCGCAGCGGGTCGACGGTGGCGGCGGGCCGGGGCGGCAGCGGGGTGCCGCGGGGCGCGGAGTCGGCTACGAGGGTGCGGTCGGCGGTGGTGAGCGCGATCCGGCGCCCGGTCTCGGCGGCCAGCTGCCGTACGGTGCGCCGGACGTCCGTCCAGTCGGCGTGGGTGGCGGCGTACCCGCTGAGCCGGGCGAGGATGCTGTTGTCGGCCGCGAGGTCCTGACCCTGCTCCTCCTTCAGGGCGCTGGTGGTGGTGGTCACCGCCAGCCAGGCGGTGGCGGCCACCGAACAGACGGCGATCAGGGCGGAGACGGACAGCAGCCGGACGAGGAGCCGCTTGCGCAACGGGATACGCCGCCTCACAGATGCCTCCCGTGCGGCCCGCGGCGCCGCGCGCCGCACCGGCGTCTCCCCACCCGGGCCGGCGTCGCGCGCCGCACGGCCGCGTGCCGGCCGGCCCCGGACGCCCCGCGCGACGGGACGCCTCCCCCGTCCGCGACCGAGCGGCGGGACCGAAAGACGGGCCGCGGAGCTCGGGGCGATGTGGCGGTTCCGGGAGGGTGCCGGCGGTCGGGGGCCGGTGACCGCCGGCAGGTCGAGGCCGCCTCCAGGCCCGCCGGGGGCGCCGTGCGCTTCACGGGCGGCCCCCGGTCAGCTTGTAGCCGACGCCGAACACGGTCAGCAGCCGTGCCGGTCGGCGCGGGTCGGTCTCGATCTTGCGGCGCAGGTTCATGATGTGCACGTCGACGGCCCGCTCGGTGGAGGCCCGGTCAAAGCCGCGGGTGCACTGCAGCAACTGCCGCCGGGTGAACACCCGTTCCGGCTCCGCGGCCATGGCCAGCAGGATCTGGAACTCGGCGGGCGTGCAGTCCACCGGCACGCCGTCGCAGCGCACCTCGTGGCGTACGGGGTCGACGCTGATCCCGGCGGCCCGGACGGCGGGGTCGCCGTCCCGCCCGCCCGCACCGCGCCCGCTGCGTCTGAGGACCGTGCGGATGCGGGCCATCAGCTCGCGCGGACTGTAGGGCTTGGTCAGGTAGTCGTCGGCGCCCAGTTCGAGGCCGAGCAGCAGATCGTCCTCGGCGGAGCGGGCGGTGAGCATGACCACGGGGACGTCCGGGGTGTCGCCGTCGCGCAGCGCCCGGCACACGCCGAACCCGTCGACGACCGGGAGCATCAGGTCCAGGACGACGAGGTCCGGTCTGAGGCCGCGCGCGGCGTCCAGGGCGGCGGCACCGTCGTGCACGACCGTCGCCGTGTGTCCCTCCGCCAGCAGGGAGCGGCGGATCAGTTCGGCCTGCTTCTCGTCGTCCTCGGCGACCAGCACATGTGCGCACACGGGTTCGGATCCTAGGCGGCTCAGGCGGCGAGCCAGCCGGCGTATCCCATGACGACGACCGGATGCCGGTCCGGGTCGAGGGTGCGCAGCAGTTCCTTCATGTGGGCCTTGGCGACGCTGACGCAGCCGTGCGTGGCCCCGCCGTGGTCGACGTGCAGCCAGACCCCGCCGCCGCGGCCCGGGCCGAGCGGCCGGGTCCAGTCCAGGGGCGAGGTGCCGGGTGTGCGGTTGTAGTCGATGGCGATGACGTAGTCGAAACATCCGTCGAGCGGTTCACCCTCGAACCCGGTGCCGGGCGAGTGGAAGCCGGCGGACCGGTGGTAGGGCAGCTTGCTGCCGGGATCCGGGAGCAGGCCGCCGGCGTCGGAGAGGGTGTAGACGCCGAGCGGGGAGCGCAGGTCGCCGAGCATGTGGTGGCCGCTCCAGCCGCGCAGCGCGTTGTGGGCGGGCCAGGCGGGGCCGGCCTGCCAGCCGGTGGCGGTGCGCTGGTGCAGGACGACGGTGCAGCGCGGGGA
This sequence comes from Streptomyces sp. NPDC046759, assembly GCF_040645475.1. Taxonomy (NCBI): domain Bacteria; kingdom Bacillati; phylum Actinomycetota; class Actinomycetes; order Kitasatosporales; family Streptomycetaceae; genus Streptomyces; species Streptomyces sp. NPDC046759. The sequence goes on along the minus strand of NZ_JBEYYJ010000014.1, from coordinate 199,126 downwards.
GTCCTTCCCGCGTCCGGTGACGAGCACGGCCTGACCGCAGCGCTCGGGTATCGCCGCCGACCTGGCGGGGCCGAGGCCGGGTATGCCCCGGGGTGCCTGCTCCGCCTGGACCTCGGCGGTGGGGGTGGCGGGAGCCGGGTGCGTGGGGGGTGTCCGGCGCTCGCCGGCCTCGGCTCCGCCGCCGCAGCCGGCGAGCAGCGGCGGGGAGGCGAGGAGGGCGACGGCGGTTCTGCGATGGATCATGGTGTCGACCATGGCCGACACTTGTTTGAAATCGGTGAGGGTTCAGGCCCGGTTCGGCTTGCCTTTCGTGAACAGCCAGGTGTGGAAAAGACCGTCCAGGTGCTTCCCCGAGAGCTGCCCGGCCAGCCGCACGAACTGTGCCGTCGTGCCGTGGCCGCCGCGGTGGTCGGCCGCCCAGGCGCGCAGGATCCGGAAGAAGTCCCGGTCGCCCACGGCCTTGCGCAGCTCGTGCAGGGTCATGGCGCCGCGGGCGTAGACGGGCGTGCCGAAGATGTTCGCGCCGCTGCCCGGGTCGCCCGGCGGATAGGCCCACAGCTCGTCGCTCGCCGGGCGGGCGTAGAGGGAGTCGAAGGTCTTCTGGGCGCTGTCGCCGCCGTGCTGTTCCTCGTAGAGCCACTCGGCGTAGGTGGCGAAGCCCTCGTTGAGCCAGATGTCCTTCCACGCCGTCAGCGAGACGGAGTCGCCGAACCACTGGTGGGCGCTCTCATGGACGAGGGTGTCGATGTCGGGCGCTGAGTCGTAGAGCGGCCGGGTCTGGGTCTCGAGGGCGTAGCCGACGTTCGCGTGGTCGACGATCGACCCGGCGGAGCGGAACGGGTACGGCCCGAACAGCTTGCTCTCCCAGGCGAGGACGGACGGCAGCTGTTTCAGCACGGGCGCGGCCGCCTTCGCCTCACGCGGGTCCACGGCGTTGTACACGTGGATGCCGTCGCGGGTGGTGTAGCGCTCGACCTGGAAGTTTCCGACGGTGGCCGTGGCCAGGTACGCGGCCGTCGGCTGGGTCTCGCGCCAGTGGAAGGTCGTCCGCCCGTGTGCGGTGTGCTGTCCGAGCAGTTCGCCGCCCGCGACGGCCGTGCGGCCCTGGGGGACGGTGATGGTGATGTCGTACGACGACTTGTCCTTGGGGTGGCTGTTCGCCGGGAACCAGGTCATGGCGCCCTGGGGCTCGCCCGCGACGAAGGCGCCGTCGTCGGTGGGGATCCAGCCGTCCGCGCTGCCGTCGGGGTCGGTGACCGGCTTCGGCGTGCCGCCGTAGGTGACGGTGACCCGGAAGTCATGGCCCGCGCCCACGGTGCGGCCCGGTGTGACGACGAGTTCCTGGCCGTCGCGGCGGAACGCCGCGCGCGTGCCGTCGACGGTGACGCCGGTGACCTTCATGCCCGTCAGGTCGAGGTCGAAGCGGCTGAGGTTCTGGGTGGCGCGAGCGGCGAGGGAGGCCCGGCCCTCGAGGTGCCGGGAGGAAGGGTCGTAGCCGAGCGTGAGGTCGTAGTGCCGGACGTGGTAGCCGCCGTTGCCGCTGAGCGGGAAGTAGGGATCGCCCGCGCCGGACGCCCCGGCCGTGCCCACCGCAGTCGGTCCGGTGGCGCCGACGAGTGCTGCCAGGGCGACGGGGACGGTGGCGAGGACCGCCCCGGGGCGCAGGACGGCGGTGCGGCGCCGGGCGGGCTGTCTGCGGAGTGGCGTCACGGGCGCTCCTCAAGGGGTGGCTGATGATCGGCTGGCCGCCAGACTAGGGGCGCCGGTGGTCCGCTCTCCCTCTCATTCTGGTCAAGTCTCGCCGCGTGGCCGCCCGTCGGACCGGTCGTCGGCGGGTTACGCTCGGGAGCCGTCCGCCGTCCCGCGAGGAGTGACGACCGTGAGCGTGCGTGTGCGCCGGGTCTACGACCCGCCCGAGTCCGACGACGGCCTGCGCGTGCTGGTCGACCGGCTGTGGCCGCGCGGCCTCGCCAAGGACGCGGCCCGGGTGGACGAGTGGCCGAAGGGGCTCACGCCGTCCACCGAGCTGCGCAAGTGGTTCCACGGCGGCGGCTCGTACGAGGAGTTCAGGAGCCGCTACGAGGCGGAGCTCGACGCGCCGGAGGCCGCCGAGCTCCTCGACGGGCTGCGCAGGACGGCCCGCAGGAAGCGCGTGACCCTGCTGACCGCGTCCAAGACACCGGAACGCAGTCATGCGCAGGTCCTGCTGGAGCTGCTGAAGGGCTGAGGTCAGCCCGCCTGCCGGGCCGCGTGCCGGCCGGCGGCGCGCCCCGAGAACAGGCAGCCGCCGAGGAAGGTGCCCTCCAGCGCGTTGTAGCCGTGGACACCGCCGCCGCCGAAGCCGGCCACCTCGCCCGCCGCGTACAGCCCCTCGACCGGCGTGCCGTCGGCGGCCAGGGCGCGGGAGTCGAGGTCGGTCTGGATGCCGCCGAGGGTCTTGCGGGTCAGGATGTGCAGCCGGACGCCGATGAGGGGGCCGGCGGCCGGATCGAGGATGCGGTGCGGGGAGGCGACCCGGCCGAGCCGGTCGCCGATGTAGCGGCGGGCGTTGTGGATGCCCTGGACCTGGGAGTCCTTGCCGTAGGGGTTGGCGATCTGCAGGTCGCGGGCCTCGATCTGGCGGCGCACCTCGGCCGCGTCCAGCAGGGGCTTGCCGGTCAGCGCGTTCATCTTCCCTACGAGCTGGTCCAGGTTGCCCGCGGTCACGAAGTCCGCGCCCTTGTCCAGGAAGGCCTGCACCGGAGCGGGTGCGCCCTTGCCGAGCAGCCTGTCCCGCAGGACGGCCTTGCGGTCCTTGGCGGTGATGTCGGGGTTCTGCTCGGAGCCGGAGAGCGCGAACTCCTTCTCGATGATCTTCCGGGTGAGGATGAACCAGGAGTGGTCGTGTCCGGCTATGTCCTCGGTGGTGCGCAGGTGCTTGAGGGTGTTGAGGGTGTCGTAGCCCGGCAGGCACGGGTCGGGCAGCCGGCGGCCGAGGGCGTCCAGCCAGATGGACGAGGGGCCGGGCAGGATGCGGATGCCGTGGCCGGGCCAGATCGGGTCCCAGTTCTGCAGGCCCTCGGTGTAGTGCCACATGCGGTCGCGGTTGACCAGCCGGACGCCGGCCTCGGCGCTGATGTCGAGCATGCGGCCGTCGACGTAGGCCGGGACTCCGGTGACCATCTCGGCCGGCGGGGTGCCGAGCCGGGCCGGCCAGTGGCGGCGGACGATGTCGTGGTTGGCGCCGATGCCCCCGGTGGTCACGACGACCGCCTGGGCGGTGAGTTCGAAGTCGCCGACGCGGTCGCGGTTGGAGGCGACGCCGCGCGGTGAGCGGTCCTCGGCCAGGACGGTGCCCCGCACTCCGCGTGCCGTGCCGTTCTCGACGACGAGTTCGTCGACCTGGTGGCGGTGGTGGAAGGTGAGCAGTCCGTCCCGGGCGGCCTGGCGGGCGTGGCGCACGAAGGGTTCGACCACGCCGGTGCCGGTGCCCCAGGCGATGTGGAAGCGGGGGACCGAGTTGCCGTGGCCGCCGGCCCTGAGGTCGCCGCGCTCGGCCCAGCCGACGGTCGGCAGCAGTTCGATGCCGTGTCCGCGCAGCCAGGATCGCTTCTCGCCGGCCGCGAACTCGACGTAGGCGCGGGCCCAGCGCACGGCCCAGGAGTCCTCGTCGTCGAGCCGGTCGAACTGCGCGCTGCCCCGCCAGTCGTTCCAGGCGAGGTCGAAGGAGTCCTTGATGCCGAGGCGGCGTTGCTCCGGGGAACCGACGAGGAAGAGCCCGCCGAAGGACCAGAACGCCTGTCCGCCGAGGTTGGCGGAGTTCTCCTGGTCGACCAGGGCCACCCGGCGGCCCCGGCTGGTGAGCTCGTGCGCAGCGACCAGGCCGGCGAGGCCCGCTCCGACGACGATGACGTCCGCGTCCATGGCGTGGAGGTTCCTTCCTCAGTGCGTCGATGGGGAGGTGCTGCCGTCGGTGAGCAGTGCGGTGAGCAGCTGCTTCAGCCACGCCCGTGCGCGCTCGACGTCCTTGTCCAGCAGCAGTTGGGTGGTGACGCCGTCGTACGCGGCGACCACGGCGTGCGCGGCGCCGTTCACGTCGCCCAGTACGGCGGGCAGTCGGGTGTGGCCCCGGGCCCGGAAGAGGCGGTCGGCGATGGCCCGGCGGAGCCGGGCGCGGTGGTCGAGGAGGATGCGCGCGACCTCGGGGTCCCGGGCGGCGTGCACCAGGAAGTCGGTCTTGACCAGCAGCCAGTCCACGTCGAGCAGCAGCACCTCGGTGACCCGGTCCACGGAGGCCTGCACGTCGAGATCGGGGCCGTCCTGGGCGAAGGCGTCGGCGACCTGGGAGGCGATGAGGTCGGCGCGCTCCTGGTAGAGCGCGAAGAACAGCTCGTCCAGGGTGGCGAAGTTCGAGTAGAACGCGCCGCGGCTGAAGCCGGCCGCCTCGCACACTTCCTCGATGGAGACGCGCCCGAAGCCCTTGGCCGCGAACACGCGGAACGCGGCGTCGAGCAGCCGGGCGCGGGTGTGCACCCGGCGCCGGGTGACCCGCTTGGCCGTCTCCTGCATCGCGCTCCCACCCCTCTTTCGATACGCGAATGTATCCGATGCACTGATGTATCGAAAGTCCCCGGGAAGCTCGGGACGGAGCACCAAGATCCGATGGGAACGTATTTTCGAATAAAGGGTACGCTGGGGACATGTCCACGCACCTCCAGGGCTCCCTGTTCGACCAGACCGACGAGATGCGGCTCGGCCCGCTCGACGGGCTGCGCCGGACCGAGCTGGGCGCCGGCGCCTGGATCGACGTGCTGCCGGGCTGGCTGAGCGGGGCCGACGCCCTGTTCGAGAGGCTGGCGGCGGACGTGCCGTGGCGTGCGGAGCGCCGCAAGATGTACGACAACGTTGTGGCCGTACCGCGTCTGCTGGCCTTCTACACGGCGCGCGACCCGCTCCCCCATCCGGTGCTGGACGAGGCGCGCGACGCCCTGTCCCGGCACTACGCCGGGGAACTGGGCGAGCCGTTCACCACCGCCGGGCTGTGCTTCTACCGCGACGGACGGGACAGCGTGGCCTGGCACGGCGACCGGATCGGGCGGGGCGCCCGCGAGGACACGATGGTCGCGATCCTCTCCGTCGGCGCGCCCCGGGACCTGCTGCTGCGTCCGGCGGGCGGCGGCGGTACGACCCTGCGGCGGCCGCTCGGCCACGGCGACCTGATCGTGATGGGCGGCTCCTGCCAGCGGACCTGGGAGCACTGCGTACCGAAGACGACCCGGGCCGCGGGACCGCGCGTCAGCATCCAGTTCCGGCCGCACGGCGTGCACTGAAGCGAGCCCGCCGGTGCGGGACACCGGCCCGTCTGGTTGGCTGTCCCCGACGGTCAGCCGCACAGGGCTCGGAGAGATCATGCGGGCAGAGGTACGCCAAGTCGCCGACGGCACCTATCTGGTGCACGGCAGCCACGTCAACTGGGTGATCCTGAAGGAGGGTGACGCGGTCACCCTGGTGGACACCGGCTATCCGGGAGACCGCCGGGGAGTCCTCGAATCGCTCGCCGAGGTGGGCAGTTCCCCGGAGGCGGTCGCCGCCGTGCTGATCACCCACGCGCACAACGACCATCTGGGCTCGGCCGAGTACCTGCGGGCCACCCACGGCACGCCCGTCTATCTGCACCCGGCCGAAGTCCCCCACGCGCGGCGGGAGTTCCTGCAGCAGGCCACCATCGGCGACGTCGTGCGCAACGCCTGGCGCCCGGGCGTCCTTCCGTGGGCGGCGCACGTGCTCCGCGTGGGCGGCACCGACCACAACCCCGTCACCGCGCCCGAGCCGTTCCCGGTCGAGGGCCCGCTCGACCTGCCCGGCCGTCCCGTGCCCGTGCACACCCCCGGCCACACGGACGGCCACTGCGTCTACCACCTCCCCGGGGCGGGCATCGTCATCTCCGGCGACGCGCTGGTCAGCGGGCACGCGACCTCGCGGGTCAAGGGCCCGCAGATACTCCCCGACTTCTTCCATCACGAGCGCGCCGGGGTCGTGGCCTCCCTGGAACTGATCGGCGCGCTGGACGGCGACACCCTGCTGCCGGGGCACGGGCCGGTGCACCGGGGCCCGGTGCGCGCAGCGGCCGAGCAGGCCCGCGACCGGGCCGCCCAGAACCCCCGGACGGGGCTTTAGGGTTCGTGGCATGGCCTTGCAGATCAGCGCCACGAACCCGGAGCACCCCGCGCTCCTGCTCGCCCTGCCCTGGCACGTGCCCCTGGAGGAGTGGCCCGAGGAACACCTCGTGCCGCTCCCCCGCGGCATCTCCCGGCACGTCGTGCGGTACGCGCACGCCGGTGACGAGGTGATCGCCGTCAAGGAACTGGCCGAGCGGCCCGCGCTGCGCGAGTACCAGCTGCTGCGCGACCTGGACCGGCTCGGCATCCCCGCCGTCGACCCCCTGGCCGTGGTGACCGGGCGCACCGGTCCCTCCGGTGCCCCGCTGGAGCCGGTCCTGATCACCCGGCATCTGCAGGGATCGATGCCGTACCGCTCCATGTTCGAGACGACCATGCGCCCGGCGACCATGCACCGGCTGATGGACGCCCTCGCCGTGCTGCTGGTCCGGCTGCACCTGGCCGGGTTCGCCTGGGGCGACTGCTCGCTGTCCAACACGCTCTTCCGGCGGGACGCGGGCGCCTACGCCGCCTATCTGGTCGATGCCGAGACCGGCGACCTGCACCCGCGGCTGAGCCCGGGCCAGCGGGAGTACGACCTCGACCTGGCCCGCGTGAACATCAGCGGCGAACTGCTGGACCTGGAGGCGTCCGGCGCGCTGCACCCGTCCGTCGACCCGGTGGAGTTCGGGCACGAGATCTGCACCCGCTACCACGGCCTGTGGCAGGAGCTGACCCGCACCTCGGTGTACCCGGCGGGCAAGTACCACTACATCGAACGCAGGATCCGCCGCCTGAACGACCTGGGCTTCGACGTGGCCGAGATGCAGATCGAGCACTCCTCCAACGGCGACACGGTCACCTTCCTGCCGAAGGTCGTCGACGCCGGCCATCACCAGCGCCAGCTGCTGCGGCTGACCGGTCTGGACACCGAGGAGAACCAGGCGCGGCGGCTGCTGAACGACCTGGAGAGCTGGATGGCCACCCAGGACGACCACGCCCCGGGCGATCCCCTGGCAGCCCGGCCCGAGGTGCTGGCCCACCGCTGGGTGCGGGACGTGTTCCGGCCCACCGTGCGGGCGGTGCCGGCCCGGCTGCGCGGCTCGATGGACCCGGCCGAGATCTACCACCAGCTCCTCGAACACCGCTGGTACCTGTCCGAGCGCGCTCAGCACGACATAGGCCTCGACACCGCCGTGGAGGACTACATCGACAACGTCCTGCCCACGGCACGGGCGAGCCTGGAGCCGGCCGAGGAGGAGTAGCTCAGTCGTGCGGGACCACCGCGACCGGACAGTCGGCGTGGTGCAGCATCCCGTGCGCGACCGAGCCGATCCGGCCGCCCACCGCCGTGCGGTGCGACCGGCGCCCGACGACCATCAGCTGGGCCCGCCCGGCCGCCGACAGCAGCACCTGGCCCGCGCTGCCCATCTCCACCTGCTCGGCCACGGGCACGCCGGGGAACCGCTCCCGCCACGGCCGCAGCGCGTCGGCCAGCGCCTGCTTCTCGTACGGCTCCAGACCGCCCGCGTCGTCCAGGAGCCTGAGCGAGCCGGGGCTGTAGGCGAAGACGGGCGGCAGGGTCCACACCCGTACGGCCCGGACGGTCGCCCCGCGGGCCGCCGCTGTCTCGAAGGCGAACTTCAGGGCGGCCGCGCTGTCCTCGGCGTCGCCGTGCTGGCCGACGACCACGTCCCGTCCGGCGGCCTCGGCCGCAGGCCGGTCCCCGGCGCGCACCAGCACCACCGGCCCGGCCGCCTCGGCGACCACCTGCTGCCCGACCGAGCCCACCAGGAAGCCCACGACAGGCCCGTGCCCACGCGAACCGATCACCAGCATCTCGGCGTCCGCCGCCGCCCGGGCCAGCACACCCACGGGATCGCCCTCGACCACGTCGACCCCCGCCTCGAGCTCCGGATGCCGCTCGCAGACGGCCCGCACGGCCTCCCCCACGCCCCGCGACACCCACCCGTGCTGGGTGTCCCGGCCGGCGGTGGCGAGCGACTCGGCGTAGCGCCAGGCGTGCACCACCCGCAGGGGCAGCGCCCGGCGTACGGCCTCCCGCCCGGCCCAGTGCAGCGCGGCCAGGCTCTCCTCCGTACCGTCCACCCCTGCCGTGATCGTGCGTGTCATCGCGTGGGCCTCCTCGTCGTCGCTCGCTCCCGGTGCTGCTGCCCACTGTCGGGCACCGTCGCGCACCCGCACGACGATCTCGCCGGCGAGCCCTCCGGCGAGCGGAAAGGAGATCGGGGGCGGGACGGAACGCGACCGCGCGGGCGTCCGCCCTCTACGCTTCCGGCATGGCGATGGAGTGGGAGCAGGTGGTCGTCGACGCGGCCGACCCGCCGGCGCTGGGGCGCTGGTGGGCCGAGGCGCTGGGGTGGGTCGTGGTGCACGACGCCGCGGACGAGTTCGAGATCCGGCCCGCGCCCGACCGGCTGCCGGGGCTGCTGTTCGTGCCGGTGCCGGAGGGGAAGACGGTCAAGAACCGGCTGCACCTGGACTTCCGGCCGGACGACCAGGCCGCCGAGGTGGCCCGGCTGCTCGCGCTCGGCGCCCGGCACGCGGACGTCGGCCAGGGCGGGCAGCGGTGGGTGGTGCTCGCGGACCCCGAGGGCAACGAGTTCTGCGTGCTCGGGGAGCGCCGGGCCTGATCACGCTCTCCGTTATCCGAAGCGAACCCCCGCGATCGAACATACGATGGCTGCGTACCGGTGCGGTGGTCTCCACGGACACCGAGCCGTGGAACCAGAGCTCGGGGTGGGAGACGTATGGCACAGGCCGCCGACGCGAGCCGGACCGTCATCCTGACGGTGGACGACGACCCGGGGGTCTCCCGTGCCGTCGCCCGCGATCTGCGGCGGCGCTACGGCGAGTCGTTCCGGATCGTGCGGGCGGAGTCCGGGGAGTCCGCGCTCCAGGCGCTGCGCGAGCTGAAGCTGCGCGGCGACCTGGTGGCCGTGATCCTGGCCGACTACCGCATGCCGCAGATGAACGGCATCGATTTCCTGGAGCAGGCGCTCGACGTCTATCCGGGGGCGCGGCGGGTGCTGCTTACCGCCTACGCGGACACCAACGCGGCGATCGACGCGATCAACGTGGTCGACCTCGACCACTACCTGCTCAAACCGTGGGACCCGCCGGAGGAGAAGCTCTACCCGGTCCTGGACGACCTGCTGGACGCGTGGCGGACCAGTGCCTACAAGCCGGTCCCCAGCACCAAGGTCGTCGGGCACCGCTGGTCGGCGCGCTCCTCGGACGTGCGCGAGTTCCTGGCCCGCAACCAGGTGCCGTACCGCTGGTACTCGGTCGACGAGCCCGAGGGGCAGCGGCTGCTGACGGCCGCCGGGCAGGACGGGCGGCGGCTGCCGCTGGTGGTCACGCCGGACGGCAGCGCGCTCGTCGAGCCGGAGGCGCCCGAGCTGGCGGCACGGGTGGGACTGGCGACCACGCCGACGGCCGACTTCTACGACCTGATCGTGATCGGCGGCGGGCCGGCCGGGCTCGGCGCGGCCGTGTACGGCGCCTCCGAGGGGCTCAGGACCGTGCTGGTGGAGCGGTCGGCGACCGGTGGGCAGGCCGGGCAGAGCTCCCGGATCGAGAACTACCTCGGCTTCCCCGACGGCGTCTCCGGCGCCCAGCTCACCGACCGGGCACGGCGGCAGGCCGCCAAGTTCGGTGCGGAGATACTGACCGCCCGTGAGGTGACGGCACTGGAGGTCAACGGCGCCGCCCGGGTCGTACGGTTCGCGGACGGCACGGCGATCGCCGCGCACAGCGTGATCCTCGCGACCGGTGTGCAGTACCGGCAGCTGCAGGCCGCCGGTTGCACCGCCCTGACGGGCTGCGGGGTGTACTACGGCTCGGCACTGACCGAGGCCGCCTCCTGCCAGGGACAGGACATCTACATCGTCGGCGGCGCCAACTCGGCGGGCCAGGCGGCGATGTACCTGTCCCGGGGCGCGAAGTCGGTGACGCTGCTGGTGCGCGGCGCCGACCTGTCGGCCTCGATGTCGCACTACCTCATCCAGCAGATCGCCGAGGCGCCGAACATCTCGGTGCGTGCGCACACGGTGGTGGACGCGGCGCACGGCTCGGACCACCTGGAGCAGCTGACCCTGCGTCATACGGTCACCGGGGAGAGCGAACGCGTCGACGCGCAGTGGATGTTCGTGTTCATCGGTGCCGCCCCCCTGACCGACTGGCTGGGTGACGCGGTGCTGCGCGACGAGCGCGGGTTCATCCTCGCCGGACCCGATCTGACCCCCGACGGGCGGCCGCCGGCCGGCTGGGAGCTGGACCGGCCGCCGTACCACCTGGAGACCAGCGTCCCCGGCATTTTCGTGGCGGGTGACGCGCGTGCGGAGTCCGCCAAGCGGGTCGCGTCCGCCGTCGGAGAGGGAGCCATGGCAGTGATGCTCGTCCACCGGTACCTGGAACAGTCATGAGCGGGCAGATCATGCCGTGCAACCCCAAGGAGATCGGCTCGCTGTTCCTCTTCGAGAAGCTGAGCCCGGAGCAGCTGGGCCGGTTGTGCAGCGAGGGGCGCATCGAGCTGTTCCAGCCCGGTCCGGTGTACACCGAGGGCGACCCGGCCACCTGCTTCTTCGTGATGATCGAGGGCACGGTCGTGCTCTCCCGCCGGGTCGGCGGCGACGACGTGGAGGTCACCCGCGCCTCGCAGCCGGGCGTGTACGCGGGCGCGATGCAGGCCTATCTCGGCGACCGGGTGCGGCAGGTCTACAACAACTCGATGCGCGTCACGGAACCGACGCGGTTCTTCGTGCTGCCGGCGGACATCTTCGCCGACGTCATGACCGAGTGGTTCCCGATGGCCGTGCATCTGCTGGAGGGCCTGTTCTTCGGCGTGAAGAACACCCAGGCCGCCGTCGGCCAGCGGGAGCGGCTGCTGGCGCTCGGCTCGCTGTCGGCGGGCCTGACGCACGAACTGAACAACCCGGCGGCGGCAGCGGTCCGGGCCACCGCCAGCCTGCGCGAACGAGTCGCCAAGATGCGGCGCAAACTCCGCATGATCGCCGAAGGTCCGTTCTCGCGTGACGCGTTGGCGAGGCTGACCGAGATCCAGGAGCGCACCGCCGAACGGGTCGCCAAGGCTCCGGCGCTCACTCCGCTGGAGGCGGCCGACCGGGAGGACGTGCTCACGGACTGGCTGGAGGACCACGGCATCGACCAGGCCTGGCAGCTGGCGCCGGCCTTCGTGCAGGCCGGGCTCGACGTCGACTGGCTGGAGCAGGTCGCGGCGGCCGTGGACGAGGAGATCCTGGCCGGGGCGGTCGGCTGGCTCGACTACACCATCGAGACCGAGCTGTTGATGAACGAGATCGAGGACTCCACCACCCGCATCTCGCGTCTCGTGGACGCGGCCAAGCAGTACTCGCAGCTGGACCGGGCGCCCTACCGGGTGGTGGACGTGCACGAACTCCTCGACAGCACCCTTCTGATGCTCTCCGCCAAGATCGGTCCCGGAATCGAGGTCGTGAAGGAGTACGACCGTACGCTCCCGCCGGTACCCGCCTATCCGGCGGAGCTGAACCAGGTGTGGACGAACCTGATCGACAACGCGGTGTCCGCCGTCAACGGCGCGGGCGGCACGGGCACGCTGACCGTGCGGACCGCGCTCGACCACGAGCGGCTGCTGGTGGAGTTCCGGGACACCGGGCCCGGGGTCCCGCCCGAGATCAAGGACCGGATCTTCGACCCGTTCTTCACCACCAAACCCGTCGGCGAGGGCACCGGGCTCGGCCTGGACATCTCCTGGCGGATCGTCGTCAACAAGCACCACGGCAGCCTGCGCGTCGAGTCGGTCCCGGGCGACACCCGCTTCCAGGTGCTGCTCCCGCTGACCGCCGAGACACCGACGGAGGAAGTGGAGGAAACCGGATGAGCACCGCCGACGGAGTCGAGCCGGGCGTCCCGCCCAGCGGGCCGGGATGCGTGGAGTGCGAGGAGACCGGGGGCTGGTGGTTCCATCTGCGCCGGTGCGCTCAGTGCGGGCACATCGGCTGCTGCGACGACTCCCCCGCCAAGCACGCCACCGCGCACTACCACGCGACGGGGCATCCGGTGATCCGGAGCTTCGAGCCCGGCGAGGAGTGGTTCTGGGACTACACGACGGACGAGTTGTACACCGCGGGTCCTCAACTGGCGCCGCCTGCCAGTCATCCGGCGGAGCAGCCGGTCCCGGGCCCCGCCGGGCGGGTACCGGCGAACTGGGCCGAGACGCTGCGGGGCTGACCGGGATCCGGCCCGGGCGGTTCTCGGACGGCGGCGGCTGCGGCTTCCCGTGGAGGGTCACGCAGTCACCCGCACCCCGTCCGGGTGCGCCCGAGCCCGGTCAGCGGGTGCAGTCGAGATTGTGCAGGTCCACGGTGTCGGCCAACGCCTGCATGCCCTTGTCGTCGGGGTGCAGGTGGTCACCGCCGTCGAGGAACGGCAGCAGCCGTGCCGAGTCGTACGGGCTGCCCAGCGTGTGGTCGAAGTCGGTGACCGCGTCGAACACGCCGCTGGTGCGGATGAAGTGGTTCACGTCCCGGCGTACGGCCTCGGCGGCCGGATCCCAGTCGGGCCAGCCCTCGAACGGGCCGATCGTGGCGGCGACCACGCACTTGCCCGCCGCGTGCACCCGCCCGGCGATCCTCCGGTACCCGGCGGCCAGGTCCTCGGCGGTGACACCGGTGTGCGCCTTGATGTCGTTCACCCCCTCGAAGAGGAAGACGGTCCGGACACCGGGCAGGGACAGTACGTCCCGGTCCAGCCGGTGCAGGGCGCTCTGCCCGGCGCCGTCCGCGAGCACCTGGTTGCCCGAGATGCCCTCGTCGGCCACGCCCTGCACGGCGGCGCGCGTCCTGTTCAGGCGCCGGGCGAGATAGTCGGGCCAGCGGCGGTTCAGATCGGCGCTGGAGTGCCAGCCGTCGGTGATGGAGTCGCCCAGCGCGACCACGGCCCCGGTGGCCGGGCGTGACGGCCGTACGGACACGGCGTCGAGGTACCACCAGGAGCCGGTGGTCTCGTGCCAGTTGGTGGCGCCGTCCTCGGCGGTGTGGTCTCCCTGGCCGGTGTACGACGTCTGCATGGCCATCCAGTGGCCGGTCGCCGGGCCCGAGGCGTCCGGCGTGTGCAGGCTGACGGCCAGGTCGGTGCCGGCGGGCAGCCGGCCGGGCAGCGGGTCGCTCCAGGCGGTGGCGCCCGCCGGGACGACGACCGTGCGCGAGCCGCCGAAGGTCAGCCGCCGGTTGCTGCCCGGCCGCAGCGCGGCTCCCTCGTCGCGCACGCCGGCGTAGGCGCTGTCCACGGTCAGCGGCCGGTCGCCGAAGGCGTTGCTCACGCGGACGCGCAGCTCGTCACCGCCGACACTGGTGTGCACGATCAGCCGGTATTCCGCACCGGCCGTGCCCTCGCCCATGCGGTCGGCGCTCGCCGCCCAGGTGACGACTCCGGAGGCCCGTCCCGGGGACCCGGCCAGCGCGGCCGCCGGGGCGGGCGCGGACTGGCAGGCGACGGCCGTCAGCAGGGCCGCTACGACGCGGCAGAGGCGTGGGAACCGGCCGGTCACGGCGTGAGGTCCCGGAGTGTGACGGTACCGCCGGGTCGCACGCGGACCGTCCGGGACGTGCCTGCGTATCCCACGGAGGTCATGGTCCCGCCGATGCTGCGGATGCGCACCTCGGTGGGCTTTGCGTCCCTCCAGTGCAGGTCGACGACGAAGCCGCCGCGGGCCCCCGCACCGGTCATCGATCCCGCGGCCGCCCAGGCGTCCGGCAGGGCGGGCAGCACTTCCAGGTGGCCCGGGCGTGAGTACAGCAGCATCTCGGCGACGGCGGCCGGGGTGCCCAAGTTCGCGTCGATCTGGAAGATGCCCCGGCCCTGCTCGACCTGGTAGATGTCGAAGAGGTTGGGCGCGGTTCCGTTGCTGCCGTTCTCCGAGGGTCGCAAATTGTTCATCACGAGCTGGTAGGCCTTGCCGGCGTTCTTCAAACGTGCCCAGCACAGGGCGCGCCAGGCGTTGGCCCAGCCGAAGCTGTCCGTGCCACGCGCGGTGAGCAGGGCGGTGGCGCCGGTGACGATGTCTGCGGGGGTGGAGCCGTCGGGCCGGATGCGGTCACCGGGGAACAGGCCGACGAGCGGGGAGAGATGCCGGTGGGTGGTCTCGCCCAGGTTGTCCGGGGACATCCACTCCTCCAGCCAGCCGGTCTTCGGGCTGACCACGGGCAGGTAGAGCCGGTCGCGCAGGGCTCCGACGGTCTCGGCGTGGTCGGCGTCCCGGCCCAGGTCCGCCGCGGCCGTGCGGAAGTTGCCGAACAGGGCCCACACCAGTTCCTGGGCGTAGGTGATGCCCTTGGCGTCGAGCGGGCCCTGTTCGGGTGACCAGTCGCTGTCGGCGATGAGGACCTCCCGGCCGGTGTCCGGCAGAGTGGTGGTGAGCAGCCGGGCCTCCCAGAACTCGCAGGCTCCCTTGAGGAGCGGGTAGATCTTCTCCAGGTGGGTGCGTGAGCCGGTGAACTCATAGTGCTCCCACAGCGAGTTGCACAGCCAGGCGTTGCCCGCGGGGTGCCACCACCAGCCGCCCCCACCGTTGGGGTTGGTGGAGATGGCCAGGGTCCAGCCGGCGTTCCTGCCCGTGGTGTTGCGGTAGCGGTTGCGGGGGTCGTTGAACAGGCGCCGGGTGAGGTCGGTCCAGGAGGGGAGCTGGGCGAGGCAGTAGTCGGTGAGGGCGTCGAAGCACGGGGACAGGCCGGCGCGGTCGGCCGTCCAGTAGTTCATCTGGAGGTTGATGTCGGTGTGGTAGTCGCCCATCCAGTCCGGGTCGTTGCCGTCGAGCCAGAGCCCCTGGAGGCCGAGCGGCAGGCTGCCACGGGAGCCGGAGATCATCAGGTAGCGTCCGAACTGGACGTAGGCGGCCTCCAGTTCCGGGTCGGGTGCGCCGTCGCGGGCGCGGGCCCGGATCCGCTCCCAGGTGTCGAGGGAGCGCTGCTGGGCGGACGAGGTGCCGAGGGTGAGCCCGAACCGGTCGTAGAGGGCGCGGTGGTCGGCGGCATGGGTGCGCAGCAGGGTGCCGGCGGTGTGGCGGGCGGCGGCGCGGACCTTGGTGCGGGCCAGCGCCCGGGGGTCGAGCGCGGGGTCGCGGTAGTCGGCGCAGGCGTCGGGGGCGTAGTTCGTGCCGCCGCTGAGCACCACGGTCAGCTCCCGGCAGCCGGAGAAGACGATGTGCGGGCCGTCGGCGTGGACGCTGCCGCCGCTGCCGTGGGCGGTGACGGCGGCCGCGTAGCGCAGGCCGTTGGGGAAGCTCCCGGCGAAGGAGTCGGCCCCTCCCCCGCTCTCACCGTGGGTGCCCTCGAGGGTGAGGGTGCCGGTGTACTCGCCGCCGCCGCTCTGGCCGAAGTGCAGCACGATGACGTCGTCGGGACGGCTGGCGAACAGCTGCCGCCGGTAGGTGACGTGGGAGTGGTCGTACGAGGTGGTCACGACGCCCTGGGCGAGGTCGAGGGTGCGGCGGTAGCCGGAGACGGCGGACAGGTCGTGGGCGGGCAGGTCGACGGTGAGCCGGGCGAGCAGGGTGAGCGAGCCGAAGTCACTGCGGCCGTAGGGGAATTGACCGTCGGCGTCGAGGGTGTCGTTGCGGCCGCCGGTCCACATCGTGGCGTCGGTGACGAGCAGGAGCTCACGGCCGGGGTCGTTGCTCGACAGCGCCCCGAGCCGGCCGTTGCCGACGGGCAGTCCCTGCCGGATCATGGAGTGCTCGTCGGCAGGAGCCTGCCACCACAGCTGGTCGCGGGGGTCGGGGGCGGGAGCCTCGGTGGGCCGCTGCGGGGCGGCGGTGGCGGTGAAGGCGGGCAGTGCGGTGAGGGCTCCGGTGGCCGCGGCGAGGGCGAGGAAGCCGCGTCTGCTGGTCGGAAGGTCCATGGCCGGGCTCCGATCACTGGTCACTGGTCACTGGTCACTGGTCACTGGCGGGGGGACGTGGGTACGTCGATGCGGTCGATGTCCGGGGCGTAGTCCGTGCCGCTGTCGAAGGTGACGGTGTTGGCGCCGGCCTTCAGGGTGACGGGGACGCTCACCGTCTCGACGGTCCCCCAGTCGCCGGTGGAGGGGAAGCTGTGCCGGGTGGCGGCACCCGAGTCGGCGGAGATGTTCACGGGGCGCGGGTCACCGCTGACATAGGTGACCTTGATCAGATAGGTGCCGGGGCGGTCGACGACGACGTCGTTGAAGCGAAGTGCGCCGCCGAGGTACAGATTGCCCACCTTCTTCCCGCCGGAACAGGCGGAGCAGTCGGCGACCGACGCGTTGCCGCTCAGCGTGTTGGCCGCGGACTCGGCCTCGTAGCCGGTGGTGGTGAGGGCGCCGCCGCGCGGGCTGAGCGTGAACAGCCGGGAGCCGTGGGCGGGCAGGGCCTCGGTGATCCTGTTCCGGTACGAGCCGAGGTTCTCGTGGTTCCACAGGTCCCGCACCTGGGCCCTGCCGGTGAAGCCGAGGTCGGAGAAGTCGGCGGTGACGGCGGCGGGGCTGTCGGCGAGGTTGAACAGCGCGACGGTGTAGGTGCCGTCGGGGTTCTTCGCGGCCCAGACCTGCTGCGGGTCGGACGGGGTGACCGGCCGGGCGGGCGGGGCGGCGCCCTGGTCGACGGCGATGACCTCCCGGTTGGTGAGGAGTCTGACGCCGTAGTCGTCGAGCCGGGTGAGATCGTCACCGGTGTAGAGGGGCGACTTGGCGATGGCCCACAGGGTGGCGTAGCTCTGGCGTTCGGCCCTGGTCAGGCCGTCCATGGCACCGTTGCCGATGTCGAGGGAGTCGAGGTCGTTCCAGCCTCCGGGCCCTGCGTGCCGGGTCCAGCCCGGGGTGTCGCCGAAGCGGTCGTCCACGGAGTTCTCCCAGCTGACGAGGGTGTTGCAGTAGCACTCGACATCGGTGTCGATGCGCCAGCCGTCGGAGTACCTCTTCCAGTCGGCGGCATGGCCGATGTCCAGGGACCAGGACAGTTCCAGGTGGATGGGACGGCCGGTGGCGGCTGTCGCCTTCTGCCAGGCGGCCACGTCGGCAACGTTGTCGTAGTTGTCGCCGCTCTTGAACGAGCCGGGGCCGACGCCGTCGAGCTTGAGGAAGTCGTAGCCCCAGGAGGCCAGCATCTGCGCCTGGGAGTCGACGTACTTCTGGGCGCAGGGCTTGGAGAAGTCGAGTTTGTAGGCGCTGTCCCAGCCGTTGGTGGTGCGCAGGTCGCCGTAGACGATGTCGGCGGTGGTGCAGCCGCCGGCGTCGCGGATCGGCACCCTGCCGTCGCCGTAGGCCTCCTTCTCCAGGCCGACCGGCAGATAGATCCCGGCCTTGAGGCCGAGCCCGTGGATGTGGTCGGCGACGGCCTTCATGCCGTGCGGGAAGCGGTGCGGGTCGGCCTGCTGGCGCGCATGGCCGTCGTACTCGGGCTTCCAGGCGTCGTCCCGCCACCAGCCGGAGTCGATGTTGACGTACTCGTAGCCGTAGGGCTTGAGGCGGCCGGCGAGGGCGTCCGCCTGCTTCACGACGTTCGCCTCGGTGAGGTAGCTGTAGTCGCCGTCGGGGTTCAGGCCCGGGTACTTCGAGGACTGCATGCTCCAACTGGACCAGCCCATGTAGGGCTCGGCGGCCGTCGCCGGCGCTGAGTCCGCGCGGGCGGTGGCCGGCGCGGCGGTGCCGAGGCCCGCCGTGAGGGCGAGGACCACGGCGGCTCCGAGTCCGCGTGCGGGCAGGACGGAGTACGAGGGTGACCGCATGGGCCGTACCTCCTGGGTGGGTTCGGGTCGGGGCGGCTCAGCCCCGTCCGCTGCTGGGGGTCTGGGTGATGAAGGACTGGATCGCGGCGGCCGCGGCGCCACGGGCCCACTCCTCGAAGGGCAGCGGGCGGGTCAGTACCTCGCACCGGGCGGCGGAGCCGAAGGCGGTGGCGGTGAACGCCTGACGGATCTGGTCGGCGAAGAGGTCGTAGGCGGCAAGGCCCTCCCCCGAGATGATCACGCGCTCGGGACCGAGCAGGTTGGCCACGGTGGCGATTCCGCGGCCGATGGCCTCCCCGGCCCGCGCGTACACCTCCCGGGCTCCGGGGACGCCGTCGCGCGCGAGCGCCACCGCCTCCGCGCCGTCGACCACCTGACGGCCCGTCACCTCACGCACACGGGCGACGACGGCGGCCTCACCGGCGATCGCCTCGACACAGCCCCGGTTGCCGCAGCGGCACTCGGGTCCGGCGGGATCGACGACGATGTGCCCGATCTCCCCGGCCACTCCGTGCGCACCGGCGACCACGTGGCCGTGCACCACGAGTCCGCAGCCGATGCCCGCGCCGACGGTCACGACGGCGAAGCCGGCGAGTCCCGCACCGGCGCCGAACCACTGCTCAGCGACGGTCAGCGCGCGCACGTCGTTGTCGACGGTGACCGGCAGTCCGGCGGCCTGCGCGGCGAGTTCGGCGAGCGGTACGTCGCGCCAGTCCAGGAACGGCGAGTACCGTACGACGCCCTCGGCGCGGTCGACGTCCCCGGAGACGGCGATGCCGAGCCCGGCGACAGGTCCGTCGGACTCGGCCGCGTGGGCGAGGAGTTCGTGGACGAGGCCGGCGATCGCGGCCAGGACGGGGCCGGCCGCGCGGTCGGGCAGGGGCGCGCGGCGGGCCAGGCGGATGCGGCAGCACAGGTCCGTCAGGACGGCGATCAGCTCGTCCCCGGTGACCTTCACGCCGAGGAACAGCGCCCGTTCGCCGTTGACCCTGACCAGGCCGGCGGGCCGGCCGAGGGTGAGACGGGCCTCCTCGGCGGCCCCCTCCGACAGGTAGCCCGCCGTCAGCAAGGGGCGTACGGCCTTGGTCACGGCGGCCGGGGACAGGCCCGACCGGCGGCCTGCCTCCAGGCGGGTCAGGGGGCCGTGGGACAGGACCGTCGTGAAGACCTGCGAGGCGGCCGGCGTGTGTGCCGGGAACGTCTCGGCACGGGGGGTCGAGCGCATGGCCGGGAACCTAGGGCCATTATTTTCCGCTGTCAATAAAAGAAACACGTGCTGTTGCGGAGGCAGTTGGGGCGGTCGGCACGGCTCCTGGCCCCCGCGCAGCCCCGGACATGCGGATGCCCCGCGCGGGGCGGGGCATCCAGGGGTGCGGCCGTCGTGTCAGTGACGTGCCTTCGGCCTGTTGGCCGCGGTGACGTTGACCGCCGCCCAGGCCTTGTCCACCGTCTTGTACTCGGTGCTGTTCGCGCCGTACAGGTCCTTGGCCGCGTTCAGCGTCGCGACTCGCGCGTCGTGGAAGTCGGTCGTGGAGACCATGTAGCGGGTGAGCGCACGGTAGAAGATGGCGGTGGCCTTGCTACGGCCGATGCCCTGGACCGTGGAGTGGTCGTACGTGGGCGAGTCGTAGTTGACGCCGTTGATCGTCTTCTTGCCGCTGCCCTCCGCGAGGAGGTAGTAGGCGTGAGAGGAGACACCGGACCCGGCGTGCACCTCGGCCGGGAGGTGGCCGGGGGTGCCGTACACGTCCAGCGACCAGTAGTCGACCGTGCTCTCGAGCTTGTCGAGCGAGGGGTGGTCGAGGCGCCGCAGGAACTTCTGGGCGAGGCCCAGCTTCTCACCGATCAGGTAGTCCGGCGTGTCCTTGGCGTTCTTGGCGTAGAACTCGACGTTGGAGCCGAAGATGTCCGCGAGCGACTCGTTGAGCGCGCCGGGCTCGCCGAACTGGTTGCCATGGGCGTCGACGTTGGTCGGCTCCAGCTTCGCGGTCGCGTCCACCACGCCGTGGGTCAGCTCGTGGCCGGTGACGTCGAGGACGACGAGCGGCTTCTTGAACATGTCGCCGTCGCCGTCGCCGTACAGCATGCAGTTGCAGGTCGGGTCCCAGAAGGCGTTGGCGACCTTCTTGCCCCAGTGCACCATGCCCTGTGCGGCCTTGCCGTTGCCGGCTATGCCCTTGCGGCCGAAGGTGCTCTTGTAGAAGTCCAGCGTCTTGGTGATGCCGTACTGGGCGTCCGCGGCGGCACTCACACGGCTGGTGGTCGTGCCGTTGCCCCACACGTCGGTCGTGTTGGTGAACTTCGTGGCCGCGCTGAACTTCTCCGTGTACGAGCCCTTGGCGTCGCGCGTCTCGGTGCCGTACCGGCTCGGGTCCTTGAGCTGGTAGTGACCGCGAGAGGTCGCCGTGGTGGTCAGGCCGACGCTGCCCACGAACAGGGTCTTGCCCGTGCCCTTGGCGCTCGACGGGTACGGCGTGGCGCCGGAGACGCCGGGGCCGAGCGCGCCGGCCTCGGGGGAGGCGGAACCGACGCCCGTGGCGGGGTCGATCGTCTCGCCGTGCTTGCGCAGGCTGTCGAGCAGCTTGGGCGACAGGAACTCGTCGCTGTCCGGCGTGTTGCTGCGCACCTCGCCGGTGACGGCGTCGATGACGACGGTGTCGGTGCCGTTCGGGTCGGTCACGGTCACCTGGTAGGCGAGGGCGGAGGAGCCGCCACGCGCGTCGACGACGAGCCGGGCGTCACCGGCTTCGCCCTTCGCGGCCTGGGCGGCCTTGGCGGCGGCCTGGTCCGCGGTCAGCCTGGCCTTGGTGGCGGCCGGCTCGACGGTGTGACCGGCGGCGCGGGTCACACCGGCGTAGGCCAGCTCGCGGTCGAGGTGGACGACGAGGTCGCCGCCGAGCACCGGCATGCCGTCGTGCGTGCGGACGAACCGGACGTGCCGGGCGCCCTCGGGGTCGATCATCACGTCCTGGGCGTGCAGTTCGTCGCCCTGGGAGACGCCGGTCGCCGAGGCGTGGGCGAAGGCCGCGGTACGCGCCGCCTCCACCACCGCCGCGGCGTTCGTGGTGGCGGACGCCGAGGACCGCTCCACCCCCGTGGAGGGACCCGCGAAGGCGGTACCGGCCAGGCCCGTGGCAGCGGTGGTCACCGCGATGGCGACGGCGACGCTGCGTATGTGGGGTCTACGCAAGGATCAGGGTCCTTCGTTCGAAGGCAGCGGGGATCACCAACCGCCTTGACGCGTGGCGCGGTCCCGCACCACGGGGGCTGGTCGGGCCCCGGGACGTAACCCTTACGGATCAGTCATGTACACGTAAAGGTGGAATGATCGATTTCGCCACCTTCTAGGGCAATCCTTTACGAATGCACGCCATAGAGTGATCGCCGACTGACCAACTGTGTGTCGGCTGTGGAGACGTCGACTCCATCCCCTAGGTTCCAGGGCCGGAACGTGACCGATGTCGCATCAAACGTCGTGCGCATGCGGAGTGCTGAAAGCAGGTGCGGGATGGTCTCAGCAACGGTGGGACGGGGCACGGTCCTCGGGGCGGTCGTGCTGGCGCTCCTCGCGTTTCCGGCCCGGGCCGCGACGGGAGAGGCGGACGCGCCGGCGGCAGCGACGCCCGCGGCACCCGACACGGCGGGTCTCGCCGCGGCGCTGCGCTCCGCGGTGGACCGGGGCGCGCCGGGCGCCCTGGCCCGCGTCGACGACCACGGCCGGACCTACCAGGCGACGCGCGGAGTCGCCGACCTCGGCACCCGGCGGGCGCTCGCCCCCGGCGACCGGTTCCGCGTCGGCAGCGTCACCAAGACCTTCTCGGCCGTCGTCCTGCTCCAGCTGGTCGACGAACACCGGCTGGCTCTCGACGCGCCGGTCAACCGTTACCTGCCCGGGCTGCTGCCGGACGACCGCATCACGGTCCGCCACCTGCTGAGCCATCGCAGCGGCCTGTACGACTACACCGACGACATGTTCGCCGACAGCGTCCAGGGCTTCGAGGCGGTACGGGACAAGGTCTTCACCTACCGCCGGCTGGTCGCGCTCTCCCTGAAGAAGCCGCCCACCCACGCGCCCGGCGCCGCCTACTCCTACTCCAACACCAATTTCGTGGTGGCGGGCATGCTCATCGAGAAACTCACGGGGCACTCGGTGCGCACCGAGTACGAGGAGCGCATCTTCAAGCCGCTGAAGCTGCGGGACACGTTCTACGTGCATCCGGAGACGGGGATCCCGGGCCGGCACGCGCGCGGGTACCTCACCCCCGACAAGGCCGGTGACCCGCTGGTCGACTCCACCGACCAGACGGTGTCCTGGGCACAGAGCGCGGGGGCGATCATCTCCGGCGCACGGGATCTCGACACGTTCTATTCCGCGCTGCTCGGCGGCAGGCTGATGTCCTCGGCACGGCTCGCCGAGATGGAGAGGTTCGACCGGGTGGACGCCACGACGGCGTACGGACTGGGGCTGCGGCGCCGGGATCTGCCGTGCGGGGTGTCCGTGTACGGGCACACAGGAGTGGTGCAGGGGTACTACACGTACGCCTTCGCCACGAAGGACGGCGAGCGGAGTCTCACGGCTGTCGCCAACACGTCCAACAACGCGAAGGTCTCGGATGCGTTGGCCGGGACCCTGGACTCCGCGTTCTGCGGGAAGAAGGCGGCCAGGAGATAGAGATGCACGGGGTCTTCCCAGGCCTTGCCGGACTCGCCGCAGTCGTCCCGGGTCTCAGCCGACGAGTTGCTGACCGCCGTCGACGTCGTAGGTCGCGCCGGTGAGGGCCGTGTTGGTCATGATGTGCACGGCGAGCGCCGCGACGTCCTCCGGTACGACGACGCGGCCGATCGGCAGTGTGGCGCGCAGTTCCTCGCGTCGGGCCTCGAGGTGGTCGCCGAGAAGCCTGGCCGACAGCGGGGTGTCCACGAAGCCGGCCGCGATCAGATTGACCCGGACCGGCGCGAGCTCGAGCGCGAGACCGGCGGTGAACACGGGCATCGCGGCCGTGGCCGCCGGCGCGGTGCCGAGGCCCGCCCGCAGCCGCCGGGCGCCGGTGCCGCCCAGGAGCAGCAGCGTGCCGCCCGGCCGTACGGTGGTGACGGCGTGGCGTGCGACGTCCAGGGCGAGCACCATGTGCGCGCTGATCGCGCGGCGCGCCTGTTCGGAGTCCATGTCCAGGAGACGCCCGTAGGCGGGACTCCCCGCCGTGACCAGCACGTGGTCGATCGGTCCGGGCAGCTCGGAGAAGAACTGCCGCAGCGAATCGGGGTCGTTGGCGTCGAAGGCGGCGGTGCTGCGCGCCTCCACCTCCGCGGCCGCGGTGCGCAGCCGTTCGGGGTCACGCCCGGTGAGAATCACCGTGGCGCCCTCGGCGCGGGCCTGCCTCGCGGTGGCCAGCCCGATGCCCGCGCTGCCTCCGATGACGACGAGGGTCTGTCCGAACAGGGCCGGGTCCCGGCGGCCGTGCGCCGCCGGCGATGCGTCGCTCATGGGTCCTCCTGTGCCCAGGCGGCTCGGCCGCTGCGGCGGACCGGCCGCTCGTCCGCCCGTGGCGGGTCCCGCACCGGCGAGGCCGGCCTGTGCTCACCGCTCGAGTGGTTGGCAAAGGGCGTGTTTGACCTGTCTGGTCCGCTCGTCGGCGAGGACCTCCACCCGGTCGTTCGCCAGGGCTTCCACGGTCTGCTCCGCGACGTCCGCCGCGCTGATCTTCGGTGCGTCGATGTAGGCACTGAGGTTCGTCTCCACGAAGCCGGCGTGCACCCCGATCACGAGGGTTCCCTGTTCGCGCAGGCCCTCGCGCAGCGCACCCGTCAACGACCACTGGGCCGCCTTGGACGCGGCGTAGCCGGGGAATTCCGGCCGCGCCGCCCAGGAGGCGGCCGACAGGATGTTGACCAGGGCACCGCCCCCGTTGCCCCGGAGGACGGGGGCGAAGGCCCGGGAGACGGCCCAGGTGCCGAAGTAGTTCGTCTCCATCGCCTGGCGGGCACCGTCGAGGGAGCCTGTCAGGAGCTTGGTGTCGAATCCGCCCACGCCGGCGTTGTTGACGACGACGGTGACGTCGCCCGCGACGGCGGCCGCGGCGGCGACGTCGCCGGGCTCGGTGACGTCCAGACGCAGCGGAGTGAGGTCCTCGTCCTGCACGCTCGCCGGATCGCGGACGGCTGCGTAGACCTTTCCTGCGCCGTGGTCGATCAGCGCGCGGGCCAGCGCGCGGCCGATGCCGCGATTGGCTCCCGTCACCAGGGCGACCGATCCTCTGATCTCCATCGCGCTTCCTTCCTGCCGGTGCCCGCCGGGCCCGGCCGGCACCGCGGTCGTGGAGCACGTGCCCTCCCCTGCCAGCCTGCACCGGATCGTGCCGCTTCGCACAAGAACGAGGACGGATGCACTCCGTGACGCGAAGGTGCGGCCGGAGGCTGTCGACGAACCGGGGCGGCACGCCGCCGCAGCGGTCCGCAAGCAGGAGACCGGCACGCCGGCGTACGGGTGCGGCGAGGTCGGGGGCGCACCGCGGGAGCGCCTCTTCTTCACCGGCCTCCTGGATCACCCGGTGTTCTTCAGCGCCCGCAGGAGTTCCTCGGTCGTGGTGATGCTGTGCGCGTAGGTCGGCCCGTTGAGTTCATGGGCGGCGTGCATCATCTCGGGCTTGAAGGCCGCGGTTGCGTCGCGGACCAGTGTCACGTGGTAGCCGAGCTCCATGGCGTAGCGGCCGGTGGCCTCGATACAGGTGTTGGCCAGAAGGCCGATGAGCACCACATGGGTGATGCCGTGCTGCTTGAGCAGCAGGTCCAGGTCGGTGTTGGCGAATCCGCTCGACCCCCAGTGCTCGTGGGCGACGACGTCGCCCGGTTGCGGCTGGAAGTCGGGGTGGAACTCCCCGCCCCAGGAGCCCCTGGCGAAGTGGTGCCGTTCCTGGATCTTGCGCTGCGACGGGTTCGGGTGGTCCCAGCCGTCGTAGTCGCCCGGCTCCCAGCGGCGGTGGGGGACGAAGAAGATCCGGACGTTGCTCGCACGGCCGGCGGCGACCACGGCCCGCAGATGGTCGAGGAGCCCGACCTCGAGAGCCACGTGCCGCACGGCGGGCCAGACCTTCCCGTTCTCGGAGAGGAAGTCGTTGTAGGGGTCGACCAGGAGGATCGCGGTGCGGGCGGGGTCATGGGTTTCGGGCACGGTGGTCCTCGCGGTGGGGGGTCAGGAACGCGGTCAGCGCGGCCAGTACGTCGCCGGGTGCCTCCTCGGCGACGTACTGGCCGCAGCCGGGGATGACGACGGTCCGCACATCGCTCGCGACGGGCTTCGTCCTGGCCGCGACGCTCGCGCCCGGGCTCGCCGCTCCGCCGATCGCAGGCTACGTGCGCCCCGGCCCCGGGGCCCGGATGCGTACCCGGCCGTGCAGCCCATGCTGCGCGGTGCTGTCAGGCCCCGCAAATCGGGCCCTGGCCGTGCGTGCCGGCCGGTGGTCGACCGGGTGCGATCCGTGATCTTGGCGGAATGGCATCGTCCGGGACACCATGCCCGCCATGAAGGGTGATCTCTTTTCCAGTGAGCACGTGGTGCAGCCGGCCGTGGAGCCGGGCATGTCCGTCGAGAACGCCAAGTGCATCAAGTACGCGGTGAACGGCGAGATGTACGCCCGCCAGGGCGCGATGGTCGCCTACCGCGGCGGCCTCAAGTTCGAGCGCAAGGGGCAGGGCGTCGGCGGCATGCTCAAGCGTGCGGTCACCGGTGAGGGGCTGCCCCTCATGGCGGTGCGCGGGCAGGGCGAGGCCTGGTTCGCGCACGAGGCGCAGAACTGTTTCATCGTCGAGGTCGAGCCCGGCGACCAGTTCACGGTCAACGGCCGCAACGTCCTGTGTTTCGACGCCTCGTTGTCGTACGACATCAAGACGGTGAAGGGATCGGGCATCGCCGGCGGCGGCCTGTTCAACAGCGTGTTCACCGGGGCGGGCCGGCTGGGCCTGGTGTGCGAGGGCAACCCACTGGTCATACCGGTCTCCGGGCAGTCGCCGGTGTACGTCGACACGGACGCGGTGGTCGGCTGGACCGCGCATCTGGAGACCTCGCTGCACCGCTCCCAGTCCCTCGGCTCGATGCTCCGCGGCGGTTCCGGCGAGGCGATCCAGCTGATGCTGCGGGGCGAGGGGTACGTCGTGGTGCGGCCGAGCGAACTGACGCCGCAGAAGAACCAGCAGCACTGAACCTTCACAAGGTGAGGCCCGCCACACGGGCAACCCGCGCCGCCGTACCCGCGTCTTGATCGGCAACAGACCGACACGCCCCGGTCGCTTCGGCCGGGGCGTATTTCCCCGACGCTATACACGCCATGTATACATGCCGTGTATAGAAAGGCGCGTATGTACGGCAAGGCTTTCGCCCCGGAGTACCAGGGCGCTCTGACCACCCTGTCCGTGAACTCCTCGCTGGTCGATGTGCTGGCGGAGGGCACCGAGAAGCTGCGTGAGGCCGAGCGGTCCGGGCGCCCCGCCGAGGCCGCCCGCTGCGGACTCGCCGTCGCCGAGGCACACCGGCGGCTCGGTCATGTGGAGGACGCGGACCGGGCCTGGAAGGCGAGTTACCGCGCGGCGCGTGCGGCCCGTGACACCGCCGCGATGGCCTGGGCGCTGTGGAGCGGCGGCACCCTCGCCCGGCAGCGCGGGGCTTTCCCCCTGGCCTGGCGGCTGCTGGGGCTCGCGGCCGAACTCGGCGAGCGTGGCGGCGACATCGTTGTCCGCGGCTACTCGCTCGCCGGCCTCGCGGAAACCGGCCGCATCCAGGGCGACTACGCGGCGGTCGGCCGGCTGCACGAGCAGCTGCTGGCCGAGGCGCGCAGGCGGGGCGAGGCCCGGCACACGGTGTGGGCGCTGGAGGGCATCGCGCAGATGCACCGCAACACCGGTGACTTCGACCGGGCGTACGCGCTGTTCGAGGAGGCGGCGGAGATAGCCGAGCGGGCGGAGGACCGGCGCGGGCACGCCTGGGCGCTGCGCGGGCTCGCCGACATCCTCTCGGTGCGCGACAAGGACACCGAGCGGGCGCTGGAGCTGCTGTCGCGGGCGGAGGCCGGCTGCCGGGCGATGAACCTCTCCAGCGCCCTCGCCTACAACCACAAGATGCGCGGCAATGTCCTCTACCGGGCCGGGCGTCACGCCGAGGCGCGCGAGATGTACGAGCAGGCGCTGGAGGAGTTCCGCGCGATGCGCGAGCCGCGCGGTGAGGCGCTGGCCCGGCTGGGTCTGGCCAAGTCGCGGGCACAGCTCGGCCGCGACCGCGCCGAGACCGCGGCCGAACTCGCCGAGCTGGCACGGACGATGGACCGCGCCGGGCTGAAGCACGCCCGGGAGATGGTGACCCGTGCCCAGGAGGAGTTCGGCCTCGACGCGGAGGTGGCCCGATGACCACGCTACAGGCGCCGTACTCGGCACTCGGCGTCCTCGCCCGCTGCCGTGCACTGGTGGACCCGGCGCTGCGGGAGGCGGTGGGGCGGATGCATCCGTGGGTGGCCGAGATGGCCGCGTACTCCTTCGGCTGGTGCGAGGTCGGCGGGGCGCCCGCCACCGCGCCGGGCGGCAAGGGGGTTCGGCAGGCGCTGGCGGTGCTCGGCGCCGAGGCGGCGGGCGCCGACGGGCGGGCCGGCGTCCCGGCCGCGGTCGCGGTGGAACTGGTGCACGCCTTCTCGCTGCTCCACGACGACATCATGGACGGCGACGCGACCCGGCGCCGCCGCCCCGCCGTGTGGAAGGCGTACGGCACGGGCCCGGCGGTGCTCGCCGGGGACGCCCTGTTCGCGCTGGCGGTGGAGACGCTCGCGGCCGCGCCGCGGGGCGCCGGCGCCGTACGGCTGCTGTCGGCGGCACTGACCGACCTGGTCCGCGGGCAGGCCGACGACCTGCTGTTCGCCACGCGGCCGTACACCGGCCCGGAGCGGGTGACGCCCGAGGAGTACCGGTCGATGGCGGACGGCAAGACCGGCGCGCTGCTGGGATGCGCCGCCGCGCTGGGCGCGCTGCTCGGCGGGGCGCCGGACAGCACGGTCGGCACGCTGGACCGGGCCGGACGGCGGCTCGGTGTCGCCTTCCAGCTGGTGGACGACGTGCTCGGCATCTGGGGCGACCCGGCCGTCACCGGCAAGCCCGTGGGCGGCGACCTGCGGGAGCGCAGGAAGACCTATCCGGTGCTGGCCGCGCTCGGCTCCCCGGCGGCGCGCGGCCTGCCCGAGCTGCTCGACGCGCCGGGACGGGCCGAGGAGACCGCCGCGCTGATCGAGGCGGCGGGCGGCCGTACGGCGGCGCTGGCCGAGGCGCGTGCGCACACGACCGCCGCCCGGGCCGAGCTCGCGCGGGCGCCGCTCGCCGCGGAGGCCGCCGGGCAGCTTCTCGGGCTGCTGGATCATCTGCTCGACCGCGTGCTGTGATCCCGCCCGTCCACCGGTGAAACCGTGTTGACCGCGGCGGTCCGCGCGGGTCAGGGTGCGATTCGGCGCGACCCGCGACCCCGCGCCGGAGGGGTGAGAGACCTTGATCGGCATCAAGGAGATCGAAGCCGCGGCGGAGCGGATCGACGGACATGTCATGCGGACGCCGACGGTACCGAGCCCGGGTCTGACCGGGTTGCTCGGCGTCCCGGTCACCGCCAAGCTCGAACTGCTCCAGCGCACCGGCTCGTTCAAGGCACGCGGGGCGACGGCGAAGCTGCTGTCGCTGGGCGAGGCCGAGCGGGCGGCGGGCGTGGTCGCGGTCAGCGGCGGCAACCACGGGATCGCCCTGGCGGTGACGGCCGCGGCCCTCGATGTGAAGGCGACCGTGGTCATGCCCCGCAGCGCGCCCGCGCGCTCCGTCGAGATCGCGCGGGAGGCGGGGGCGTCGGTGCGGCTGACCGACGGCATGGACAGCGCCTTCGAGCTGGTCACGCGGCTGCGGGACGAAGGACTGACGCTGGTCCACCCCTTCGACGACCCGGTGGTGATCGCCGGGCAGGGCACGGTGGGACTGGAGTTGGCCGAGGACGCGGAGGACCTGACGGACGTCGTCGTCAGCATCGGTGGCGGCGGGCTGATCTCCGGAGTCGCCGCGGCCCTCGCCGCCCGGCGGCCCGGGGTGCGCGTGTGGGGCGTGGAGACCGAGGGCGCCGAGGCCATGGGCGCCGCGCTGAGGGCGGGCGGACCGGTGCCGGTGGCGCTGTCTTCCCTGGTCACCACGCTGAGCGCGCCCTCCGTGTCCCGGCTGACGTACGACCACGTCTGCGCGCTGGTCGAAGAGGTGCTGGTGGTTCCGGACCGGGACGCGGTACAGGGCTCGCTGGATCTCGCCGACCGCGCCAAGGTGTGGGCGGAACCGGCCGCGGGCTGTCTGCTGCCGGCCGCCCGGCAGGTGGTGGCACGGGCCGGCGACGGCGCCCGGATCGGACTGGTGGTGTGCGGCGGCAATACGACGCCACGGGAACTCACCGGCTGGGCGGACCGGTTCGGGCTGCTGTGAGAAGGGGCCGCACCCGGGCACTTACCGTCGGTTACACACAGGTCGAAGACCGCCGGGTGCGGCCATCCCTAACTCGCAAGCCCTTTCGAAGAAGTGAATGAAAGGCAGGAACGGCCCTCCGGTCACCGATTCCTTGAACGCACCCCGGTACGCGCCGCGTACCTCTGGACGACACGAAACCGGGGTTTCAGCGAGGGATGACCATGGCCAAGGCGCACGTCTCCGCACACGAGTTGGTCGCCGGACGGTACCGGCTCCTCGAGGTCTTCGCCCGCGAGACGAACCGCCTGTGGTGGTACGCCGAGGACGTGGCGGCGGAGCAGCCCCGTCTGGTGGCCCAGACCGCCCTGCCGGAGCCTTCCGGGGACGACACCGCGCGCCGGGTAACGGCCCGTGTCATCCGGACCTGCGAGACCATGCGCCTGCTCTGTCCCGGGCAGATCGCCGCGGTGGTCGACGCCGTGGTGGAGGCCGGCACCCTGTGGACGGTCACCGAGTGGATCGACGGCACTCCCCTCGCCGAACTCCTGGACCGCGAGGGCGCGTTCAACCCGGTGCGGGCGGCCCGGGTCGGGCTGGAACTGCTCGATGTGCTGCAGGCCGCGCACGACGAGGGCATCACCCATGGCGAACTGAGCCCCGGCCAGGTCTTCGTGCGCACCAGCGGCCCGGTCGTCGTCACCGGGTTCGGGCTGGCCGGCGCCACCCTGGTGCCGCGGCTCACGGCACCGTCGTACGCCTCCCCGGAGCAGGCCCGCGACGAGCGCATCGGGCCGGCCGCCGACCTGTGGGCGCTGGGCGCGCTGCTGTACACGATGGTGGAGGGCCGGCCGCCGTTCCGGGACCGCGGCCGGGCCGACGCCACCTTGAAGGCCGTGGACCGGCTGCCGCTGCGCACCCCGCTGCGCACGGGGTCGCTCACCCAGGCCGTACAGGGGCTGCTGCGGAAGGACTCACGGGAGCGGCTGACCCGGCCGGTGGTGCGGGACGCCCTGATCCGGACCCTCGACGAGGACAGCGACGCCGATCGGGAGCCGGCCCCCGCGCCCCGGCTGCGCGGCGCCTACACGGGGGTGCTGCTCGCCGGGCAGGAGCGGAGCCGACGGGTCCTGGCGGCCGGGACCGCGCTGGCCGTGGTCACCGTCGCCGCCGCCGTCCTGGCCGCGACCCATCAGCTGCCGGGTACGGGCACCGCCCAGGCGCCGGCGCGCTCCGCGACGTCGGCGAACCCGTCCGGCAGGCGCACCGACGGCACCTCGAGCGCTTCGGCCGCCCCCACGGCGAGCTCCCCCGGCGCGTCCGCCCTGCCGGCCGGCTACCACGGCTACACCGCCCCGGAGGGCTTCTCCGTCGCCCTGCCCGACGGCTGGAGGCGGCTGATCACCTCCCGCGTCAGCGGCGCCTACCGCATCACCTTCGGCCGGGACGGCACCTCCCCCACCCTCGCGGTCACCCACAGCGAAGACGTCGGACCGGATCCCGTGGCCATCTGGCGGGACGACGTCGAGCCCGATCTGCAGCGGCTGCCCGGCTACCGGCGCGTCGGTGACGTCCGGGCCACCACGTACCAGGGCCACAAGGCCGCCGACCTGGAGTGGCTGGCGGGGACGGGGGGCGCGCGGGTGCACACCTTCGGGCGCGGCTTCCTGACGGGCGGCGGCGACGGCTTCTCCCTGCGCTTCACCACCCCGGCCGCGGCCTGGGACGATGCGGCGAACCGGGGGGCGCTGCAGACGTTCCTGCGGACGTTCCGGGCACCGAAGGAGTGACCGGCGGGCGTGGGCCGTTTTCCGGCCGCCACCGCGGGGACTCGTTGTTCATGGTGCACATCGGATACACGATGATGACGGAGCAGGCAGGGCCCCGGGACCTGGTGGACCACGTGGTACGGGCCGAGGAGACCGGTTTCGACTTCTCGGTGATCTCCGACCACTACTTTCCGTGGCTGCGCTCGCAGGGCCATGCCTCGTACGCGTGGAGCGTGCTGGGCGCCGCCGCCCAGGCCACCTCGCGCATTCCGCTGATGACCTACGTGACCTGCCCCATCCTCCGCTACCACCCGGCGATCGTCGCGCAGAAGGCGGCGACCGTGCAGCTGCTTTCGCAGGGCAGGTTCCGGCTCGGGCTGGGCGCGGGCGAGAACCTGAACGAGCACGTGGTGGGCGGCGGCTGGCCCCCGGTGGACGTACGCCACGAGATGCTCGAGGAAGCCGTGGGGATCATCCGCGCCCTGTTCGAGGGCGGCCATGTCACCCATCACGGGCAGCACTACGACGTGGAGTCGGCCCGGCTGTGGGATCTGCCGGAGCAGCCGCCGCCGCTCGGCATCGCCGTCTCCGGCGAGCAGTCCTGCAAGCTCGCGGGGCACCTCGCGGACCTGGTCATCGCCACCGAACCGGAGCCGGGCCTGCTGCAGGCCTTCGACCGGCACGGCGGCACCGGCAAACCCCGGGTCGGCCAGCTGCCGGTGTGCTACGACCCCGACCGGGACACGGCCGTCAAGCGCGCCCATTCCCAGTTCCGCTGGTTCGGGCTCGGCTGGAAGGTGAACGCCGAACTGCCGCACCCCGACGCCTTCGAGGCGGCGACCCAGTTCGTGGACGAGGACGACGTCGCCGCCTCGATCCCGTGCGGCGACGACCCCGATGCCTTCGTGGAGGCCGTACGCCCCTACGCCGAGGCAGGGTTCGGGGAGATCGCCCTCGTCCAGATCGGCGGCGACACGCAGCACGAGTTCCTGGACTGGTCGGCCGGGACGCTGCTGCCCGCACTGCGGGAGGCCTTCGGCTGACGCCGGGAGACCGGGGCCGAACGGGCCCGTCAAAGCATGGTCAATGCGTCCATACAGTCTTTCCTGCCTGCGCCCGCTCCCGGGTGCCGTCCCGTGCACATCCTCGCAGGAGAGTCATCCGTGACCCTGGTCGTCGACCCGTCCGAGACGTCCGCCCCGGCCCCGCGGCCGCTGTCCGACCTGGTGGCGCGCGACGCCCGTGAGTTCGGCGGCTACGCGCGCACCGGAAGCTGGGCCTTCGCGCTGATGGTGGCCCGCAGCGTGCGGCCAGGCGGCCAGGTGGCCGGCGAGACGCCCAAGGTGTCCGCGAAGGAGTTCGCACAGCTGGCCGGCTGCTCGCCGGAGCGGGTCATGCGGTACTACAAAGCCTGGGACCGCGCCGCCGACGACGGACTCGTGCCGAACTTCGAGGCGCTTCGGCCGGGGCAGGAGGTCGGCCTGCCCGACGCGGACGTGTGGCTGACTTACTACGCCTCCCGCACCAGCGCGACCTCCGAGCGCGGCACGGCGATCGCCCAGGCCGCCGAGGCCGAGGGCATCCGCCCCACCAAGGCACTGGAGGTCGCCGAGAACCCGACCGCGCTGCGTGCCGCGATCCTCGCCGACCCCTCCACCGCCCGCGCGGCCCGCGCCGCGCTCCTGGACCGGCTGCGGGAGGACCCGGAGCTCCAGGCGGAGCTGGCGCGGGACGTCGTACGGACCGACGACCTGAAGAAGGCCGTCGCCACCGAGAGCCGGGCCGCCGACCGGATCGGGTACGTCCGGCAGATCACCGAGTCCGGGCGGATCAGGACGCCGGCCGGGCAGACCGTCGAGGCTCCGGACCAGCTGCGCGAGCAGGCCGAGCGCCATCTGTCGCTGATCGACAATCCGAATCCGTCGCACGAGTGAGCATTCCCCGCGCCACGGGGGTACTAGAGGGCCCTGAGCCGATCGTCGCCGGAGGCCCCAGCGTGAACCCGTTCGTGCACAAGACCCTGGTGGTGCAGCTTCGCTCGGAAGGCACCGGCCGGTGCCCCGTGCTCGCCCATCTCAGCTACGCCGCCGACGACCCGTTCGCCGTCACGGCCGCCTTCGGCCACGACGGCCGGATCCTCGCCTGCTGGCGGCTGGACCGGGAGATGCTCTCCGTCGGTCTGGCGCGCCCCGTCGGCGTCGGGGACGTGCGGCTGCGGCCGGCCGCGACCGGCGAGTGGCACGAGCTGCGCATGGAGTTCCTCGGGGACGTCCGCCCGGACGGCACCCGGCACCGCGCGGTGGTGTTCGCCTGGGCCCCCGCGATCGCCGGGTTCCTGCGGGAGACCCACCGGATCGTCCCGCCCGGCCGGGAACGCGTACCCGTCGACGAGCTGCTGGCCGAGATCCTCTCCACGGGCTGAGCGGCCGTACCCGCGCCGCGGGCCGCAGCGCCCGCCCGGCGGACCCCACGTCACCTGCCGGGCCGGCTTCGTCCGCCCTCGGCGGCCGCCGTCCGCTCGCGGCCCGCGGGCTGGTCGTCCGACGCGCTCGTGTGCCGGCGCCGGGCCCACAGCGGCAGGCCGTACCAGCACACCAGGTACCAGGCGACGACGGCCCCCACCAGCCACGGCACGAAGGGGTCGTGCGTGGCGACCCGGAGGATCAGCAGCAGGGAGCACGTCGTCGTGGCGAGCAGCAGGGCCAGGCCGACGAAGGTCATCCAGGAAGCGAGCCGCACCGCCCGTGGCTTGACCCGGCGACCGGAGACCAGGCGGTGCAGGGACACCGGTCCGATCAGGGCACCCGTGGCGCAGGCGCCCAGGACGACGGTCACGATGTAGATGACCTGGTCGGTGTGGGGCAGGGTGGCGTACTTCTGCTGGAAGACGACGGTCAGCAGGAAGCCGAACAGGATCTGCACGCCCGTCTGGGCGACCCGGACCTCCTGGATGAGCTCGACCCACATCCGGTCGGCCCGCTCCTCCTCGCTCTCGTTGCGCCCCCTGCGCCGTCCTTCCTCCGTCATGCGGTGCGTGTAACCGCCCGGGCGTTCGTTCAAACGGAGGGTGCCGCCTGGCTACCAGCGGTGTTCGACCTGCTGCTGGATCCGCCGCTCGTACAGCTCACGGATCGCGGTGAACGTCTCCTCGGGCAAGGGCGGCAGCTTGGCGGCCGTGGCGTTGGCGCGGGCCTGTTCGGGATTGCGGGCGCCCGGGATCACCGTGGTGACGCCGTCCTGTTCGATGATCCAGCGCAGCGCCAGCTGGGCCGGGGTGTAGGCCTCCGGGGCGAGTGCCGCGAACTCGGCGGCGGCCTCGACACCGCTCTCGTAGTCGACGCCCGAGAAGGTCTCGCCCTGGTCGAAGGCCTCCCCGTGCCGGTTGAAGGTGCGGTGGTCGTCGGCGGCGAACACCGTGTCCTTGGTGTACTTGCCGGACAGCAGCCCGGAGGCGAGCGGCACGCGGGCGATGATGCCGACACCGGCCTCCCGGGCGGCGGGCAGGACCTCGCGGAGGGGCTTCATACGGAACGGGTTGAGGATGATCTGCACGCTCGCCACGCGCGGCCGGGCGATGGCCGTCAGCGCCTCCGCGCAGGTCTCCACGCTCACGCCGTACGCCGCGATGCGCTCCTCCTCGACCAGCGTGTCCAGCGCGTCGAACACCGCGTCGCAGGAGTAGACGGGCGTCGGCGGGCAGTGCAGCTGCACCAGGTCGATGCGGTCGACGCCGAGGTTGCGGCGCGAACGGTCGTTCCAGGTACGGAAGTTGTCCAGGACGTAGTTCTCGGGGATCTGCTCGACCCGGCGGCCCATCTTGGTCGCCACCAGCACATGCAGGTCGGGACGGGTGCGCAGGAAGGTGGCGATGGTCTCCTCGCTGCGCCCGTCGCCGTAGACGTCGGCCGTGTCGAAGAAGGTGACGCCCGACTCCGCCGCCGCCTCCAGGACGGACTCCGCCTCCTTGGCGTCCACGTCGCCCCAGTCCGCGCCCAGCTGCCATGTGCCGAGGCCGACCACCGATGCCCACTGACCCGACCTGCCGATTACACGTTCGTCCATGGCGCCAGTGTGTCACCGGGCACCGCAACACGCGGAACGGGCCGCTCCGGCGGGCCACGCCTCGCGTCTCTCAGCCACTCACGGTACGTCGGGCCGGACGCGGGGTACCGGGGGTCAACTGGGCCTGGACGAGAGGTCCGTAGCGGTCGGCGATGGTGTCGACGTCGCTCTCGCGCAGGTGCGGGCCGCGCGCGATGCCGTACATCACGCCGAGGCCGACGAGCGCGGCCACGGCGAGTTCGGCGCGCAGGCCGCGGTCGGGGCCGGTGAGCCGGGCGGCGAGGCGGTCGGTGACCTGGGCGCGGAAGTTGGCGCGCAGCACGTCACCGTGGTCGCCGTGCAGCGGGGCGAAGGCGATGCGCAGCAGCGGGTCGGCGCCGCGCTCGCGCTGGCTGGACAGGACGTGCCGGGCCATGTGCCGGCCGAGGTCGGCGAGCGGCGCGTCCAGCAGGGCGTCCGCGTCGGTGTCGAAGGACATCACCCGGGCGAACAGGGCGTCCTTGTTGCCGAAGTACTTCACGATCAACGGCGGGCTGACACCGGCCCGTTCGGCGACCGCCTTCAGCGTGATGTCGGCGTGGGCGTGCCGGGCCAGGAGGTGGCGGGCGGCCCTGAGGATGGCGGCCTTCGTCGCCTCGGCGTCGCGGCGCGCGGCGGCGGTTCCCCGGAGGGCGGGCGTGGTGCTCACGCCCCTCATGCTCCCTCCATCGCCTCGTCGCGGGCGCCCCGGGGGGTGCCCTCGGCTCGCCCGGCACGTCCGGAGGGTCCGTCGCCGGGTATGGACAGGGCGGCCGCGCAGGCGGCCAGGGCGACGGCGCCGGCCATCGCGAACGCCAGCAGGTAGCCGTGCAGGGTGGGGACCGGGAGGCCGCCGACCTGGCTGCTGTGGTGCACGAGGACGGCGGCGACGGCGGCGCTGGAGGTGGCCTGGCCGATGGTGCGCATGAGGACGTTGACGCCGTTGGCCGAGGCGGTCTGCCCGGCCGGGACGGCCCGCAGGATGAGGGTCGGCAGGGCCGAGTAGGCGAGCGTGGTCCCGGTCGCGACGACGGTGGCACCGAGCACGATCATCCCCAGGTCGCGGCTGTCGGCGATGCGGACCGCGTAGCCGCAGGCGATGACGGCGGCGCCCAGCGCGAGGGTGATCCGCGGGCCGCGCGCGGCCGAGATCCGGGCGGACAGCGGCGAGAACAGCAGCATGGTCACGCCGCCGGGCAGCAGGCACAGACCGGTGGCGACGATCGACAGCCCGAGGCCGTAGCCGGTGGCCTTCGGTGCCTGCACCAGCTGGGCGGTGACCAGCGAGTTGGCGTAGAAGGCGAATCCGGTCAGCAGGGCGGCCACGTGCGACAGGCCCACGCGCGGCCGGAAGACCAGCCGCAGGTCCACCAGCGGCCGTTCGGCGCGCAGTTGCTGCCACCACCACAGGGCGAGGACGGCGACGGCCCCGGCGAACAGCCCGAGGACCCGGGCGCTCGCCCAGCCCCAGGTGCCGCCCTGTGACACGCCCAGCAGCAGGCAGACCAGGCCGGCGGCGATGCCCAGCGCTCCGAGCACGTCGAACCGGCCGGGCTCGCGCACGGGCGACTCCTTGACCGCCCACCAGGTCGCCGCCACGCCCGCCGCGCCCAGGGCGCTGGTCAGCCAGAACATGGTGTGCCAGTCGGCGTACTGGACGACGACGGCGGCGAGCGGCAGGCCGAGGGCGGCACCGATGCCGACGGTGGAGCTCATCAGCGCCACCGCGGAGCCGCGCCGTTCGGGCGGCAGTTCGTCGCGCAGGATGCTGATCGACAGCGGTACGACGGAGGCGGCGGCGCCCTGGAGCGCGCGGGCGGCGATGAGCACGCCGATGTCGGAGGACAGCGCGCACAGCACGGAGCCGGCGGTCATCAGGACGAGCGCGGAGGTGAGCACCCGGCGCTTGCCGTACATGTCGCCGGCCCGTCCGAGCACCGGGGTGAGGACGGCGCCGGAGAGCAGGGTCGCCGTGACCGTCCAGGAGACTGTCGCGGGGGAGGCGCCGGTGAGCCGGGGCAGGTCCGGCAGCAGGGGCACGACGACGGTCTGCATGACCGCCATGAGGATGCCGCCGAAGGCCAGCACCGGGATGGTGAGCCGGTCGCGCAGCGGGGTGGGTCCGGCCGGCGGCCGGGGTCTCGGGGCGGGCTGGTCCATCGGGGCTCCTGCGGACGGCAGACGTTCTCGGTGAATACCCATTCACCCTATCGAGTGAATGGGTATTCACCGACGCTTTCCGTGCCCGCGGGAGCGCTCAGGTGAGGTTCTTCTCCAGGACCGTCAGGTAGGAGTGCATGAAGTGGTCACGGATGCCGTCGGAGGCGGGCGCGAAGGCGTCGGCGGTCAGCCCGGCCGCCCGGTCGGTGAGCGCCGACAGCATCGGCATGCTCTCGTGCAGCCTTCCCCGGGAGTCGATGTACCGCAGGGCGCGGACATGGGTGAAGGCCGGCTCGGGCGGCAGCTGGGGGACGATGTCGTTGTTGTTGACGAAGCGGTACATACGGCCGCCGAAACCCTGGTGGAAGGCCTCGGCGAGCAGCCGGTCGCAGGTGCGCGGCTGGCCGTAGGTGTACACGCCGTCCGCGGCCAGGTACGGGTCCTCCAGATACATCCGGGCACCGGCCAGCATCGCGAGGGCGCCGCCCAGGCTGTGCCCGGTGAAGTAGACGCTCTGGCCGTTCGTGCGCAGTTCGGCGAGGGTGGCGTGGACGGCCGGATAGACCGACTCCAGGGCCTCGGCGAATCCGTGGTGGATGTATCCGTTGCCGCCGGGTCCCGGCCTCGGCGGCGTGGTGGCGTCGGTGAGCCAGTCCCGGATCTGCGTGGGTTCGGTGCCCCGGAACGCGGTGATGATCATCCGGTCCCCGGCCAGGGTGTACGCCTGGGTGTCCTGCAACGGGAAGGGCGGGGCGAAGCGGGTCTCGTGGTGACGCACCTGGTGGAAGCCCCACCGGGCGGCCTGGTCCTCGATGACGGCGCGGTCCTTGTAGGCCAGGTCGGCCGCACGGGCCAGCCAGTAGGCGCGTTGCAGGCTGTAGCCGGACGAGGTGTGGTCGAACGAGACGGGCACGGCCATGGAAGGGCCTCCTCGGGTGTGGCGGTGCGGGAAACCGGGGTGGGCCGGCCGCGGCGGGGACCCCGGGAACTAGCCGCGGTGGGCCGAGGACCGGGCCTGCAGGGCGCTTGCCACCCTGGGGCCGAGCCACCGCTTGAACCCGTGCACGGCCTGCAGCCTGCCGGCCGCCTTGTCGAGGCAGTAGTACAGCTGCGGCGGGACATACGGCAGCAGGGGCGAGTGGCGCTGGCCGAGCAGGGCGAACATCCGGTGCGGAGGAAGGTCGATGTAGCGCGGCAGGTTCTCGTACCACCGGGCGCTGTAGCGGGCCGCGCTCTGCACGGACAGCAGCTCGGCCATGCGCCGGCGCTCGTAGGCGACGAGGGCGTCGGGCAGGCCTCTGTGCTCGTGCAGGGCGCGGGCGAGGCACATGGCGTCCTCCAGGGCGAGGGTGGTGCCTGCGCCGATGGAGTAGTGGGTGGTGTGGGCGGCGTCGCCGAGCAGCACCAGGTTGCCGTGGTGCCAGGTGCGGTTGGTGAGGGTGCGGAAGTTCAGCCAGCCGGCGCCGGGGCGGCCGAGGAGCGGGTGGCCGTCGAGGACGTCCGCGAAGAGTTTTTCCAGCAGGGCGAGGCCGTCTGCCTCGGTAGCCCGGTCCAGGCCGAGCCCGGTGAAGGTCTCGGGGGAGCACTCGACGACACAGGTTCCCGTCACGGCGCTGCAGGCGTAGCCGTAGACCCAGATCCAGCCGTGCTCGGTCTCGGTGAAGGCGAAGGTGAAGGCGTCGAAGACCTTCGTGGTGCCGAGCCAGATGTAATGGTTGCGGCCCGAGGTGACCCGGGTGCCGAAGGCCGCCGCGCGGCGGGCGCGCAGGGCGCTGTGCACCCCGTCGGCCGCGACGACGAGGTCCGCGTCGGCCGGCGGTTCGGCGATCTCGCTCTCGAACTCCAGCCGGACGCCGAGGGCGCGAGCCCGTTCAGCAAGCAGGTCGAGCAGCCGGGGGCGGCCGATGCCGAGGCCCTCGTCACCGTGGTGACGGATAGTCAGGTCGCGTACGTGGGCGACGCCGTGACTCCAGCGGACGGATGCCTCCTCGATCGCCCGGGCCGTGTCGGGGTCGTGCCCCTGGAGCTTGTCGAGGAGGCCGCGCCAGTACGTCACGCCCCAGCCGTAGGTCGAGCCCTCGGGGTTGCGCTCGTGGACGGTGATGTCATGGAACGGGTTCTGCCGCTTGAGCAGGATGGCGAGGTACAGGCCCGCGGGCCCGCCTCCGACACAGACGACTTTCACGTGCACGCCCTCTGACAGTCACCCTATGCGTTCGAATGATATCGCAGGGTAGCAGGGCGGCCACCCTGCCCCATCGCGTCAGTCTCGCGTGGTGAGCCAGGCCACTCGGACGGGCGGCGGGCGAGAAGGATCGCCGGAAGCGGGGCCCATCCGGCAAGGAATTCCCCGTTCCGGTGTGCGCCACGCTCCAGTCACAGCAAGATCATCTTGGTTCAATCTTGTACGACATATGACTAATTGTCCTAATCGTGGCCAACCGGTTCCGGGCGATTTCTTCCCGCCCCGGGGCCCCCGATAGGCATACGCCGTCACCACCCGCACACCCTCCAGGAGGATCCGCATGCCCGACATCACCCGGCGTCGCGCGCTCACCGCGACGGCGGCACTCGCCACGACGGCCGCCGTCACCACCCTCGCGGCACCCGTGGCATCGGCCGCCGGCCACCACCGTCCGATGCCGATGCCGGGGACCTTCGACGAGGTCTACAAGGGCCGCCGGATACAGGGCCGTCCGGTGAGCGGGAGCGGACACCACCACGAACACGGCGGCGGCTACCAGGTGTTGGTCGACGGCGTGCAGCTGCACCTGATGCGGAACGCCGACGGCACCTGGATCAGCGTCGTCAGCCACTACGACCCGGTGAGCACCCCGCGCGCCGCCGCCCGTGCCGCGGTCGACGAGCTGCAGGGCGCAGCGCTGCTGTCCTTCCCCGCCAACTGACCGCCCCCGCAAGGACTTCCGGAGCATCGCGCACCATGACCGTACGCAAGAACCAGGCCGCCCTGACCGCCGACGAGAAGCGGCGGTTCACAGCCGCCGTCCTCGAACTCAAGCGCAACGGACGCTACGACGAGTTCGTCCGCACGCACAACGAGTTCATCATGTCGGACACCGACGACGGTGAGCGCACCGGCCACCGCTCGCCGTCGTTCCTGCCCTGGCACCGCAGATTCCTGCTCGACTTCGAGCAGGCGCTGCAGTCGGTGGACTCCTCCGTCGCGCTGCCGTACTGGAACTGGAGCGCCGACCGCACGCCGCGCGCCGCGCTGTGGGCGCCGGACTTCCTCGGTGGCACCGGGCGCAGCTCGGACGGCAGGGTCACGGACGGGCCGTTCGCCGCGTCGGCCGGCAACTGGCCGATCACCGTCCGGGTGGACGGCCGCACCTTCCTGCGCCGCTCGCTCGGCACGGCCGCGCGTGCGCTGCCGACGCCCGCGGAGGTGGAGTCGGTGCTGTCGATGGCGGCGTACGACATGGCCCCGTACAACAGCGCCTCGGACGGCTTCCGCAACAATCTGGAGGGCTGGCGCGGGGTCAATCTGCACAACCGGGTGCACGTCTGGGTCGGCGGCCACATGGCCACCGGTGCCTCCCCGAACGACCCCGTGTTCTGGCTGCACCACGCCTACGTCGACAAGTTGTGGGCCGAGTGGCAGCGCCGGCACCCGGGCGCGGGGTATGTGCCGACGGGCGGCACACCGGACGTGGTGGACCTGGACGAGACCATGAAGCCGTGGAACGACGTGCGCCCGGCGGACCTGCTGGACCACACGAAGTTCTACACCTTCGACTCCTGATCAGGTCCCGGCGGTACGGCACTCCGGGTGGCCCCAGCCCTGCGCGTTCTTCGCGATGGACTCGCCGGCCGCGTAGGCGCGGCCGCACAGGCAGCGGCCGGGGAACTTCGCCTTGATGGTGCGCGAGGACGCTCCGCCGCCGGTGCGGCGCGGCGCCTTCGCGCGGGGGGCGGCCGCCTTGGGGGTGTCGGGCGACGCAGGCGGCTCGGGCGAGCCGAGCGCGCTGCCCGCCGCCTCCTGCACGGAGGCCGCCTGGCTGGCGGCGCGGTCGGCGAAGTCGTTCAGGGGGTCGCCGCCGACCTGGTGGGCCGGCACGTAGCGGAACTCGACCGAGCGGCCGTCGAGGAGCGCGTCGATGCGGACCACCAGGTCCTGGTTGGCGACGGGCTTGCCGGCGGCCGTCTTCCAGCCGTTGCGCTTCCAGCCGGGCAGCCAGGTGGTGACGGCCTTCATCGCGTACTGGGAGTCCATGCGGATCTCCAGCGGCACATCCGGCTCGACGGCCGTGAGCAGCCGCTCCAGGGCGGTGAGTTCGGCGACGTTGTTGGTGGCCCGGCCGAGCGGGCCCGCCTCCCAGCGGGCGGCGGTCCGCTCGTCGTCGGACACCACCCACGCCCATCCGGCCGGTCCGGGGTTTCCCTTCGAAGCCCCGTCGCACGCGGCCACCACACGTTCATGCATACGCACGATCATGCCATGGCCGGGCCGGACGCCGTCGCGGGCGGTCAGACGTCCTTGACCTTCGGCATCTCACCCTCCGTGGTCGTGATGTCGATCACAGAGAAGTTCGCTCCCTGCGGATCGCTGAGGGCCGCGAACCGGCCGAAGGGGCTGCTCATCGGCCCGAAGCGGAGGACACCGCCGAGTTTGGTGGCGCGGGCCACGGCCTCGTCGCAGTCGCCGACGGCGAAGTAGACGTTGATGTAGGACGGCACCTCGGGCGGGAAGTCGTCGGTCATCCGCATCCGGCCCAGGACGGTGTCCTCGCCGACGTCGAACATCCGGAAGTCCACC
Organism: Streptomyces sp. NPDC046759; assembly: GCF_040645475.1. Lineage (NCBI taxonomy): Bacteria > Bacillati > Actinomycetota > Actinomycetes > Kitasatosporales > Streptomycetaceae > Streptomyces > Streptomyces sp. NPDC046759. Next base: position 156,987 of record NZ_JBEYYJ010000014.1, on the reverse strand, counting down.
GCGTCGTCCACGATGTCCTTCATCCGGTACGGGAAGACGGCGGCGAGGAAGGTGTCCGCCTTCTCGGGCTCACGGGTGAAGACCTCGGCCCAGCAGTAGGCACCGGGGGTCGCGGTCGCCTCGAAGCCCTCGTGGCGGCCGGCCTGCCAGACGCCGAAGACGGCGCCGCTGGGCTCGCGGGCCAGGCACATCGTGCCGAAGTCGCCGACCTGCATCGGCTCCATCAGCACCTCGCCGCCGTTCTCCCTGATCTTCTGCGCGGTGGCGGCGGCGTCCGGCGAGGCGAAGTACAGGCACCACTGCGACTGCCCCTCCTGGCCGGGCATGGGCGGGACGACGGCGGCCACCGCCTTGCCGTCCGCGTAGGCCTGCGTGTAGTTGCCGTACTCCGACGACGACTCGCCGAAGGTCCAGCCGAGGACGTCGGCGTAGAACCGCTTGGCTCCTTCCACGTCGCTGAACATCGCATCGGCCCAACAGGGCGTTCCCTCGGGTTGCACGGCCATGCTCGCGGTCCTCCTGGTCTTTGTCCCGTACGGATGGTCCCCCGCCTGAAGGTGCTGTCTCCCGAAGCTCACGCTAGCCATCCCCGGGTCGGCCCGCGCGCCGAACGAGCGGTCCGCCTGACCTGCGCACCTCGCTCCGGGGGCGCACCACACCGGCGCGCGGGACCGCCGGCCGGGGGCGCAGTGCACCGGCGCCTGAAAACGCCGTTTGCCGGTCGCGCCCCGATCAGCGGGTTTACGCCCCTGTCTGCCGGGATCCGCCCCCTTCGCGCTGTATCGGGCGTCCCACCAGCACTGTTTGGCTTGGCCCGGGTGCAGGACCACCACGCTCACCACCCACCGATCCGGCCCCCCTGTTCGCACGCAGCTCCGCTGGAGGGAATGTGACCACTCCGGACACCGAGACCGGTTCCGCCGTCGACGAGCCCGTCCCCGAGCCCGCGGCCGAGGGGCAGCTCACCAGCCTGAGCACCCGGGCGGCGCGCCAGCTCACCACCACCACCAAGTCCGAGCCGCAGATGCAGGCCATCACCTCGCGATGGCTGCTGAAGACCCTGCCGTGGGTGGACGTCAAGGGCGGCGCCTACCGGGTCAACCGTCGCCTGACGCTGCGCACGGGGCGCGGCCGGGTGCACTTCGAGCAGAACGGCGCCGACGACATCCGCGTCATCCCGGAGACGCTGACCGAGCTGCCGATCCTGCGCGGCTACGCCGACACCGACGTCCTGCGGGAGATCGCCGGCCGTTTCCAGTCCCGGGAGGTACGCGCCGGGCAGGTGCTGTTCGAGGCCGGCCAGCCGGTGACCGAGGCCTACCTGGTCGTGCACGGCCGGTTCACCCGGTATACCGCGGGCAAGTACGGCGACGAGGAGATCACCGGCGTCGTCACCGACGGCGACCAGATGGGGGACGAGGCGGTGGGCCAGTCCGACCCGCTGTGGCTGACCTCGGTGCGGGCCGAGACGGCGGGCGTGGTGCTCGCGCTGCCCTGGGCCGTCGTGCAGGAGTTCACCGGGCGGGTACCCTCGCTGGCAGCCCATCTCCAGGCATATGTCGAGCGGCAGCAGCGGCCGACGAACCGCAAGGGCGAGGCCGAGGTGCCGGTGCAGGCCGGCCATGTCGGCGAGCCCACACTGCCCGGCGGTTTCGTGGACTACGAACTCGCCCCGCGCGAGCACGAGTTGTCCCTCACCCAGACCGTGCTGCGGGTGCACACCAGGGTCGCCGATCTCTTCAACCACCCGATGGACCAGACCCAGCAGCAGCTCAGGCTCACGGTCGAGGAGATCCGCGAGCGCCAGGAGTGGGAGCTGGTCAACAACCGGGAGTTCGGGCTGCTGCACAACGTCGACTACGGCCAGCGGATCAGCACCTTCACCGGGCCCCCGGTGCCGGACGACATGGACGAGCTGCTGTCGATGCGGCGCAAGACCAAGGTGTTCCTCGCCCACCCCAAGGCGATCGCGGCGTTCTTCCGGCAGTGCAACCGGCGCGGTCTGGTGCCCGGCACCGCGAGCGTCGACGGCCACGAGGTACCGGCGTGGCGCGGGGTGCCGATCCTCCCCTGCGGCAAGATCCCCATCAGCGACGACCACACCACGAGCATCATCGCGCTGCGCACCGGTGAGGCCGACCAGGGCGTGATCGGGCTGCACCAGACCGGCATCCCGGAGGAGTACCAGCCGGGCCTGAACGTCCGGTTCATGGGCATCGACTCGGCCGCGATCATCAGCTACCTCGTGACCGCCTACTACTCGCTGGCGATCCTCGTGCCCGACGCGGCCGGGATCCTGGAGAACGTCCAGATCGGGCGGTTGCCCGAATGACGTCCGAGACCGCCACGAGCGCATCCGCGCCGTCGTACACGCTGCCCGGGCCGCCCGACATCGCCGGGAGCCTGCGACGCCGCCCCCGTACCGGAGCCGTCCCCGGGCTGCACCACCGGCCGGCCGTCCCCGCCGACCCGGTCAAGGCCGCTGAGGTGGACCGCCGGCTGGAGACCTGGGCCCGGAGCCTGGAGCTGTTCCCGGAAGCCTGGAAGGGGGACTTCTCCGGCTTCCAGTTCGGCCGGGCCGTCGTACTGCAGCATCCGGGCGCGCTGGACCTGGACCGTCTGACGGCCGCCGGGAAGCTGCTGCTCGCGGAGAACATCGTCGACTCCTGTTACTGCGAGGAGGACGAGGGCCGGGGCGGAGCGCGCCGCGGCCTCGGCGGCCGGCTGATCATGGCACAGTCGGCGCTCGACCCCTATCACGGCATCCCTGAGCTGGAGGAGGAGTGGCGTGAGGGGATGCGGGCCGACGGGCCGCTGCGCTCGTACCACTTCGCCCTGGAGGACTTCGCCGGCTTCGCCACGCCCAGCCAGACCGACCGGTTCGTGCACGACATCGCGCGGCTGCACCTGGGGTACCTCGCCGAGGCCGCCTGGGCGGAGACGCGGTACATGCCGCGGGTCTGGGAGTACCTGGTGATGCGGCAGTTCAACAACTTCCGCCCCTGTCTGTCCGTCGTCGACGCCGTGGACGGCTACGAACTGCCCGAACAGCTCTACGCCCGGCCGGAGATCCAGCGGATCACCGCCCTCGCCTGCAACGCCACCACGATCGTCAACGACCTGTACTCCTTCACCAAGGAGCTGGCGAGCGATCCCACGCATCTGAACCTGCCGCAGGTCGTCGCCGCCGACGAACGGCGCGGACTGAAGGCCGCCTATCTGAAGTCCGTCGAGATCCACAACCGGATCATGGCGGCCTTCGAGGAGGAATCGGCCCTGCTGTCCGCCACCTCGCCGCTGGTGGAGCGCTACGCCCGGGGGCTCGCCGCCTGGGTGTCGGGCAACCACGAGTGGCACGCCACCAACACCCACCGCTACCACCTGCCCGACTACTGGTAACCGCACCGTACGCCGTTTCGGAAGAGCCACATGCGCCACGAGGAGCCACCGTTGACCACTGCCCCCGTCGCCCGGACCACCCCCGTTCCGGTCCCCGCCCAGTCCACCTACCAGAGCCGGGTCGCGGACTACTGGAACGCCGAGGAGAACCCGGTCAACCTCGAACTCGGCAGGATCGACGACCTGTACCACCACCACTACGGCATCGGAGCGGCCGACGGGTCGGTGCTCGACGAGCCCGATCCCGCCCGGCGCCGGGACCGCGTGACCGCCGAACTGCACCGTCTGGAACACGCGCAGGCCGAACTGCTCGCCTCGCACCTGGGGCCGCTGACCCCCGCCGACCGGGTCTTCGACGCGGGCTGCGGCCGCGGCGGCGGCAGTGTCGTGGCACACCTGCGCCACGGCTGCCACGCCGACGGCGTCACCATCTCCGCCAAGCAGGCCGAGTTCGCGAACGAGCAGGCACGCGCCCGCGGCATCGACGACAAGGTGCGCTACCACCACCGCAACATGCTCGACACCGGCTTCGAGACCGGCGCGTACGCGGCGTCGTGGAACAACGAGTCCACCATGTACGTCGAGCTTGACCTGCTGTTCGCCGAGCACGCACGGCTGCTGCGGCGCGGCGGGCGCTATGTGGTGATCACCGGCTGCTACAACGACACCTATGGGCGGGCCTCGCGCGAGGTGTCGCTGATCAACGCCCACTACATCTGCGACATCCACCCGCGTTCGGAGTACTTCAGGGCGATGGCCCGCAACCGCCTGGTGCCGGTCCACGTCCAGGACCTGACCGAGGCGACGATCCCGTACTGGGAGCTGCGCAGGCAGGCCGACCATCTGGTGACGGGCATCGAGGACACGTTCCTGGACGCCTACCGCAACGGCAGCTTCCAGTACCTGCTGATCGCGGCCGACCGGGTCTGAGACCGGGAAATTCCGTGGACGGCGAGGGCGCCGGGGCGCTGGGATGGGCTGCGATGAGCGCCCACGAAAGCCCCACTGCGCCGAAGATGCACGCGGACGAGGTCGACCTCGACGCCCCGCTGGTCCACCGTCTGATCACGCGCCGGTTTCCGCAGTGGGCCGCACTGCCCGTGCGCCGCCTCGCGTCCCATGGGACCGAGAACGCCATCTTCCGGCTGGGCGGCGACCTGCTGGTACGGCTGCCCCGGCGACCCGGCGCCGCCGAGGACCTGACGCTGGAGCAGCGCTGGCTGCTCCGGCTCGGCCCGCTGCTGCCGGTCGCCGTCCCCGAGCCGGTGGGCACCGGCGAGCCGGACGAGGGCTATCCCTGGTCCTGGTCGGTCCACCGCTGGCTGGACGGCCGCAATCCGGTGGCCGGCAGCGTCCGGGAGCCTCGGCGGCTCGCCGAGGACCTCGCGGCGTTCGTGCGTGCGCTGCGCCGGATCCCTGCGCAGGACGCACCGCTCGGCTACCGGGGCGGCCCCCTCCGGGACCGGGACGAGCCCACCCGCGCGGCCGTCGCAGAACTGGGCGGGCGTATCGACACCGGCGCGGTCACGGCCCTGTGGGAGAAGGCCCTGCGCGTCCCGGAGCACGCCGGGCCGCCGGTGTGGGCCCACGGAGACCTCTCCCCCGGGAACGTGCTGGTCGACGGGGGCCGGCTGAGTGCCGTCATCGACTTCGGCTGTGCGGGGGTGGGCGACCCGGCCGTGGATCTGATCGTGGCCTGGAACCTGCTGCCCGCCTCCGTCCGGGGCACCTTCCGCGAGGCCGTCGGCGCGGACGACGCGCAGTGGGCACGAGGGCGAGGCTGGGCGCTGTCGATCTCGCTGATCCAGTTGCCGTACTACTGGGACACCAACCCGGCCCTGGCGGAGAACTCCCGGCACGTCATCACCGAGATTCTCACCGAGGCCGGGTGACGGTGCCGGTCCGCTACTCCCCCGCGTACGCCTCGTCCAGTTCGGCCACGTCCAGCTTGCCCATGCCCATCATGACCTTGAAGACGCGGGCGGTCCCCTCCGGGTCGGGGCCGTGCAGCATCTCGGGCAGCCGGTCGTAGACGATCTGCCAGGAGACGCCGTACCGGTCCTTGAGCCAGCCGCAGGGGCCGGCCTCGCCGCCGTTCTCGGTGAGCCTGGTCCAGTAGAAGTCGATCTCCTCCTGGTCGGAGCAGAGGACCTGGAAGGAGACGGCCTCGTTGAACTTGAACTGGGGGCCGCCGTTCAGGGCGACGAACTTGTGGCCGTTGGCCGTGAACTCGACGGTCAGCACGGAGCCGGTCTCACCGGGCCCGGACTCGGGGTAGCGGCTGACGCGGCCGATGCCGGAGTTCTTGAAGACCGAGACATAGAACTCGGCGGCCTCCTGGGCCTGGCCGTCGAACCACAGGCACGTGAGGAATCCGTCGGTGGTCATGAGCACCTCCTGGGCGGGGAACGTCGTCATCCGTGTCGACCGGTCCTCGCGCCGAAACTCATCGGCCGGGCCGCCGAACAATCCCGACGGGTGAGTCGCCTCCTCACAATCCCGACGGGCGAGTCGCCTCCGCGCCTAGCATCCGGATCATGACCTCCACACCGGCCGAACGCATCGACCCCTTCCGGCTCTCGGTCCCGCAGAGCGACCTCGACGACCTGTACGACCGGCTCGACCGTACCCGCTGGCCGGCCGAGCTGCCCGGAGCCGGCTGGGAGTACGGCGTCCCGGCCGGCTATCTGCGGGAGCTGGTGCGGTACTGGCGGCACGAGTACGACTGGCGGGCCGCCGAGGCCGAGCTGAACCGCTGGCCGCAGTTCACCACCTCGATCGACGGGGCACGTATCCATTTCGCCCACATCCGCTCCCCGGAGCCGGACGCCACACCGCTGATGATCACCCATGGCTGGCCGGGCTCCATCGTGGAGTTCCTGGACCTGGCCGGCCCGCTCACCGACCCCGTGGCACACGGCGCGGACGCGGCCGACGCCTTCCATCTCGTCGTGCCGAGCATCCCCGGCTTCGGGCTGTCCGGGCCCACCAGCGAGCCGGGCTGGGAGGCGGGACGGGTGGCCGGCGCCTGGGTGGAGCTGATGCGGCGGCTCGGCTACGAGCGATTCGGGCTGCAGGGCGGCGACTGGGGCGCGGCGATCTCGCGCGAGCTCGGGCGGGCGCATCCCGACCGGGTGATCGGCGTCCATCTCAATCTGCTGCCGGGCGCCCAGGCGGCCACCGAGCCCACCGAGGAGGAACTGGCCGCGCTCGGCCCCGAGGAGCGGGAGCGGACGCTGCTGTCCTGGCGCCGGTGGGCCGAGTGGTCCCGCGAGGGCACCGGGTACGCCGTCCTGCAGTCCACCCGGCCGCACACCCTCGCCTACGCCCTGACGGACTCGCCCGTCGGTCAACTCGCCTGGATCGTCGAGAAGTTCCGTGACTGGACGGACTGCGAGGAGCTGCCGGAGGAAGCGGTGGACCGGGACCGGCTGCTGACCGACGTGATGCTGTACTGGCTGACCGGTACGGCCGGATCGTCCGCCCGCATCTACTACGAGCGGGCACACGCCACGGGCGAGCGGTCGGCCCGGCCGGCCGAGCCGTCGACAGCTCCCACCGGGCTGGCCCTTTTCCCGGCCGAGCTCCAGGTGCCGCTGCGGCACAAGGCGGAGCGGACCGAGAACCTCGTGCGCTGGACGGAGTTCGACCGGGGCGGCCACTTCGCGGCCCTGGAGGAGCCGGACCTGCTCGTCGACGACGTCCGGGCGTTCTTCCGGCAGCTCCGGCGGAAGTGATCCGATCACCGGCCGACCGCCCCGCGACCGGACCGCGAACGGACCGGGCGGCCAAGGGCTGCCTCGCTGCCTCCTGAGGGGGCAGCCCTGGGGCGCGGCTCAGGCCGCCAGGCAGAGGCCGTTGTGGCTGCGGGGCGGGGCGGCGGCCCGGCGGTGGTGCGCAGTCGTGCGCCGGGTCAGCTCGCCGTGGGCCAGGGACAGCAGGTCCCCGAGCCCCAGGCCGAGGGCGTGGGCCGCGGCCGCGAGGACTTCCGAGGAGGCCTCCTTGCGGCCGCGCTCGATCTCCGACAGGTAGGGCAGCGAGATCCTGGCCGCGTCGGCCACGTCCTTGAGGGTGCGGTCCTGCGCCCGTCGCTCACGGCGCAGCACCTCACCGACCAGATCACGCCACAGCGGCTCCTTGCTCCGCGCGCGCTCGGCCGCCGGGTCCGCCAAACGGGCGGGCACCGGTCGCAGGGGGATCACTCGGGCTTCGTCGCTCACCTGGTTGCTCATCTCCGTCAGCCTAGGAGCCGAGGTCCGTGGGACAAGGGTCCGGGATTGCGCCCTGAGGGAAAACGGGCCGTTCGGACGCGGCACGTCCATTTTCCGCCACCAAGCATCGACTCATGCATGCGGGCCGTGACCGGGGGTACCCGGGCCGTGAGCGGTACCGCGAGCACGCATGGATCGCCGGATTCCGGGTATTCGGGCATCCGGCCGAAGAGGGACATCTACTGACGGACATCTACAGACGCTGTCGCGGCACACGTGAACCGTGACTTACGTGGGAGTGGGAGAGGGCGATGAAGACCGGGATCCGGCCGGAAGCAGAGGTCACCGAAAGGACCGAGCAGTACGGGACGGGCGAAGGGTCACTGCCTGGCATCACGGACCCAGCGTCCGTCGCACCACGTGACGCACGGCAGCTGTCCCGCCAGTTCTTCCGCCGCCTGACCGAGCTGGAAGAGGGCACCCACGAGTACCAGTACGCGCGCAACACCCTCATTGAGATGAACATGTCGCTGGTGCGGTTCGCGGCGGGACGGTTCCGGGGCCGCGGCGACGACATGGAGGACGTCGTCCAGACCGGCATGATCGGACTGATCAAGGCCATCGACCGGTTCGAACTGGCCCGCGAGGTCGAGTTCACCTCCTTCGCGCTGCCGTACATCGTCGGTGAGATCAAACGGTTCTTCCGGGACACCACGTGGGCGGTGCACGTACCGCGGCGGCTCCAGGAGCTGCGGGTGGAGCTGGCGAAGGCACGCGAGGAGCTGTCCAGCCGGCTGGACCGGGACCCGACGGTGGCCGAGCTGGCGACGCTGATGAACATCTCCACGGACGAGGTGGTCGAGGCGCAGCTCGCCTCCAACGGGTACAACTCCGCCTCCCTGGACGCCGCCCTCACCGGTGACGGGGCGGAGGACGGCGAGGCGGTGCTCGCCGACTTCATCGGCGTGGAGGAGGAGGGGCTGCGGCTCGTCGAGGACTTCCACGCGCTCGCTCCCTTGATGGCCGAGCTCAGCGAGCGGGACCGGCAGATCATCCATCTGCGGTTCGTCGAGGAGGCCACCCAGGCGGAGATCGGGGAACGGCTCGGCTGCTCCCAGATGCACGTGTCCCGGCTGATCAAGCGCATCATCATGCGGCTGCGCCAGGGGATGCTCGGCGAGCTCGGCTGCGCCTGACGCGGCCGGGCGGGGAGGCCCTCGAGCTCTCCCGGCCCTCAGCGGTTCAGTTCGAAGCGGGCGCGCACCCGCTTGCCCACGGGCACGCGCTCGGCGGTGACCTCCGAGGCCAAGGCCTTCACGATCTCCAGGCCGTGCCGTCCGACGCGCTCGGGGTCCTTGGGGAAGATGCGGGGCAGGGCGGTGCTGCTGTCGTAGACGCTCACCGTCACGGCGCAGTCCGTACCCTCCAGCTCCAGGATGTACGGGCCGTTGCTGTGCCGGTCGGCATTGGTGACCAGCTCGCTCACCAGCAGGAGCAGCTCGCCGTCGGCGCGGCGATCGGCGCTCGCGCACCATTCCGTACGCAGCTGCTCCAGGAAGTGGGAGGCGAAGACGCGTGCCTCGGCGATGCATCCGGGTTCACCGGTGTAGTGCGCCGCGCGCCGCAGCGGCTCCACGGGTACGTCGAAACCAGTCGGTATCACTGCCCCGCCCAGGTACTTGGTCATGCCGTCTCTCTCGGAAAGCCCGAACCGGGCCGGTCGCCTGTCGCACCTGTCCTCGTACCCTAAGTCCGGCTCGCCAGTCCCCCAGGGTGTTCGCCCTCCGCGCAGAGTGGCGATCGTCACGCTTCTGCGGGCCTGCTTCCGCTCACGAGGCGGCCGAGTCCTGCGGCTCCTGCTGAGTGGGGGTGAGCTCCGACTCAACGGGCGTCTCGGGGGTCGCGGGTTCCGGAGCGGAATTCCCCGGGGACTCCGGAGCGGAATTCTCCGAGGGCGCCGGAGCGGAATTCTGCGAGGACACCGGCAGGGAGGGCGCCGGCGCGGAACCCTCCGAGGACGCCGACAGGGAAGGCGCGGGGCCAGAAGCCTTCGAGGACGCCGGCACGGAGGGGGGCGTCTGCCGCTGCGACGACTTCTCCATCGAGGGGGCCGAGGACGTCCCGGTCGCAGGCGCCGAGGACTTCGCGCCGGGGGTCCTGGAGGACTGGGAGCCGGCAGACGGTGACGTCGGTCCGGTGGCGGCCGGGCCGGTCGACGGCGACTTCGGCGGCGCGGGCTTCGACTCCGACGGCGACTTCGGCGGCGAGGACGACGGGGGCTTCGGCGGCGAGGACGAAGGGGGCTTCGAAGGGGAGGACGACGGCGAAGACGAAGGCGACTTGGACGGTGACTTCGACGGCGAAGACGAAGGCGACTTCGACGGGGACTTCGACGGCGAAGACGAAGGCGACTTCGACGGTGACTTCGACGGCGAAGACGAAGGCGACTTCGACGGTGACTTCGACGGCGAAGACGAAGGCGACTTCGACGGGGACTTCGACGGCGACTTGGACGGCGAGGACGAGGGCGAGCTCGTCGACGACGACATCGAGGGGCTCGGCCTGCCCGGTGTGGACCGGCAGGGCGTCGGCGAGCCGGGCGGGCACGCCGCGGACGGGCTCCAGGGGTGCGGGAACGCCGGCGGCTTGGCGTGCTGGTCGTGCCGGCAGTCGTGGTCTCCGCGCCGGCGGTGGATCCAGTAGTCGTGGTGGGGGTCGTAGAGCACGAACGTCTTGACGACCGCCGGCGCGGGCGTGACCACGACCACGTTCGAGGGCCGGTACGTCGACCAGTGGGGGCCCACCAGCTTCGGTGCGGCCTTCTGGGCGACCGGCGGGGTCAGCGGGTTGCCGCAGGCGCACCGCGTGCGGGGCACGCCGTGGCCGTCCACCAGCACCGCGGTGCCCGCCTGCAGCACCGACTGGTAGGTGGTGGGCGCTCCGTCGCGGTACCCGTGGTTGGTGACCCGGGTGTCGACGCGCAGCTGGACCGGGGTCAGCGAGCGCAGGTAGGCGGGCACACCGGACGGCTGGACGCCGACCACGGAGGCGAACGCCTTCTCCTTGCTCGAGTCGCTCTGGAGGAACTTGATCTGCTTCTCGACGTCGCAGGCCGGGATGCTCTGGGTGCCGCCGTACAGACCGGGCGCTCCGCCCTCCACGCCCTGTACCGCGTTGGCCGTGCCCGAGGGCAGGGCGGAGGCGGAGGGCGGAGGCGCGGCGGAACTCTGCTCGGCGGTCGACTCCGTGAACGGGTCCTGTCCGCGGCTGCTCGCGGACTGCAGGAAGACCTCCCCGCCCTTCACGGGCGAGCCACCCGGACGGGTGAAGACGACCGCGAGGGCCACGGCGGCGACGACGGCTGCGGTGAGGGTCGCCACCCGCGGTACGGATCTCCACCACGGCCCGTGCGGCCCCTTGTGCCCGCCGCTGCCCGGCGGTTGGGAGGGCGGTGGTCCGGAGGGGGGCCGGTTGGAGCCCGACAGAGGGCCGGAGGGCGGCCCGGTGGGGCGGCCGGAAGACGGAGGTTCGGCGCTCACGAGCACTTCTTCCCGTCGCGATCGTCCTGATACGCGGTGCGATACGCGGCTTCTTGTGGGAAACATCCCATTTACTGCATTTGGCTGCGCATTGCTCCCATTGTGTGTCTCAGAGTGGCGACGCTCGCAAGCCGACGCGGACGGCCCACCCGGCGGGCGGGGATCCCGGTCGCTGCTTAGCGTGGCAACCGTGAGCGCTCCAACCGTCTCCGCGCGGCCAGCCGCCCGTCATGGCTGGGCGCAGGCCGTGGCCGCGGTGCTGACCGGGCTGGCTGCCATGGTGGTGGTCGCGGCGCTGGGCCTGTGGGCGGCCGGAGCGGTGGACCTGCCGGACGGCGCCTTCCCGAGAGTGGTGGCCGCGACCCTGGTCACGGCGGTGGGCGGCAGCGTGGAACTCTCCGGCAACGCGGGCGCGCTGGCCCAGACCCGGGCCGGGGTCACCGTGATGCCGTTGTCGGTGACCCTCGTGGGTGCGCTGATGATCGGCGGCGCCTTTCTTCGCCCGCTGCGGCACCGGGCGGTCGCCTCGGCCGCGGAACTGGCCGGCTGGGCCGCCCGGATCGCCGTGCTGTGGCTGCTGGTGCTCATCGGCCTGGCCCTCGGCGCCCGGCAGACCTTCGCCGTCGACGTGGGCAGCGGCACCCTCAGCGATCTGACCGGGCTGTTCGACGCGGCGCCCAGGGTCGGGTTCACCGCCGACATGCCGCTGACGGTGCTGTTCGGCCTGCTGTGGCTGGCCGGGGTGCTGACGCTGGCGCTCCTGGTCGCGCGCGGAGCACCGTTGCCGGGGCGGCTGCTGCGTCTCCAGGAATCGGTGCGCCCGGCGGCGCACGCGATGGTGGTCCTGCTCCTCGCGTACACCGTCGTCGGCCTCGCCACCGCGCTGATCACGGTGGCCGTCCACGGGCGCCTCCCGCAGACCCTTGCGCTGATCCTTCTCGGCCTGCCCAATCTGGCCTGGCTGGCCCTCACCATCGGTTTGGGGGCGACCTGGAACGGCCGTGTGGACGGCCCGTTCGGCCTGCCGATGCCGCACGTTCTGGACGCGATCCTGCGCACCCCGGACGTCTCCGCGCTGAACCTGCGCTCGCTCACCGACTACGACGGCCGGTGGTGGTGGCTGGTGGTGGTGGACGCGGTCCTGCTGCTGGCCGTGGCCTTCCGGATGGCGGCCGGTTCAGCGGCCCGGATCCGCCTGTGGCAGCACGCCGTCCGTCTGGCCGTGGCACTGGCGCTGACCGTACTGATGATCTGCCTGACGGGCCGCATCTCCGCGCACTACGGACTCTCCCTGCTCGGCATCGGCGACCTCGGCGGCGGGCTGTCCGGAGAACTGTTCCTGAGGCCGCAGCTGTGGCAGGCGGTGGGCCTGGGCGCGCTGTGCGGGCTGGTCGCCGGGTTCCTGGGCGGCCTGCTGGCCCGGCCGGTGCACCGGCGCGGCGAGGTGGAGCCCTCCTAGGCCCCTAGGACCGGAACACCGGCCCGGCCCACCGCGGAGGGCCCGGTGCCCCGGTCGCCGTGTGATCGGTCTCGGTGCCGCTCTCCGCGGCCGGACGTGCCCCGGCCGTTCCGGCGCCGGGGGTCACGGCGGCCCGCAGGGCGGCGACGAACGCGAGGCAGGTGTCGTAGCGGGCGTCGGGGGCCTTGGCCAACGCCTTGGCGAAGACCGGGTCGACGGCCGGGGGGAGGCCGGGACGGCTCTCGCTCGGCGGGGGCGGATCGTCGTACTGGTGGGCCCACAGCAGGGCCATGTCGTCGTCGCGGAGGAAGGGCGGGTGGCCGGTGAGGACCTCGTGGACGACGCAGGCCAGGCCGTAGACGTCGCAGCGGCCGTCGACCGGACGGCCGGATATCTGCTCGGGGGCCACGTAGTCGAGCGTGCCGACGAACTGTCCGACGCTGGTGAAGCCGGTCAGGGAGAGCGACTTCTTGGTGAGCCCGAAGTCGGTGAGGTACACGTGCTCGGGGTGGTCGCTGTCGATGCCCTCCGCGACCAGGATGTTGCCGGGTTTGACGTCCCGGTGGACCAGACCGTGCTCGTGGGCGGCGTCGAGGGCGGAGGCCACCTGCGCCGCGATCCGCACGGCGTCCGGCGGCGGCAGCGGTCCGCGCAGGTCGAGGAGGTGGCGCAGATCGCTGCCGGAGACGTACCGCATGGCGATGTAGAGCACTCCGTCCGTCTCCCCGGCCTCGAAGACGGGCACGATGTGCGGGTGGTCGATCGCCGCGGCCACCTGGGACTCGTGGGTGAACCGCTTGCGGAAGGTGTCGTTGCGGGCGAGCTCGGGGGCGAGCAGCTTCAGGGCGACCGTGCGGTCCAGGCGCAGGTCGCGGGCGCGGTAGACGACGGCCATGCCGCCGCGCCCGATCTCGCTGTCGATGCGGTAGCTCGCCACCTGTCGGCCGATCAGCTCCGAGGGGCGGCCGGAGAACAGGCCTGCCTCGCGTGCCATCAGCGCTCACCGTCGGGCGCGACCAGTCGGGTCGGCGTGTGCCCGACCTCGTCGTCACCGGTGACGTCACGGTCGGTGGCGTAGGTGGCCAGCCGCCGCCCGTCGCCGTACACCCAGCGCCCCTCCTGCGGGTCGTACAGCCACATGGCCTCCCCGTCGACGACGACCCCGACCCGCAGTCCCCGGGTGCGCTCCTCGAAGTCCTCGCCGTCCAGGTCGCCGGCCGCCAGCTCCTCGACCGCGGACCGGTACTCGGCCAGGGCCTGTTCGGCAAGGGCGAGCAGGGGCCGTGGATCGGCGCTGCCGGCGGGCCCCTCGGCGGCGGGCGGGTCCTCGGGTACGGCGACGAGCCGGCGGCCGTCGACCCAGGCGCCCCAGCCGTTGGAACAGCGGATGTACCCCCAGTCGCCGCGCCGCTCCACGAGCTCGACCGGCAGCAGCGGGTCGAGGGGCACGGTGGGCCGGGCCGGGTCGGGGGCCTCCCAGGCGGGCAGGCCGCCACGCGGCACGACGTGCGTGGGCTGGAATCCGGGGCTGGGCGCTCTTGCCATCGGGCGCCTACTTCCAGGTCTCTGTCATCAAAGCGCCTGCTTCCGCGTCTGTGTCATCGTGCCGCCTACTTCCGCATCACGGCGGGCTCGCGCCGGCGCAGCAGCCGGGTGACCACGAGCCCGTAGCCGATGGAGAGCACCACCAGCATGGCCAGGTCGAGCAGCCATACGCCTGCCGAGTGCCGGAACAGGGGGTCGGTGGTCAGCGGGCCGGGCACGATCCGGGACAGGCCGACCGTGCCGGCCATGGCGCCGAGCGCCCAGCGGGAGGGCACGAGCCAGGACAGCTCCTCGAGGCCGGGCACGCCCTGGAGTTTCAGCAGGGCTCCGCAGAACACGACCTGGACGATGGCGAGCAGCACCAGCAGGGGCATCGTCACCTCCTCCTTGCGCACCAGCGCGGAGACCAGCAGGCCGAGCATCATCGCGGTGAACGCCAGCAGGGCGACGGCGAGGGTGATCTCGGCCAGCGGCGGCAGCAGCACGCCCGTGCCGCCGGGGGCGTTGAGGTCGACGCCGAGGAGGGCGACCAGGGTGAGGACGACGGCCTGGACGACGCTGATCGTCCCGAGCACCACGACCTTGGACATCAGATAGGCCGACCGGGGCAGGCCGACGGCCCGTTCGCGCTGGTAGACGACGCGTTCCTTGACGAGTTCGCGCACCGCGTTGGCCGCGCCGGTCAGCACGGCGCCGACGCACAGGATGAGCAGCGCGTTCATCGCGGTGTCCCGGACGAGCCGGCCGCCCGCCAGGGCGCGGGCCATGGCTCCCATGACGAACGGCAGGGCGATCATGACGACCAGGAAGGTGCGGTCGGCGCTGAGGACGGCCGTGTAGCGGTGGACCAGGGTGCCGAGCTGGGCGCCCCGGCCGCGGGGGCGGGGCGGCGGTGCCGGGGCGACGGGGGCCGGACCGGGGTGCTGGGGCTGGGTGGTGGCCTCGGCGACGTAGTGCCGGTGGAACGGCGACTCGCGGTACTCCCTGGCCCAGTCGCGCTCAGGGTCGCGGTCGAAGGCCTCGAAGGCCTCGGGCCACTGTTCGAAGCCGAAGAAGGGGAGGGCGTCGCCGGGCGTCCCGTAGTAGGCCACCGTGCCGCCCGGCGCCAGGACGAGCAGGCGGTCGCAGACGCCGAGACTGAGGACGCTGTGGGTGACCACGACGACGGTGCGGCCGTCGTCGGCGAGGCCGCGCAGCATGTTCATCACCGACCGGTCCATGCCGGGGTCCAGTCCGGAGGTCGGCTCGTCGAGGAAGAGCAGCGAGGGCTTGGTGAGCAGTTCCAGGGCCACGCTGACCCGCTTGCGCTGTCCGCCGGAGAGGCTGTGCACGGGCTGCCCGGCGCGCTGTTCGAGGCCGAGTTCCCGGATGACCTCGTCCACCCGGGCGCGCCGCTCGGCCGCCGCGGTGTCCTCGGGGAAGCGGAGTTCGGCGGCGTAGGTGAGGGCGGCTCGCACCGTGAGCTGGGGGTGCAGGATGTCGTCCTGCGGGACCAGGCCGATGCGCTGGCGCAGTTCGGCGTAGTCGCGGTAGAGGTCGCGGCCGTCGTACAGGACGGTGCCGCGGTCGGCGGGCCGCTGTCCGGTCAGGGCGTTCAGCAGCGTCGACTTGCCGGCGCCGCTGGGTCCGACCACCGCGAGCAGGCACTTCTCCCCCACGGGGAAGGACACGTGGTCGAGGAGGATCTTGCCGCCGCCGACGGTGACGGTGAGGTCCTGGACGTCGAGGCAGACCTCGCCGGTGTCGACGTACTCCTGGAGTTCGTCGCCGGCCAGGCAGAACGCGGAGTGGCCGATGCCGACGATGTCACCGGGGCCCAGGGGAGCGCGGGTGACGGGCCGGCCGTTGAGGTAGGTGCCGTTGTGGCTGCCGAGGTCGACGATCTCGTACGTGCCGTCGGTGTGGGCGCGCAGTTCGGCGTGGCGGCGGGAGACGATCAGATCGTCGACCACGAGGTCGTTGTCGGCGGCCCGGCCGATGCGGACCGTGCGCGCGGGCAGCGGGCGGACGCTGCTGGGCCGGCGGAAGGTGCCGGTCAGCAGGGGCAGCGACACGGCGGAGGGACGGCCGGGATCGGGCCGGGGGGCGTCGGCGAGGACCGCACGGGGGCCGTCGGTGGGGTTGCCGAAGCGGATCACGCTGCCCGGGCGCACGCCCCACTCGGCGATCCGGCGGCCGTCGGCGTAGGTGCCGTTGGTGCTGTGCTGGTCCGCCAGGGTCCACTGGTCGTGGTCGCAGCGCAGCACGGCGTGGTGCCACGAGACCCGCGCGTCGTCGAGGACGATGTCGCTCAACGGATCGCGTCCGACGTGGTAGTCGTGTCCCGGGCTCATGACCGTGGAGCCCGTGTCCGTCTCCAGGACGAGTTCGGGCGCCGTCGGGGCGACCGGCCGCTCCGCCATGGCCAGAATTCTACCGATTCGCTCACATGTGCGCCCGGCGCGCACGGCCGGTGGACACGTGTCAGGCGACGGGCACGACGAGCGCCGGCAGGGTGCGCTGCATGCGCAGTGCGTCGACGGACTCGGCGAGCAGTTCGTACTCGGTGGTGTCGTCGCTGGCGGCGATCCGCACCAGCCGTCCGCCCGCCAGCTCGTCGGCCACCAGCTCCTGCCGGACGTCGTCGGCGCACCAGGCACGCAGCAGGGCGGGTACGTCGGCGACCGCGTCCGGGACCGGCACCAGCGCGCCCGCCGGGAAGGCGGGGCCCTCGGGGCTCGGGTCCAGGCGCTCGGCGATCCAGGACGCCCGGTCGCGCAGCCACCACAGGGCCAGGGCCAGCGTCGGCGCGCGGTAGGTGCCGAGCGGTACTCCGATGCGCCGGCCGTCGCACATGCCGTACGCCGTGACATGGCACAGGAATTCGTCGTGCACGCCTCACTCCCCCGTCGCTGCGCCGGTGTGCCGGTTCGGTCCTCGCTCTCCGTGCGGCTCCGGTGCGGTGAAGTGCCCCTGATGTTCGAGTATCGCCACTCCCGAAACACTGTCACCATGACTTTCCGGCCAGTCTGTTGGCATATTCACCGCCGGTTCTGGCCGGAACGGACCGGCGCGCGGGGGCGCCGCGGCATGACCAGGCAGGTAATCGACCCGCCCCCGGCCCTCCGGCATGGTGGTCACACCGGATCGGCCAAGCCCCGGATCCGGCTCCGAGCAGCAGTTTCGACCTCGATGGAGGCTGATTCACCATGTCCGCGAACACCGACCGTTACGAGAGTGCCGCCGCCCGTTACTTCGAGGCCTGGAACGCCCCCGAGCCGGAGGCGGTGAAGAAGGCCGTCGCCGCCGCGTGGACCGTGGACGGCGGCTACACCGACCCCCTCGCCGACGTCCGGGGCCACGAGGGCATCGCGGCCGTGATCGCGGCGGCGCACGAGCAGTTCCCGGGGTTCGTCTTCCGCCCGCTGGGCACGGTCGACGGCCACCACGACACCGCGCGCTTCGGCTGGGAGCTGGTGAACGAGGCCGACGGCTCGGCGCCGGTGGCCGGGTCCGACGTCGTCACGCTGGACGAGGAGGGCCGGATCCGGCAGGTGCTGGGCTTCCTGGACCGGGTGCCGGCGGGTGCCTGACACCGCCCGGCCCCGATGAGTCCCGCCGCGCGCGGGGGTCTGTCCCGGCGAACGATTGCCCGACGGAGCGCCGCGCGCGGCGGAACACGGAGGAACACCATGCACAAGAGCGGTCCGGTGGATGTGGAGTTCACCGCGGTCCTGGAGAGGAGCCGGCAAAACGGTGGCTGGACGTACGTGGTCTGGCCGCGCTCGGCCGCGTTCTTCGGCACCCGTGGCCTGGTGAAGGTGCGCGGCACGGTCGACGGGCACCCGTTCCGGAGTTCCTTCATGGCCCTCGGCGACGGCAGGCACAAGCTGCCCGTGAAGGCCGACGTCCGCAAGGCGATCGGCAAGCAGGAGGGCGACACGGTGACCGTGCGCCTGGCGGAACGGCTCGACTGACGGCGGTCTCCCGGTGGCCGCGGGGTGCCGTCCCGACGGTGCGAGGCGTTGCTCAAGGACCTCACCGAGCCGTATCCGACCGAGCGGCCCGGTGCCGCCACCGGGACGGAGTCCTGCCGCAGGGCTCGGGCGGCCAGGCACGTGCGCCCAGGCGTGCGGACAGGTCAGCGGCGGCACACCCGCCGCCTCCCGGAAGCACACGGCGAAGGTGCTCCGCGACAGCGCGGCGGGCCACGCCAGTTCCTCCGGGGGCCAAGGGTGCGCCGGCTCGGCATGCATCGGGCACAGGGCCGGAACCGGGCGCTCGCCGGCCGCACTGGACCGGCGCGGCCGGTCGGAGGACGTGCGGCCTTCGCCGTCCAGCCCGGCCGGATCATCGACACCGGCCTGGTCCAGCATCTCACCGAGGAAGCCCTGCGGGCGGCTGGCCATCGACGGGCGGGGCCGCCCGGTACGCGACCCCCGCGGGGCAGCAGAGGACCGTGGCGCAGGGAGCGGCGACCAGCGCGGTGCGCCACCAGCCCGAGGCCGCACGCACCGGGCGGCGTCCACCGCGAGGACTGCGCCATCAGTCCCCCTGGCCCCCGGCGGCGAGACCGAGTGGCGGGCCGTGTCCGGGCTGCCCGGTGTGCTGCCGTACGCCGTCGCCCCGGAGGCGCCGGCCCCGCCCCCGGGAGGTCGAGCGGCTCCCGGCCTGATCAGGGCCTACGGCCTGACGATCGCGTCGATCCGCGCCAGTTCCCCGGCGTCGAAGTCCAGGTTGCGGATGGTGCCGACGCTGTCCTCCAGCTGCTGCGGGCTGCTCGCGCCGACCAGTGCCGAGGTGACCCGGCCACCGCGCAGCACCCAGGCCAGGGCCAGCTGGGCAAGGGTCTGCCCGCGGGACCTGGCGATCTCGTCCAGGGAGCGCAGCCGGGCGACGAGGTCCTCGGTGACCGCGTCCGAGTTCAGGAAGGGGCTGTCGCTCGCGGCGCGGGAGCCCTCCGGGATGCCGTCGAGGTAGCGGCCGGTGAGCAGGCCCTGCTCCAGCGGGGAGTAGACGATGGAGCCGACCTGGAGCTCGTCCAGGGCATCGAGCAGGCCCTCGTCCTCGGGGCGCCGGTCGAGCATCGAGTAGCGCGGCTGGTGGATGAGGAGCGGGGTGCCGAGGCCGGCGAGGATCCGGGCGGCCTCGCGGGTCTGCTCCGCAGAGTAGTTGGAGACACCGACGTACAGCGCCTTGCCCTGCTGCACGGCCGAGTGCAGCGCGCCCATCGTCTCCTCCAGCGGAGTGTCCGGGTCGGGACGGTGCGAGTAGAAGATGTCGACGTGGTCCAGGCCCATGCGCGTCAGGCTCTGGTCGAGCGAGGACAGCAGGTACTTGCGCGAGCCCCATTCGCCGTACGGGCCGGGCCACATCAGGTATCCGGCCTTCGTGGAGATGACCAGCTCGTCGCGGTACGGCGCGAAGTCGGCCTTCAGGGCCTCGCCGAGCGCGGACTCGGCGGCGCCGGGCGGCGGGCCGTAGTTGTTGGCGAGGTCGAAGTGGGTGACGCCGAGGTCGAAGGCACGGCGCAGGATGGCCCGCTGGGTCTCGGCGGGCCGGTCCGGGCCGAAGTTGTGCCACAGACCGAGGGACAGCGCGGGGAGCTTCAGTCCGCTGCGTCCGGTGCGCCGGTGGGGCATCTCGGCGTAACGGTCGGGGTGTGCGGTGTACAACGCGACTCCAGAGGGGTTGGCACACGGTGTTCCCGGCTCCCGGGAGCCTTCGGCTCCTGGGGCCGCTTCCACTCTTCCCCGCCCGGCGGGCAGCGGTCCAACAGGAGAATCCGATGCAATTCAGCGGCTAGGCTTCTCAATCATGGAACTGCGCCATCTC
This sequence comes from Streptomyces sp. NPDC046759, assembly GCF_040645475.1. NCBI lineage: Bacteria > Bacillati > Actinomycetota > Actinomycetes > Kitasatosporales > Streptomycetaceae > Streptomyces > Streptomyces sp. NPDC046759. The sequence goes on along the minus strand of NZ_JBEYYJ010000014.1, from coordinate 137,020 downwards.
CAGCACTTCGTCGCCGTCGCCGAGGACCAGCACTTCACCCGGGCCGCCGAACGCCTCATGGTGTCCCAGTCGGGCCTGTCGGCGTCCATCCGGGCGCTGGAGCGGGAGCTGCGGGCACCGCTCTTCGTGCGTACGACCCGTCGGGTGACGCTGACCGAGGCGGGGCGGGCGCTGCTGGTGGAGGCCGAGCGCATCCTGGCGCAGGTGCGCTCCGCGCACGAGGCGGTCGCGGCGGTGCAGGGCGTGCTCCGCGGCACGCTGGCGCTGGGCACCGAGCAGTGCATCGCAGGGGTGCACGTGGCCCGGCTGCTGGCCGCCTTCCGGGGCCGGCATCCGGACGTGGAGATCCGGCTGCGGCAGGCGGGTTCCGGCGCGCTGGCCGAGGAGGTCGGGGCCGGACGGCTCGACCTCGCCTTCGCCTACCGCACCCAGGCGGACAGCGACCAGTTGCGGTCGGTGTCGCTGACGAGCGAGCCGATGACCGTTCTGTGCCATCCCGGCCACCGGCTGGCCTCGGCCGGCGCGGTGCTGACGCCGGAGGATCTGGCCGGTGAGGTCTTCGTGGACTTCCATCCGGACTGGGGCCCGCGCCGCACCACCGACGCCGCGTTCGCCGCGGCAGGCGTCCGGCGCACCGTCGCGCTGGAGGTCAACGACGTGCACAGCCTGCTGGACCTGGTGGACGAGAACCTCGGGATCGCGGTCGTACCCCGGCACTTCCGGCACAAGCGGCCCTCCCTGACGGCGCTGCCGATCAAGGGCACGAGCGAGACCGAGTACGAGACGGTCGCCCTGCTGCCGCCGGAGCGGTCCACCAGTCCCGCCGCACGCGCACTCGTCACGCTCCTCGCAACCGGGGCCTGACGCCACCCCAGGACGGTCCCCGGGCCCCCTGATCCCGGGCGCCGTCCGCCGCAGACTCGGAGCCGTCGGTCACCCACGACGGTCAGGAGTGCACACGATGGCGGAACACACACGGCGGACCGTGCTGCGCGGCACGGCCGGTCCCGCCGCGGCGGCCACGCTCGCCGGAACGAGGACGCCCCGGGCGGCGGCACGCACCCGCAAGGAGGTGACGGGACGTCATTTCCCGTTTCTGCAGGGGGCGTTCGCACCCGTCACCGAAGAACTGACGGCCTTCGACCTGCCGGTCACCGGCCGTGTCCCGCGCGCCGGCCCCGGCCGGGGCGGCCAGCGTGTTGCCCGTGTGCCGCAGATCATGGAAATGCAGCTCGCCCGAGACACCCGCAGCCTTCCGGACTCGGACGGGGGCCGGGTCGGTCGGCGCGTGGGTGTGGTCGGCCGGCGGGGGGCTGTCCGAGTACTTGGCAGGAACACCGCGCCCTCCCCTTATCTACTCGTCTAGGTGTGTGGACCGTTACGACGGCTCACTCCGGGACCGTGCCGGACTCGACAGGGGGCAGGAAGGTGTGCGAGAGCCAGAAGCCGAAGAGGGCGATCAGGACGACGACCCGGGTGCGCACGCGACCACGGCACGGGACCCCCACGTGCCCGGACATCCGCGCGGGTGAGCACGCCTGGCCGGTGGTGTGTGCCATGAGCGGCCGGGTACTCGGGGGTGCACCCCCCGTGCGGGGCGCCCCGCAGGAACCCCGGCCGTCACGGCTCGACGGCTGCGAGGCACCCGGCATCCCACATCCTCCTGCGAGGCCGCCGATGAGCCGTCTCTTCTCGCCGCTCACCCTCCGCGGCACGACCTTCCCGAACCGGGCCTGGGTGGCCCCCATGTGCCAGTACAGCTCGGTCGAGGGCTATCCGCAGGACTGGCATCTGGTCCATCTCGGCTCCCTGGCACGCGGCGGGTCCGGCCTGGTCATGCAGGAGGCCACGGCAGTGGAACCTGAGGGCCGGATCACCCCTTCCGACGCCGGCATCTGGGATGACGGGCAGGCCGCCGCGTACAAGCGGATCACCGACTTCGTCCACGGGCAGGGAGCCATTGCCGGCATCCAGATCTCCCATGCCGGCCGCAAGGCGTCGACGGCACCGCCCTGGGAGGGTGACGTGTACGTCGAACCGGAGGCCGGAGGATGGCAGACGGTCGCACCGTCACCGCTGCCATTCGGCGACTGGCCGGCCCCGCGGGAGCTCGGCGCGGACGACATCCGCGCTCTGGTGCGGGCCTTCGGCGAGGCCGCCGCGCGGGTGCTGTCCGCCGGCTTCGAGGTCCTGGAGATCCACGCCGCGCACGGCTATCTGCTGCACCAGTTCCTGTCACCGCTGTCCAACCACCGCAGCGACGAGTACGGAGGCGATCTCGACGGGCGCAGCCGTTTCCTGGTCCAGGTCACCGACGCCGTACGGGCGCAGTGGCCGGAGGACCGCCCGCTGTTCGTACGCTTCTCGGCCACGGACTGGGCCGACGGCGGCTGGACCCCGGAGGAGACGGTCGAGCTGTCGCGGCACCTGGTGGCCCATGGCGTCGATCTGGTGGACATCACCAGCGGCGGGCTCGTCCACAACGCCCGTATCGAAGTGGAGCCCGGCTACCAGGTGCCCTTCGCCCGAACCGTCCGCGAAGGCGCGGCCCTGCCCGTCTCCGCGGTCGGCCTGATCACCGCACCGGAGCAGGCCGACCAGATCCTCGTGGACCGCTCGGCCGACGCGATCATGCTCGCGCGCGAACTGCTGCGCAACCCGGCCTGGCCGCTCCGCGCGGCTCACGTGCTCGGTGACGACGTCCCGTGGCCGAAGCAGTACCAGCGTGGCCGCCCACGTCATCGCTGAGGCCGTCGTCGCCCGAGCACCCGGGAATTCGGCACAAGACAATGAGGTTTCCTCCGATATAAGCGATCAATGCATCAATGCCGCTTTTCCCCCACCCCGGGGCGAGTCGATGCGGGCGTTGCTCGCGGCCGACCGTGTCGGCACACTGCAGCAGATATCCGCCCTCAGCCGTGAGTTCGAAGGGATCGTCGAGGCGAACGCAATGGTTGCCATTGACGACGAGCACGACCCGGAGGGGGCGAGCACGGCCTTCGAGCGGGCGCACGTCGCCGCCCTGTTGTCCCAGGCGCGCGAGCATCTGAACGATCTCGATCGCGCCCTGGAACGGTTGGAGAGAGGTGACTACGGGCGCTGCGAGCAATGCGGTGAGCCGATCCCGACGGAGCGCCTCGAAGTTCGCCCGGCGGCGAAAACCTGCGTGCGCTGCGCGTCCGTAGCTCGTTGAAGGCTGCACAGTCGAGGGCGCGACATGTCGTCCCGCCCCGACGCGGCGTGCGGGCAGATGCCGAGTTCCTCCGTCGGCGGTCGTTCATCATCTGACCTTCACCCGGCTTGATCAGGAGAAGACACGGCCTGGCTCATCGGATACCGCCACCCGCACCGCCGCTACGAACGCAAGGCCGACCGCCTCCTCGCTTACACGAGCATCGCCTGCGAGGCCCGGAGTCGATCACCTTTCCGCAGGTCGCGATTCGCAGAATTCCTCTCAAAACCTGCATGGCGTGCGAGACACTTCTGACAGCCTTCCGGGGTGGATCTGACGCCCGATCAAGCCACAATCGCGGTAGAACGAAACGACTGTCCGAAGTGTCAAGCCGCGGCCGGCAGCCCCTGCCGCACTTGCGGCCGGAGATGCGCGACGAAATACCACACTGCCCGCTTCATCCTCGTCCCCGCGCTCCGCGAGGAACTCGACGTCCTCGTCCCCGAGGACCGCGGGCCGGGACGGCCGTGGAAGCCGGGCCCGCCCGCCTCCCCCGACCAGGAGGTCATCCTCACCGTCCACGAGCTCAAGCGCCTCGCCCGCAACGCCGCCGAGTGATGACCCTGTCCGGCCAACTCCAGGCCGCCGGCGTCCGGCTCGAACTCCTCACCGGCCCGCTCAGCGGCATCTACGACTCCCACGGCATGGGCGCGATGTTCTTCGCAGTCCTGGCCGCCGCCCTGCAGATCGAGTGCAACTACATCCGCCGCAAGCCCCTGGACGGCCAGCACGCCGCCGCGGCCAAGGGCAACCACGGTGGTCTGCCGAAGGTCATCGACGACGACACGCTCCTCTTCGCCCGCGCGTTGAAGGACCGCGGCGTCCCCGTCCCGGAGATCTCGAAGAAGCTGACCATCAAGACGGGCAAGAACGCAGGCCAGCATCCCTCGGTGGCCTCGGTCCACCGCGCGCTCGCCGAAACCGAGGCGAGCGAGGCACCGGCCGGGCCGGAGATCATTCCTCCGCGCCGGCCGATGCGGGTGGACCTCACCGGTCCCGGCAGCGGCACCGGCCCCGGGCTGATGGAACGCCTCACCCGGCAGGTCCTCGGCCCCGCCACCAGCGCAGTGGCGGACACGCTCGTTGAACAGACCGAGGACGAAACGGACGACGTCGTGGCGGCACCGCTGGCGCGGGCCCGGTACGGAGGGGAGGCCTCGTGATCCCAATGCCGCGCCCGCAGGAAGGGGTCCCGGCGTCCTCGGAGCTTGGGGCCCTGGCCGGGTCGGGCCGTTCGGCCGTCGGCCGAGCCTGTCGAAAAACGGGCGGCCTGCGCCCACGAGCGCCGTCGCGGCCCGCCAGCGGAGAGGATTCAGGGCGGCGCCCCGGTCAGGACGGCCGGGTCATGCCGTTCAGGCGGACGACGACCATGGCGATGTCATCGCCTGCCCCGCCGGTGAGGTGGAGGCGGGCGAGGAGGGCGTCGGCGAGGTGTTCCGGGCCGAAGTCGGTGCAGGTGGCGAGGGTGGACATCAGGCGGGTCAGGCCGGTGTCGATGTCCTCATCGCGGCGTTCGATCAAGCCGTCGGTGTAGAGGACGAGGGTGTCGCCCGGGCGGTACGTCGCGTTGGCCTGGGGGCGGGGGACGTGTTCGGGGCGGGCGCCCAGGGGTGGGTCGGTGGCCTGGTCGAGCAGGTCGCAGGTGCCGTCAGGGTGCAGCAGGACAGGCGGGGGGTGGCCTGCGCTGCTGTAGATGAGCAGGTGGTTGTGGCAGTCGACGAGGACCTGGACGGCGGTGGCGGCCAGGGCTCCCTCGACCGAGCGGGCGTACAGCCCGAGGGCCTCCAGGGCTTGGGCGGGGCCGTGGACGGTGCGGGTGGTGGCGCTCAGCGCGCTGCGGAGCATGCCCATGACAGTGGCGGCCATCAGCCCGTGGCCGACGACGTCACCGACCGCGACGGCGAAGCGGTCCCCGGGCAGGTCGACCGTGTCGTACCAGTCGCCGCACACGTTCAGTGCTCCCACTGCGGGCAGGTAGCGCACCGCGACGTCCCGGTGCCCGGCCAGGTCCGGGGCGTGCAGCATGGCCTCCTGCAGGGCGACGGCTATCCGTCGTTCACGGGCGTGGGCCTGCCGCAGTTCCTCGTTCAGCTGCTGCAACTGCCGCGCCCGGGCGTACAGCTCAGCCTCCATGGCGGCTTCCCGGCCGGGGCTGACCGACGGCAGGTACGCCGCGCGGCGGGCGCGGACGACGTCGGTCATGTCCTCGGACCGGTGGATGATCCAGGCGACCTGCCCGTCCGCCCCCAGGACGGGCACATTGATCGCGGACCACCAGCGCTCCTTGAACACCCCGGGGCTGCCGGCGACCGGGATGTCGTACTTCTGCAACGCCATGTGATCGGTCTGGCCGCTGGACAGAACCCTGTGCAGGGACGCTTTCAGCGTCGCTACTCCGTCGGCCTCCGGATCGGCGGGGTTGTCCGGGAAGGCGTCGAAGAGGTAGTGCCCGAGCAACTCGGCCCGGTCGCGTCCGGTCACCTCGCAGAACGCCGGGTTGGCATCAATGATCACCAGGTCCGTGCCGAGCGCCAGGCACGGACTCGGAAGGGCGGCGAACAGCGCCACGTAGTCGATCTGCGGTGTCACACGCGTTCCAGCCAGTCGATCCCTCCTTCAATGTACGAAGTGCCCAGCTCCCGCGCCCGCCGAGCCCGCTCATGGCGGCAGGTGGCCGCTGCGCACCGCTCAGCCTGCGTACACCCCGGCCTGGGCCGCCTCGTTGGGTGATGCGTGAAGACGGACAGCGAACGACGGTTTCACGGCCGCGGTGACATCTTCGTCCCGCTCCACGCAGGGGCCTGCTCCTACGGGGTTGCCCGCTCCGCCACGGGCCGCGGATCCAGACCGGAGCCGACATCGCCCGGCGCCGGGGCATCTGGACGGTGCGGAGCAGCGACGCGCCCGGCTCGGGCACGGGCGGACCTGGCGGCTCGACGCCGCGGGGCGGACCTTAGGCTTCAGCCATGAACGAGATCCAGGCCGCAACCCCCCGTGAAGCCTTCGACCTGCTGATGGCCGGCAACCAGCGATTCGTCGCGGGAATCCCCGAGCACCCGAACCAGGACGCCGCCCGGCGCACCGAGCTCGCCGCGTCCCAGCGTCCGTTCACCGTGCTGTTCGGATGCTCCGACTCCCGCCTGGCCGCCGAGATCATCTTCGACCGCGGACTGGGCGATCTGTTCGTGGTGCGCACTGCCGGCCACGTCATGGGACCGGAGGTGATCGGCAGCATCGAGTACGGCGTCGACATACTGAACTGTCCCCTGGTTGTGGTCCTGGGCCATGAGGCGTGCGGTGCCGTCGGCGCCGCATGCGCCGCCCTGGAGGACGGGGTGGCCCCGGCCGGCTACGTGCGCGACGTCGTCGAGCGGGTGACGCCCAGCGTGCTCTCGGCCCGGGCCGCCGGCCGCGTGGAGGGCGAGGAGATCCTGGACGAGCACATCCGGCACACCGTCGACCTGCTGCTGGACCGCTCCCGGCTGCTCGCCGAGAAGGTGGCCGCCGGACAGGCAGCCGTCGTGGGCCTGTGCTACGGCCTGGCCGACGGCACTGCACGCCTCGTCGCGACCCGCGGCCTCGACGCACCCGTCACCACGGCATCGTGACCGCCGCAGCGCCCACAGCATCCGAGGCGCCCACGGCCGTCACTGGCGGAGGCGGCGACCAGCGAAGCGACTGGTGACTTATGAGGGCCGGGGCCCGGCGGCGCGGCGAAGCCGGTTGGCGATCGCCAGTCCCAGCCCCTCCTCCACCGGCAGGGACGCGATGATGAGGTCGCATCCCTGCTGGTCGAGCTTGCGCAGGAACCCGTACAGCCCGCGCGCGTAGGCGGCCATCGAAGACGGGACCGTCACCACGGCGTGCGCCTTCACCGGAGCGTCGGCGAAGGAGGCAGGCAGAAAGACGCCCACCTGGTGCCCCAGCTCCTGCGCCAGCTCCGCCTCGGCAATGACCTTCTCCGGCTCGACGAGGACGACTCGCGCATGCGGCGCGTAGTGGGACGGATGCTGGCCCGGCACCCGGACACGGCTCGTCGCAGGGACGGCGATCGGACACCCCAACACCGCTTCGAGGTCCTCGCGCGTCACCCCGCCCGGCCGCAGGATGCTCGGGATCTCCCCGGTGGCGTCGACGATGGTCGACTCCACCCCGACCTCACAGGGGCCGCCGTCCAGCACGAAGTCGACCGCCTCGCCGAGCTCGGCACGGACATGGTCCGTCGTAGTGGGGCTGACCGAGCCGAAGCGGTTGGCGGACGGCGCCGTGACACCGCCGCCGAAGGCCGACAGCAACGCGAGCGCGACGGGGTGATCGGGCACACGCACGGCCACCGTCTCCAAGCCACCCGTCGCTTCCAGGGGCGCCCGTTGCCCACGCCCCAGGACCAGCGTGAGGGGCCCCGGCCAGAACTGTTCAGCCAGCAGGCGAGCCGCCTGGGGCACGTCCTGGACCCAGTCGTCCAGCTGCTTCGCCCCGGCGATGTGGACGATCAGCGGGTGGGAAGGCGGACGTCCCTTGACCTGGAAGATGCGCGAGACGGCGGCGGGGTCCTCGGCATTGGCGCCCAGACCGTAGACGGTCTCGGTCGGGAGAGCCACCAGGCCCCCGGCGCGCAGCACACCGGCCGCCTTCTCGATGTCACTGGTTCCTGCCGTCACCCTCGCAATCCTAGGTGCGTCAAGGACCGGCGACGGTCTTGATCGATCTCAGCGCCAGCTGCTGTCTCATCGACCCAGGGCCGCTCAAGATCAACTACTGGCGGCCTCGGTGCTCATCTCGGCGACACCCGTTCCGGGGCGTGTGCCGCTCGGTCCACGGGAGCCGGATTCCGGACGCGTGAGCGCCCGCTCTTTGGGATGGTGGACGGTATGCATGCAAAGGACATCCTCATCGACGGCTACGGCCGCATCCAGGAAGAAGTCCATGCCGCCCTCGACGGCCTCGGACCGGACGTGCTCAACCGCCGCCCGGCCCCCGACGCCAACTCCATCACCTGGCTCGTCTGGCACCTCACCCGGGTGCAGGACGACCACCTCGCCGACGCCTTCGGCCTCGACCAGGTGTGGCTGGCCCAGGGCTGGGAGAAGCGCTTCGGCCTCGACCTGCCGCCCCACGACCACGGGTACGGGCACACCCCCGCGAAGGTCGCGAAGGTGAAGGTCGACTCCGCCGGCCTGCTGACCGGCTACTACGACGCCGTCCACGAGCAGACCCTCGGCGTGCTGGGGAAGCTCGCCGCCAAGGAGCTGGAGCGGATCGTCGACGAACGCTGGGATCCCCCGGTGACGCTGGGCGTCCGCCTGGTGAGCGTCCTGTCCGACGACCTTCAGCACGTCGGACAGGCCGCCTACCTCAGGGGGCTGCTTCAGAGCGCGGCCGCGTAGCCCGGCAGGACCACGTCCTCGATGAGGGCCTTGCGCTCGTCGAACGGGACGAAGGCGCTCTTGAGGGCGTTCACCGTGACCGTGCGCAGATCCTCGACCGTCCAGCCGGCCTCCTCGACCAGCAGGGACATCTCCCGGGTCATCGTGGTGCCGGACACCAGCCGGTTGTCGGTGTTGAGGGTGACCCGGAAGCCCAGGTCCTTCAGCGCCGTGATCGGGTGCTCGGCGATCGAGGTGGCGCAGCCGGTCTGCAGGTTGGAGGTGGGGCACATCTCCAGGGCGATGCGGCGGTCGCGCACCCAGGAGGCGAGCCGGCCGAGCTTGCCGTCCACGATGTCCTCGGTCAGGCGCACACCGTGGCCGATGCGCTGGGCGCCGCACACCTGCAGGGCCTGGTGGATGCTGGGCAGGCCGTGCGCCTCGCCGGCGTGGATGGTGAAGGGGACGCTCTCACGGCGCAGGTGCTCGAAGGCGGCCAGGTGGTCGGCGGGCGGGAAGCCGTCCTCGGCGCCGGCGATGTCGAAGCCGACGACACCGGCGTCGCGGTAGGCGACGGCCAGGTCGGCGGCCTCACGGACGCGGTCGAACATCCGCATGCCGCACAGCAGGGTGCCGACCCGGACGGGCGTACCGGCGGCGGCCGCCTTCGCCATGCCGGCGGCGAGGCCCTGCTGGACGGTCTCCACGACCTCGCTCATCGACAGGCCGCCCCTGGTGTTCAGCTCGGGGGCGTAGCGCACCTCGGCGTAGACGACGCCGTCGGCGGCGAGGTCGAGGACGTACTCCTCGGCGGTGCGCAGCAGGCCCTCGCGGGTCTGCATCACGGCGAGGGTGTGCTCGAAGGTGGCTATGTAACGGACCAGGTCGCCGGAGTTGGCGGCCTCGAAGTACCAGGCGGCGAGCTCGTCCGGGTCGGTGGTGGGCAGCGTGTGCCCGATCTCCGCCGCGAGTTCCACGACGGTGGCCGGGCGCAGTCCGCCGTCGAGGTGGTCGTGCAGCACGGCCTTGGGGAGCCGGCGGAGGGTCTCGGTGTCGATGCGGGGCGCGGTCATGGCAGTGCTTTCCTCGGCAGGGGTTCGCTGTGGTTCGGAAGTGATCAGGCGGCGGGCTGGAGCAGGTCCCAGCGGTTGCCGTACAGGTCCTGGAAGACGGCGACGGTGCCGTAGGGCTCGTGCCGCGGCTCCTCCAGGAAGGTCACGCCGGCCGCGGTCATCCGGGCGTGGTCGCCGGCGAAGTCGTCGGTGTGCAGGAAGAACCCGACCCGTCCGCCGGTCTGGTCGCCGACGTGTGAGCGCTGGGCCTCGTCCTTGGCCCGGGCGAGCAGCAGGCCGGTGCCGCCGCCTTCGCCGCCGGGCTCGACGACGACCCAGCGGGAGCCGTCGGGACGCGGGGCGTCCTCGGCGAGGCGGAAGCCGAGGGCCTCGGTGTAGAAGCGGATGGCGTCGTCGTAGTCGTCGACGACGAGGGTGACCAGGGCGACGCGTCGCATCGGGACCTTCCGGTGAGCGTGGTTAGCCGGTGAGGTTATACGTAAAACCCCAGAGACGCCAGTCCTCGTTCTACGCGCGTTACCGTGCGGAGTCCTGGACCCGGCAGGTGCGCGGCAGGCGTGCCGGCAGGCGACGGGGCGAACGGAGTGCTCAGGGCCTCGCGTCGCCCTGGGCGACCTCCACCCGGTGGTGGACATCGGCCAGGCCGGCGGCCATGGCGCCGCACGAGACCGCCGTGCAGGCGATGAGCAGGGCGGCGACCGCACGACCGGCCCGGGGCAGGAGCGGGGCGGCCAGCAGGGCCTGCACGCGGTGCGGAACGGGGCCGGTGGTCGCCGCGGGCGCGAAGTCGGGGCGCGCGGAGCGGGCGGCCTGTCCGGCGAGCGCAGCACGGGCGATGGCCCGGGCGATCAGGCGCCGGTCGCCGACGCTGGCGGCGGCGGCCTCGTCGGCGGCGCGCTCCACGGCGAGGCGGATGGTGTCCCGGACCGGGCGCAGCGCCGGATGGCAGTGCGCGGCGAGTTCGGCGGCGGCGAGGAAGTAGTGGTGGCCGCCGTCGTTGTGCGCGCGCTCGTGCGCGAACAGCGCCTCCCGCTCGGCGCCGTCCAGGCTGCGGAGCATGGCGGTGGTGACGACGATGCGGTGCGGACGGCCGGGCAGGGCGTAGGCGTCGGGGCGGGGCGAGTCGACCACGCACAGGTCGCCGGCCGCCGGGCCGCGCCCGGCCTCGCTGCGGGCCGCGCGGAAGGCACGGGTCTGGCGCAGCACCGAGCGGACGAGGGTCCAGCCGCAGACGGCGAGGGCACCGACGGAGGTCGCGGCGGCGGGCAGCACGACGAAGTCCGAGGCGGTGCGCAGGGGGTGGATCAGCTCGCCCACGGCGGCGAAGAGCGGGATCTTGAGCAGCCCGATCAGGACGAAGGAGCCGAGCGCGGCCAGCGAGCAGCCGGCGACGACGACGGCACAGACGGTGACGGCCCACAGCGCGGCCACCGGGGCCAGCCGGTCCAGGGCCCGGCGGGCCAGGGCCGGCAGGGCGAACGGCAGCAGCAGGGGCAGCAGGAGCAGCGCGGTCATCGGGCGTCGGATTCGAGCAGGTCCCGCAGGATGCGTTCGTCGTCGGGGCTGAGCTGGGCCACGAACCGGGCGAGGACGGTCTCACGGTCGCTGTCCCGGTCCAGTTCGCTGTGCATCCGGCGGGCGGTGAGGCCGTGCGCGTCCTGGACGTCACAGACCGGGAGGTAGGCATAGCCGCGGCCCTGGCGCTGCCGTTCGACGACTCCCTTGTCGTGCAGGCGGGTGAGGATCGTGGTCACCGTCGTACGGGCCAGGTCCGCGCCGAGGCTCCGCTGGACCTGGCCGGGGGTCTGCGGACCGCCCGCGGCCCACAGCGCGGCCATGACGCCGGCTTCCAGCTCACCGGCCGGCCTACGTTCGTCCTTGGCGTCGGTCATGGGAACGTTCCTCACCCCGTTTTCGTCTGCGGCCCGGGCGACCGTCTACACGATAGTAGTCAACCGGGTCTTCGTACGACTGTGTTCCCGCGCCCACCCGGGAAGAGCCGCTGGTCCGGAGCCGGCCCACGGGCGCCGGGTGCACGGGGCGCCGGCCGCGGGGTCAGCTCGCGCGGGCGTGCAGGGCGTCCAGCCGTGTCAGTTCGTCCGCGGTGAGGCGCAGGGCGCCGGCGGCGACGTTCTCCACGAGGTGGTCGGGGTTGCCGGTGCCGGGGATGGCGAGGACGTGCGGGCCCTGGTGCAGGGTCCAGGCGGTGCGGAGCTGCGCGGGGCTCACGCCGTGGGCGCGGGCGATCTCGCGCACGGTGTCGTCGTGGGTGTCGGCCGCGGTCCGGGGTCCGGCCTCGCCGGCGACGGCGTAGAAGGGCACGAACGCGATGCCGTGGGCGCCGCACAGGCGCAGCATCTCGTCGTCCACGGGATCGGGGTGGTCCAGGGCGTACCGGTTCTGCACGGACACCACCGGGGCGATCTCCAGGGCCTCGGCGAGGTGGCGGGGTTCCACGGCGGAGACGCCCAGGTGCCGGACCAGCCCCGCCTCGCGCAGTTCGGCGAGCGCACCGAAGTGCTCGGCGATCGAGTCCTGGCGCATGCGGCGCAGATAGACCAGGTCGAGATGGTCGCGACCGAGCTGGCGCAGGTTCTCCTCGACGTGGCCGCGCAGCTGGTCGGGCCGGGCCGCGGTGCCCCACTCGCCGTAGTAGTCGCGGAAGGGCCCGACCTTGGTGGCGATGACCAGGTCGTCGGCGTACGGGGCGAGGGCGGTGTTGATCAGTTCGTTGGCGGAGCGCGTGGCGGAGAAGTAGAAGGCGGCGGTGTCGATGTGGTTCACACCGAGCTCGACCGCCCGGCGCAGCACGGCCAGGGAGCGTGCGCGGTCGCTGGCCGTGCCCAGGTGGAACGCGGCGCTGCCCGTCAGCCGCATGGCTCCCAGGCCGAGGCGGTGGACGGGCAGGTCGCCGAGTTCGAAGGTGCCGGAGGCGTCCGCGGTGATCATTTCAGCGGTCATTCGGCGGATCTTCGCACATACGGCCTGTCACGCAAGCGAATTCAGCTCAGCGGCTTCTGCAGCACCGCCTTGCGGTGGCTGAACGTCTCGATCGAGTAGCGGCCGTGGTAGCTGCCGGTGCCGCTCTCCCCCACACCGCCGAACGGCAGGTCCGAGACGGTGAGATGGGCGAGGGGCAGGCCGTGGCCGAGACCGCCGGAGGAGGTCTCGGCGGCGATGCGGGCGCGGGTCCCCTCCGACTCGCTGAAGACGTAGAGCGCGAGCGGCTTGTCGCGGTCGTTGATGAAGCCGATGGCCTCGTCCAGGCCGGCCACGGTGACCACGGGCAGGATCGGGCCGAAGATCTCCTCCTGCATGACGGGCGACGCCGGGTCGACGTCCACGAGGACGGTCGGCGCGATGTACTTGGCGTCGCGGTCGGTCTCGCCGCCGACCGCGATCCGGCCCGAGCCGAGCAGGCCGGACAGCCGGTCGAAGTGCCGCTCGTTGATGATCCGGCCGTACTCGGGCGCCTGCGCCGGGTCGGTGCCGTACAGCGCCTCGACCGCGCGCACCAGCGCGGGTTCCAGGGCGGCGGCGGTGTCCGGGTCGGTCAGGACGTAGTCGGGCGCGACGCAGGTCTGGCCGGCGTTGAGGAACTTGCCGCGGGCGAGCCGGTCGGCGACCACGTCGAGGTCGGCGTCGCGGTCCACGAACACCGGGGACTTGCCGCCGAGTTCGAGGGTGACCGGGGTGAGGTGCTCGGCGGCGGCGCGCATCACGATCCGGCCGACGGTGCCGTTGCCGGTGTAGAAGATGTGGTCGAAGCGTTCGGCCAGCAGGGCCGTGGTCTCCGGGACGCCGCCCTCGACCACGGCGACCGCGTCGGTGTCGAGGTAGGCGGGGATCAGCTCGGCCAGCGCGGCGGAGGTGGCGGGGGCCAGCTCGCTCGGCTTGGCGACGACCGCGTTCCCGGAGGCGAGCGCGCCGACCATCGGGGCGAGCAGCAGCTGCGCCGGGTAGTTCCAGGGGGCGATGACGAGGACGACGCCGAGCGGATCGTACTGCGTCCAGGCCGTAGCGTCGGCCCCGAGGTGGGCCGGCACGGGCGCGGGCTCCGGCCGCAGCCAGTCCGCCAGGTGCTCCAGGGTGTGGTCGATCTCCCGGACGGTGAAGTCGATCTCGGTGCGGTAGGCCTCCGTGCCGCTCTTGCCGAGGTCGGCCTTGAGGGCGGCGGCGAGGTCGGCGCCGCGCTCCGTGAGCAGCGCGCGCAGGCGGCGCAGCTGGCCGGTGCGCCATTCGACGGGCTTGGTGCGGCCGGTGGCGAAGGTGGCGCGCAGCCGGGCCACGAGGTCGGCGGGCTGCTCGATGGCGGGGTGGTTCACGGGGGCCTCGCTGGTGTGCACGGGCGGGTGGGGCCCGAGCCTAGGTCTCATTGGATGTATTCGCCAACCTTTCAGGTTCTCAAGTTCATTCCCGGAGGCTCGGAGTGACGCGGGTCACGCCACGGGTCGGTCCGGTCTCCTCCCGGCGTCGTTCCAAGTGGGCCCGCTCGGCCTCGCTGCCGGCCAGCTCGGCGGCCCGGGCGTACTCCGCCCTGGCCTCGGCGGTGCGGCCCAGGCGGCGCAGCAGCTCGGCGCGGACGGCGTGCAGCACGTGATAGCGGCCGAGGTCCAGGGTCTCGACCAGCTCGAGCGCCACGGCCGGGCCCTCGGTCTCGGCCACGGCGACCGCGCGGTTCAGGGCGACGACCGGGGACGGGGCCACGATCATGAGCTGGTCGTACAGGCGCAGGATCTGGCCCCAGTCGGTGTCGGGGGCGGTGGGCGCGTCACTGTGTACGGCGTTGACGGCGGCCTGGATCTGATAGGGGCCGGGCCGGCCCCGGCGCAGACAGCGCCGGACCAGGTCCTGGCCCTCGGCGACGAGTGCCCAATCCCAGCGGGAGCGGTCCTGGTCGGGCAGCGGGACGAGGACGCCGTCCGGGTCGCGCCGGGCCGGTCGCCTGGACTCGGTCAGCAGCATCAGCGCGAGCAGGCCGGTGACCTCCGGTTCGTCCGGCATCAGCGCGGCGAGCAGCCGGCCGAGGCGCAGCGCCTCCGCGCACAGGGCGGGCTCGCCGGTGTAGCCCTCGTTGAAGATCAGGTAGACGACGGCGAGGACACCACCGAGCCGCTCGGGCAGGTCGGCGTCGCGGGGCACCCGGTAGGGGATGCCCGCGTCGCGGATCTTGGCCTTGGCCCGGACCAGCCTCTGGGCCAGCGTCGGCTCCGGCACCAGGAAGGCGCGGGCGATCTGGGCCGTGGTCAGTCCGCCGAGCAGGCGCAGGGTGAGCGCGACCCGGGCCTGGAGGGCGAGCGCGGGGTGGCAGCAGGTGAAGATCAGGCGGAGCCGGTCGTCGCGCACGGGGCCCTCCTCGGGCGGTGCGTCGGGCGTGTGCGGTTCGGGCGCGCCCAGGTGGGGCGCATACAGCCGGGCGGCCTCGGCATGCCGGGCGTCCCGGGAGGACTCGCGGCGCAACCGGTCGATCGCCCGGTTGCGCGCGGTGGTGATGATCCAGCCGGCCGGGCTCGGCGGCACGCCGGACTCCGGCCAGGTGCGTACGGCGGTGGTGAAGGCGTCCTGCACCGCTTCCTCGGCGAGGTCGATGTCGCCGAGGAAGCGGACCAGGGCGGAGACCGCGCGTCCGTACTCGGCGCGGAAGACGGCTTCGATGCCTGTGGTGTCGTCCATCTTCGGTGGCCGGCGTCGTCCACGTCAGTGCTGGTCGACGAACGGCCGCACCTCGATGGGCAGCGTGGTGGCCACAGCGGCCTTGCGGCCCCACTCCAGCGCCTCGTCCAGATCCGCGGCCCTGATCAGGCAGAGTCCGCCCAGATACTCCTTGCCCTCGGCGTAGGGGCCGTCGGTGATCAGGACGTCGCCGTTCTCGGGGCGGAGCACGGTGGCCGTCTCCGGACCGTGCAGGCCGCCGGCGAACACCCAGGCGCCGGCGGCCCGCAGCTCGTCGTTGAAGGCCTCCACGTCACGCATGATCGCGGCGAGCGCGTCGGCGGCGGGCGGGGTGCCGTCGGCCGGCTGGACCACGCTGAGCAGGTAGTGCTTCATGACGTCCTCCTAGGTGACTTTCAGGATGGCTCGGGTGCCTGTCACCTCCTACACGAACGGCCGGGCCCCGGATCGACACCGCGCCCCGCGGGCCGGCGAAAAGATTCCGGAAGAATCTCCTCCATGAGAACTGCCGCACATCCACTCGTCGACCGCGCCCGCCGGCTCGCCGCGGACCTGCTCCTCCCCGAGGCCGAGCGGGTCGACCAGGAGGGCGTGCCCGCGAGCCACATCGAGGCGGTGAAACGGTCGGGGCTGCTCGGGGTGACCGCCCCGGTCGCCTACGGCGGCTCGGGCGCCCCGCCGGACGTGCTGCGCCGGACCGCGGAGATCCTGGCCGGGGCGTGCTGTTCGACGTGGTTCGTGCAGACCCAGCACCACACGCCGGTGCAGACCCTGGCCCAGGGTGAACTCCCCGTGCGTGAGCGCCTGTTGGGTCCGTTGTCGCGGGGTGAGCTGCTGTCCGGGGTGGCGTATGCCCATCTGCGGTCGTATCCGCGCGTCCCGGTGCGCGTGCGCCGGGAACGCGGCGGCCGGCGGTTCGACGGGACAGTGCCCTGGTACACCGGGTGGGGTCTCAACGACGTCATGCTGCTCGCGGGGGTGACCGACACCGGTGAGGTGCTGTTCGCGTGCGCAGAGGCGCGCGACCAGCCGGGGCTGCGCGCCTCGGAACCGATGCGCCTCGCGGCGCTGACCGCCGCCCGCACGGTGTCGCTGGAGCTGGACGGACTGTGGCTTCCCGAGGAGGCGGTGGCCTTGAGCATGCCGTACGAGCGGTGGGCGCCCGCGGACCGGGCGAGGACCCTGAACACCAGCCCGGCGGTCTTCGGCGTCGCGCAGGCCGCCCTGTCCCTGCTGGACACGGAGACGGCCGCACCGCTCGTCTCCCGGCTCGCCGGCCTGCGCCACCGCGCCTACGCCCTGGCCGACGATCCGGCGTCCCGGGAACGGGTCGCCGAACGGCTGGCGGTGCGCGCGGAGGCGTACGAGATGCTGCGCACCGCCACCACGGCCGCGGTGGTGGCCGGGGGCGGCCGGTCGATGTCCCTGACGAGCCGCGCCCAGCGCCTCGCCCGGGAGGCGCTGTTCCTGCTGGTGCAGGGCCAGACGACGGAAACCCGTACGGCCCATCTGCGAGCGCTGGGAGGCGCTTGAGCCAGGGGCGTCGCCGTCCCGTTCGGCATGGCCGCGCACGCCCCGGACGAACAGGACCGCAGCGGCGGGCGGACGCACGGGCTTCCGGAGAGGCGGGACCGGAGCGGGCGCGTCAGGAACGGCCGTCGTCGTCCCTGGCCTCGGCCACCACGAGGAACGCGTCGGACTTCAGGTCCATCACCACCGTCACCCGCTCGCCCGCGGCCCGGCGCGCGGCCGCGTACTCCTCAGCGGGCCAGGATCCTCGCGGGGCCCCGGCGGGGAACCGCTCCAGCACCTTCGCACCCATGACAGCCGGTCACCTCCGAAGTCGACGGTCGGACGGAATGTACGTCCTGTACTCCTCCTGCTGCCCTGCACGGCTGCGGACATGTCACCCGAGGGCCGCGAGTGCTCGGGTCACAGTAGTGACACAGCCCTACACATAAAGAATAAATAAGGGCAAAATAGGACCAGCCGGTGCTCACAGTACACCGAACCAGACGCGATCTGGCCTGCAAGTCAAAGGAGACGAGACATGGCCAACGTGCACAGGGGTGACATATCCACCCACCCCGATGTCTCCGAAATGCGGGATCGCTACGCCCGCATGCTCGGCGGTCGTGATGTGGCGCTCGTGGACGGGCCGGTCTTCCTGCTCGGCCTCTACTGCGCGGCGTCCCCGTGGATCGTGCACTACACGACGAGCCAGCCCGCGCTCATGACCCACAACCTGATCGTGGGCATAGCGATCGGTCTGCTGGCACTGGGATTCACCCGGGCCCCCGAGCGCATGTACGGCCTCAGCTGGGCCATGTGCGCCATGGGCATCTGGATGATCATCGCCCCCTGGATCGTGGGCACCCGCCCGGACGCGGGCGTGATCATCAACAACGTCGTCATCGGCGCACTGGCGCTCGTACTCGGACTGGTCTGCGCCGGTACGGCGGCGCGCAGCACCCCTCGGCCGTGACCGGAGACACCACGAAGGAGCAGGGTCAGGGAAGGAAGAAGGCGAAGAACGGAACCTACGCGAGGCCGGTCCGCCGGGGCGGACCGGCCTCCCCGCGCCCGGCGCCGCTCAGCGGCCCGGCACCAGCCAGGGCTCCTGCGGCAGGGTCCGGCCCGTCTCCAGCAGCGACTTGAGGTTGGAGAGCACGGCGGGCCAGCCGGACGCCACGTCCGAGCGCTCACCCTCGTCGTTGAGGTCCTCGTGGACGACGGTCAGCCGGACGATGTCCTCGTACGGGCGGATCTCGAAGGTGACGCGGGAGTGCCGGTCCTCCCGGCCCTCCTCGTCGGGCGCGGCCCAGCTGGTGACCAGCCGGGTCGGCGGCTCGCTCTCCACGACCGTGCCGACCACGTCGGCGACGCCGGAGCCGTCGGTGCGCACATGCGCCCAGCGGGAGCCGGGCCGCCAGTCGGACTCGTTGCGGTGGCCCCAGTAGGCAGCCGTGAGGTCGGCGTCGGTGAGCGCCTCCCAGACCTTCTCGGGGGTGCTCGCGATGTAGGTGACGTACACGAAACTCGGCTTGTCGGTCATGGCTTCCTCGGCTCGTCGCTTCACTGCGCCGAGCGCGCTCAGACGCGGGCGCTCGAACTTGTCGATCCACCGCTCCTGGATCTCGTGGAGCGGTACGGGGTTGAGGTAGTGCAGCTTCTCCCGCCCCCGCCGCACGGTGCTGATCAGACGGGCGGCCTCCAGGACGGCCAGATGCTGGGTGACCGACTGGCGCGTCATGGAGATGCGCTCGCACAGCTCGCCCAGGGTCTGGCCGTTGTTCTCGTGGAGCCGGTCCAGCAGGCGCCTGCGCGTGTCGTCGGCCAGCGCCTTGAAGACCTTGTCCATCCCGGTCTCGTCCCCTGATCGCACAGTCAACGTTATGCAGCCGATTACCTGCATGTCAAGGGGGCCACAGGACCCGGCGGCGCGCAGGCGCGCCGGTGTCAGACGGGCGCCACGTCGGGGTCCGCGCCGGCCAGATACTCCTCGCTGATCTCCTTCTCCCCGAACGGCCACACCTTCTCGAGGCGGGCCCATACGACGAAGGCCACGCAGCCCAGGGCCAGCCAGGCCAGGGACCATTCGATGGGGTGACGGCCAGGTGAGTTCTTGTCCGCGTAGGCGTAGATCACGCACCAGCCGGCGAACGCGACGATGCTCGGGAGCGGGTAGAGCCACATGCGGTACGGACGGCGCAGCTCGGGCTGGCGCCTGCGCAGCACGGTCAGGGCCACGATCTGGGCGAGCGCCTGCACGATCACCATCACCGTCGTCAGCAGCTGGATCAGGGTGGCCAGGTCGGTGTGCCGGCCGATCAGGAAGCCGATGGCGGTGATCACACCCATGGTCGCGAGGCCGAGCATCGGGAAGCGATGGCGGGGGTGCAGCTTCTCGTACGGCCGGAAGAAGACGCGGTCGCGCGCGGCGTCGTACGGCACCCGGGAGCCGCCGAGCAGCCCGGTGAAGACCGAGGCGAACGCGGTGACCAGGATCAGCACGGTCACCGTGTCGGCGGCTCCCTTGCCCCAGGTCTTCTCCAGCACCGCCGACGCCACGGACGTGGAGGCGATGTCGTGCGGGTCGGTCATCCGGTGCCAGTCCACGACGCCGAGGGTGCCGATCTGCAGCAGCAGATAGATCACCATGATGCCGAGGATCGAGAAGATGACGGAGCGCGGCAGGGCGCGTCCGGGGTCCTTGATCTCGGCGCCCATGTAGGCGGTGGTGTTGTAGCCCAGGTAGTCGTAGATGCCGATGGTCAGGCCCGCGGCGAAGCCCAGCCAGAAGTGGTTGCTCGTCAGGTCGAAGGCATGCGCCGGGTAGTGGAAGGCCAGGTGCGGGCTGAAGTCGGTGGCCGCGGCGACGATCACCAGGAACACCGAGGCGATCATCACGGCCCACATGACGGCGGTGATGCGGGCGATGTGCTCGATGCCGCGCCAGAGCAGGATCACGACCAGGGCGATGACGCCGAGGCCGATCAGATCGCCGGCGGTCTGCCCGAGGCCCGGTGCCAGATACCCCAGGTACTGGACGAACCCGACGACGCCGGTGGACATGATCAGCGGGATGAAGAGCATCGCCGTCCACACGAACAGGAACGGCATGAGCCGGCCCGTGCGGTACTGGAAGGCCTGGCGCAGATAGACGTAACTGCCGCCGGAGCCGGGCATGGAGGCGCCCAGCTCGGCCCAGACCAGTCCGTCGCACAGCGCGAGGACGGCGCCCGCGACGAAACCGATGACCGCCTGCGGGCCGCCGAACGCGGTGACCATCAGCGGGATCGTGACGAACGGGCCGATGCCGCACATCTGGCTCATGTTGATGGCCGTCGCCTGGAACAGGCCGACACGGCGGACGAAACCACCCGTGGGTGGCGGACTACCGGACATGGGGACTCCTGACGCCACGGGCGCCCTCGACGGCGCCCGGCGGGCTGACTGGGCGATAAAGTTAAGGAGCCTTACTAGGGGCGTCAAGTATGCGCCGCTCATACACGAGAATGGTCCGATGGCCGCAAGCGACGTCGAAGAGCAGCAGGAACAGCCCTGGAGCCGCCGACGGCTGCGCAGCACCAACGAGCGGCTGCTGCTGGACCGGTTGCGCGCCCAGGGCGCCGCCTCCCGCGCCCAGCTGGCCCGGGAGACCGGCCTGTCCAAACCGACGGTCTCCAGCGCGCTGGCCTCCCTGGAGACGGCCGGCCTGGTGCACGAGGTCGGCACCCACGCCCCGGAGCGCGGGCGCACCGCGGTGCTCTACGCCCCCGACCCGGCCGCCGGCTACGCGCTGGGCGTGGACATAGGCCGCACCTGGCTGCGCGTGGCGGTGGCGGATCTGGACGGTGCGGTCGTGGCCCGGGCCGACGTGCGCAACCGGGCCCGCGCCTCCGCCGCGCTGGCCGACCTGGTGGTGGGCACCGCCCGGCAGGTGATCGGCAACTCGGGCGTGGACCCGGCCGAGGTGGTGCACGGGGTGGTCGGCACACCCGGCGTCTACGACGAGAAGCAGCGCCGGGTACGGTACGCGATGCACTTGCCGGGCTGGGGGCGCGCCGGGCTCGTCGACCGGATGCGCGAGGAGCTGGGCGTGCCGCTCGAGGTGCACAACGACGCCAATCTGGCCGCTCTCGGCGAGTACACGTACGGCGTCGCACAGGGCAGCAGGCTCTTCGCGTACATCCTGATCGGCACCGGACTGGGCATGGGCGTGGTCAGCGAGGGGCGGCTGTTCACGGGGGCGCACGGACTGGCCGGCGAGATCGGCTTCCTGCCCTGGCCGGGCCGGCAGAAGCCGGAGCGGCTGGAGGACGCGGTGTCCGGGGTGGCCGTGGTGGAGGCCGCCCGGGAGTTCGGGATGAGCGGCCAGCTCACGGCGAAAGCGGTCTTCGACGCGGCCCGGCAGGGTCATCCCGCCGCCCTGCGCGCCGTCGAGCTGGAGGGTGAGCGGATCGCCCACACCGTGGCGGCGGCCGCCGCGGTCCTCGACCCGGACCTGGTCGTACTCGGCGGCGGCGTGGGGCACAGCGTCGACCTGCTGCTACGCCCGGTCCGGGACCGGGTGCGCGCCCTGACCCCGCTGCGCCCGCGGATCGCCCCGAGCCGGCTGGGCGAGGACGCGGTCCTGCTCGGCGCGGTGGCCACGGCGCTGGACACGGCCCGGGACCTGGTGTTCGAGCGGAGGGCGGCCGGATCCTGACCGGCCCCACGACCAACACGCCCGGGTCCCACGGTCATTGACACGGCCCGCCCGGCACCCTAGCTTGAGCCAAGTTAGTAAAGTTTCCTAACTTTACGAGGCTGGAGACCGCCGTGTTCCCTCGCCCCGCCCTCGGACGCCGGTACGCCGTCACCGCCCTGGTCCTCGGCCTGCTCGCCTCCCTGGCCAACGGCGCCTGGGCCGGCCCCCGCCGCCCGGTGGCACCGCACGGGCCTGTCCGGACGACCCGCGTTCCCTCCGCGGCCGGCACCGGCACCCCGCTGACCGGTTACGCCATCCAGTCATCGGCGAAGGTGAGCGACTCCCCCGCGGCCATCTCCTCCCCCGGCTATCCGGCGACGGGCTGGTATCCGGCCGGTCCCCGCTCCACGGTCCTGGCCGCACTGCTCGCCGACGGTGTCTACGCCGATCCGTTCTTCTCCGCCAACCAGCAGAAGATCCCGCGGGCCGACTTCCAGGTTCCCTGGTGGTACCGCTCCGACTTCACCGTCGCCGACACCGCGCGGCGCACCTACCTCGACTTCAGCGGCGTGGTCCCGGCGGCCGACGTCTACGTGAACGGCCACCGGGTGGCGAAGGCCGAGGAGGTCACCGGCGCCTACACGCACCACGAGCTGGATGTCACCTCGCTCGTCCGGCCCGGTACCAACACGGTCGCCCTCCGCATCCCGCCGAACGATCCGGACAAGGACCTCACCATGGGCTGGATCGACTGGCTCCAGCCGCCGCCCGACCGGAACATGGGCATCGTCCGCGACGTCCTGGTGCGCAGGAGCGGCCCGGTGGCGCTGCGCGACGCGCACGTGATCACCGAGCTGGCGGTGCCGTCGCTCGCCTCCGCCGACCTGACGGTGAAGGCGCTGGTCCGCAACGACACCGGCACGGCGGTCACGGCCGAGGTCACCGGACGCATCGGCGCTACACGGTTCACCCGGCGGGTCCCGCTCGCCGCCCACGAGTCGAAGACCGTCACCTTCTCCCCCGCCGACACCCCGGGCCTGCGCCTGGCCTCGCCGAAGGTGTGGTGGCCGGCCGGGATGGGCGGACAGCCGCTGTACGATCTCGGCCTCACCGCGTCCGTCGCCGGTACGACGTCGGACGCCGCGCACGAGAGCTTCGGCATCCGCGACGTCCAGGCGCCGCTGAACGCGGACGGCGCGCGCCAGTACCGGATCAACGGCCGCAAGCTGCTGATCAAGGGGGGCGGCTGGTCACCGGACGAGTTCCTGCGCTGGGACCGCACCTATGCCGAGGACCGGCTGAAGTACGCCGTCGACCTGGGTCTGAACACGATCCGGCTGGAAGGGCACCTGGAACCGGACGAGTTCTTCGACCTGGCCGACCGCTACGGCATCCTCACGCTTCCGGGCTGGGAGTGCTGCGACAAGTGGGAGGGCAACGTCAACGGCGCCGACGAGCCCGGCGAGCCGTGGACCGACGCCGACTATCCGGTGGCGAAGGCGTCCATGGCCGCCGAGGCCGCCCGGCTGCGCGGCCACCCGAGCGTGATCTCCTTCCTGATCGGCAGCGACTTCGCGCCCGACGCGAAGACCGAGAAGACGTACCTGGACGCGCTGCACGCCGCCGACTGGCCCGACCCGGTGGTCTCCGCGGCCTCCGACAACTCCTCACCGCGGCTCGGCAGTTCGGGCATGAAGATGACCGGGCCCTACGACTGGGTGCCGCCCGGCTACTGGTACGCCCCACGCGAGGGCGGGGCCACCGGATTCAACTCCGAGACCAGCGCGGGCCCGAGCATCCCCACCCTCGACACCCTGCGCCGTATGCTCACCCCGGCCGAACTGGACACCCTCTGGAAGGACCCGGCCGCCAGGCAGTACCACCGCTCGCCGTCCCCGGTCTTCGGCACGCTCAAGATCTACGACGCCGCCCTCACCGGGCGCTACGGCGCCCCGACGAGCCTCGCCGACTATGTGCGCAAGGCCCAGCTCGCCCAGTACGAGAACGTCCGCGCCCAGTTCGAGGCGTACGAGCGCAACGCCACGGACACCTCGAAGCCCTCTACGGGGGTCATCCACTGGATGTTCAACAGCGGCTGGACGTCCCTGCACTGGCAGCTGACGGACCGGTACCTGGACCAGGGCGGCGCCTACTTCGGTGCGAAGAAGGCCAACGAGCCGCTACACATCCAGTACTCGTACGACGACCGATCGGTCGTCGTGGTCAACCAGCGGCACGCCGCGGCGACCGGACTCACCGCACGGGCGACGCTCTTCGCCCCCGACGGCACACAGAAGTACGACAGGACCGTCACCGGGCTGGAGGTGAGCGGCGACGGCGCGCACGGCACCGCTCTCACCCTGCCGTCCTCGGTGAGCGGACTGCCGCCGGCGTATCTGCTCCGCCTGGTCCTGACGGGCCCGGACGGCAGGGAGGTGAGCCGGAACGTGTACTGGCTGTCCACTCGTCCCGACATCCTCGACTGGAACCACACCACCTGGTACTACACGCCGACGACCGGCTACGCCGACCTCGAGGGGCTCTCCTCGATGGCGCAGGTGCCGGTGTCGCTGACGGCGGCCACCAGGGCGCGGGACGACGGCGTCTCGACCACGACGGTCACCCTGCGGAACACCGGGACCGGGAAGACCCCCGCGCTGATGACGGATGTCCATCTCGTGGACGCGCGGGGCAAGCCGGTGCTGCCGGTGCGCTGGTCGGACAACGAGGTGAGCCTGTGGCCGGGCGAGTCGGTGACGCTGACCGCCACCTGGCGCACGGCCGATCTGCGCGGCTCGGCGCCGGGCGTCCGGGTCTCCGGCTGGAACACCCCGGAGCGGACGGTGCCCGCACGCAGCGGGGGCGGACCGGTACGGCCCGCCCCCGGCCGGTTCAGCTCACGTTGAGCGCGGTGTCGTCCACGACGAACGACGTCTGGTACTGGGATCCCTCGGTGCCGGTGAACTTGAGCGTGACGGTCTGGCCCGCGTAGCTGCTGAGGTCGAAGCTGCGCTGGGTGTAGCCGGAGGCGGCGTTGAGGTTCGAGTACGTCGCCAGGGTGCCGAGGACCGTGCCCGAGCTGTTGAGGACCTGGACCTTGAGGGTGTCGTAGGCCGTGCTGGTCGAGGGCTCGGCGGTGTCGACGTGGAGGTAGAAGCTGAGCGCGGCCGTCGAGCAGCCGGACGGGACGCTCACCGTCTGCGAGAGGGTGTCGGTGGTGGCGGTGCCGTAACCGTCGAGCCAGGCGTAGTACGAGCCCGAATGTGCCGGCTCACCGGTCGCGTTGGTGATGACCCCGCTGGACGCGCTCCACGCGGTGTTGCCGGACTCGAAGCCGTTGTTGCCGAGGAGCTGGGCGGCGGTGCAGGTGCCACCACCGCCGCCTCCACCGCCGCTGCTGGTGCCCGAACCGGCCAGCCAGGCGGTGGCGTTGAGCGCGAGGGGGGCGTTGGTGGCGCTGGAGTCGTTCCAGCCGTCGTACAGAGTGTTTCCGGACTGGCCGGTGCCGTCGTCGATCGGCGAGCTGTCGCCCCAGAAGGCGACGCGACCGCTGCCGAACGTGCTGGTCAGGAAGAAGGCGCCGGTGTTGCCGGAGTAACCGGTGCGGTAGAGCAGGCCCTTGACGGAGGAGTTGTCGGCGGGCTTGAGGGTGGCGGTGGTGCCGTTGGCGACGAGGCTCTTGGTGACGGTGCCGAAGGAGCCGTGCAGCACCGGGTCGGTGCTGTCGCTGATCGCCGCCGGGTGGTCGGAGCTGATGTTCAGCGAGTCGATGGAGAAGCCGAACGGGTCGGTGGAGTCGACGCTGTTGTTCGTCATCAGGTCGTTGAGGATCTTGACCGCGTCGTAGCCGTCGTTGTTGCGGTCGGCTCCGGTGTGGTCGGAGATCATGAACAGACCGCCGCCGTTCTTCACGAAGTTCATGATCGCCGTCTTCTCGGCGCTCGTGAACAGCGTGTTGGGTTCCGGCAGGACCAGCGTGTCGAAGTTCGACAGGTCGAGCGAGGAAGAACCGCCGTAGCTGAGGCTGGAGCCGGACGGCAGCGTCTTCAGGCTGTAGCCGCCGGTCTTCTGCAGCGCCACGCCCCAGGAGGACAGGGCGCCGGTCCAGTCGGTCTCGGCGGACGGGGAGGAGTCCTGGCCGAGCGGGTCGGGCTGACTGGTGGAGATGATCCAGTCGGCGTTGCCGGCCGTCTCGGCGTGGGCGTTGTCGAACAGGATGCGGTGCGTGGTCGCCGCGTGGGCGGCGGTGCCGCTGCCGACCTGGACGGCGGCTCCGGTGAGGAGCAGACCGAAGCCGGCGAGAGCGGTGGTGAATCTGCGGCGGGATCTCCAGGATCCAAGCATCCGGCGAACCTCCATGAGGGGTGGGGAGAGGCTGTGCGGGCGCCAACTCTGCGCGCGTAGAGCCCGCTTGAGGGTTCTACACGCGTCGACTGGTTGAAAGGTACATGGCATGAAGGCCCGGTGAACAGAAAGGCGCGGCAACAAGCGACGGCGACCCGAGCGGACTGCCTCCGGTCACAGCGGGCAGATGGTTAGCGGGAGGCAACACCATAAGGGGTGGACATGGAGATCTCGGGCATCATCAGCGCCATCGTCATCGGGCTCATCATCGGCGTCCTGGGGCGCCTGGTCGTCCCCGGACGACAGCACATCGGCGTCCTGTGGACCATCGTCGTGGGGATCGTGGCCGCGCTGCTGGGCTCGGCGATCGCCGCCGGGCTGGGAGTGGCGGACACCAAGGGACCCGACTGGATCGAGTGGTTCATCCAGATCGCCCTGGCGGCGGTCGGTATAGCTGCTCTGGACCGGTCCTTGGTCCGCCGCTGACGCCGCTCACCCTCCGTGGAGGTAGGGGGTCGTGGTGGTCAGCGCGTGGAAGCCGAGGCGCTCCAGGATCGGGCGGCTCATGTCCGAGGCGTCGACCTGGAGAAAGGGGTAGCCGCGGGCGGCGGCCACTCGGGCGCGGCGGGCGACCAGGGCGCGGTAGACGCCCCGGCCCCGCCAGGCCTCGACGGTGCCGCCGCCCCACAGCCCGGCGAACCGCGTGCCGGGCACCAGCTCCATCCGGGCGGCGCTTACGGGTTCGTCCCCGGCGAGCGCGACGACGGCGACGACCGTGCCGGGATCGGCGGCCAGACGGGCGAGCAGCCGGTGCCGCAGCCGGGTGCCGTCGGTGCCGAAGGCCCTCTCGTGGACGTCCACGACGAGGCCGACGCCCGCCGGGTCGGTGGCCTGTACGAGCCGGATGCCCGCGGGCGGTGCGGCGTCGGCGGCGAGCCGCTCGGTCTCTCCGATCAGCAGGGTCTCCTCGGCCTCGGCCCGGAAGTCGGCGGCGACCAGCCGGGCGCCGAGGTCCACCGGCCGGTCGTGGCCGTAGAGCTTCCACTCGAAGTCGCGCCCGAGGCCGGTGAAACGGTCGATCTGGTCGTGGATCGCGCGGTCCGCGCTCGCCCGGTCCAGACCGGACCAGAGCACACCGTTCCACCCGTGGGCGTCCGCGACCTGACGCACCACCGCGCCGGCCCGTTCGATCCGGGCTCCGGGGCCGTCGGGAGTCGCGTTCTCGCGCATGTCCCGGTCGTAGAGGGCGAGCACCGCCGTGTGATCCATGCATCCGACTCGACCATGCCGGACGGCGCCGGGCAACCGAATTGGCCTCCACCCGCCCGCGCGCCCCGGGCGGCCGGGCTCGCACCGGGCGGGCCGCCGTCGCGGGCCGCGCACTCACAACGGGCCCGCACGCGCTCGACGGGCCCGAGGGCGGCCGTCTCCCGGGCTGGGCGCGGCGCACCGCAGCCCGGAGAGGTACACGGCGCTCTGCCTGCGCGTCAGCCGAGTTCGAGGGTCGTGACGCCGAACACGCGGTGCCGGGCATGTTCCCGGACCGGCCCCGTGTACATGCGCGCCGTCTCGAACGAGGGCCGCAGCCCGGCCTGTTCGGCAAGCGTGACACCGGCCGTGTTCGGCTCGGGCACGTCGATGGCGACCTCGCGGCCCGCGGCCTCGGCGGTGAGGGCGCCGAACAGTGCGCGGGCGTCGTCGGCGGTGTCCGCGAAGAGGGGGCCGATGCGCAGCGTGTCATGGCCGGGGCGGAGCACACCGTAGCCGGTCGGGCGGGCGCCGTCGTACCGGACGAAGGCCCGGTGGCCGGGCCCGGTGAGCCACTCGGCGAGGAACCGCGGACGGTCGGCCGGCGAGCACGCGCTGTCGTAGGCGGTGATCGCGGCGAGGTCGGCGGGGCCGGCCGGACGGACGCCCGCGGTCACCCCGCCCTGCGGGGCGGTCCCGGTGAACCGGATGGTGCGGTGGGCGAGTTCGAACCCGGACTGGCGGTAATTGTCCTGCTGGGCGACGACGCCGTCCAGGCCGACGGTGCGGTTCCCGGCGTGGGCGAGGGCGGTCTTCCAGGTGGTGAGGCCGTGGCCGCGGCCGCGCAGGTCGGGCCGGACGAGGTAGCAGCCGAGGAAGGCGTAGTCCGGGCCGTGGTTCACGACCGAGATGGCCGAGACCGGTTCCCCGTCCATCCGGCCGAGGAAGAACCCGTCGGGATCCTGGGCGAAGAACGCGGGCCCGTCGGACAGTCCGGGGTTCCAGCCCTCGGCCGCCGCCCATCCGGCGATCACCGGCCAGTCGGCGAGAGTGGCCTGCGTGACGACGAGGTCGTGGGGGGCCGAGGGGGTCATCGGTGCGCTCCAATTCCGTCGGGACCGGACTGCCGTGCCGCATCCTTCCGGATCAACGGGCGCCGCGCCACGGGAAGATCGGCCGTCGTGCGCCGCACGTCCCGGTCGTTCGGCGCGCGCGGCAGCGGACGCACCCTCGCGGCGGCGAACAGTCCGAAGAGAGTGAGGGCAAGCAGCCGCACCGGCTGCTGCAGCCACGCGGATCCGCCTTCGCCCAGGGCGGCACACGCGGCCCGGACCCGTCGCGCCCAGTGGGCAAGCGCGCGCCGGTGCCCTTGTGCCGGCCGCCACCGGATCGGACTACCGCACTCCCGCACTCGTACCTCTGCCGCCTCGCTCAGTAGGACCTCACCTCGCGTCAGGATCAAGGCCGGCGATCGCGCGACGACCCAAGGCGCTCGGCCGCGGCCGGCAGGCCGGGCGGACTCCCCGGCCCCACCGGGGCTGCGCCCGGTGGGGCCTTCGGGGGGCGGGTCAGGTGGTGCCGCCCGGGCGGAAGCGGCGGTAGAGCACCG
Source organism: Streptomyces sp. NPDC046759 (assembly GCF_040645475.1). Classification (NCBI taxonomy): domain Bacteria; kingdom Bacillati; phylum Actinomycetota; class Actinomycetes; order Kitasatosporales; family Streptomycetaceae; genus Streptomyces; species Streptomyces sp. NPDC046759. The sequence continues at coordinate 108,282 of NZ_JBEYYJ010000014.1, read as the reverse complement.
TGCCCGTGAGGAGGAGCGCGGCGCCGCCCGCGACGGCGGGCGCGGTGAGGTCCGTGCCGGTGTGGGCCAGCGTGGACACTGTCGGCCGAGCGACCGGGCGCGGTGTGCGGGGGGCGGTGTGGTGCGTGACGACCGGGCTGTGCGGACGGCGAGGGGTGCGGGGCTGTTCGCCGGGTCCGTCGACCGACCGGTTGCCCGTGGCCGGGTTGCCGATGCCGACCACGTCGATGCTGTTGCCGCTGACGTTCACCGGCACGTCGACCGGGACCTGGACGCCGTTGCCGGAGAGCAGCCCGGGCGAGCCGGCCGCGGAGCCGCGGGCCACGGCTCCGCGGGACTTCGGCACCCGGCTCTTTGCGGCGCCGCCGTTCGCGCACGCGTTGCCGGCGGCCGGGTTGAGCAGCCCGACCACGTTCACGGTGTTGCCGCACACGTTCACCGGCACGTGCACCGGGAGCTGGATGCCGTTGCCGGAGAGCAGCCCGGGTGAGCCGGCCGCGGAGCCGTCGGCGGCGGCGCCGTCGGCGGCGGCGCCGTCGGCGGCGAAGGCGGCGGACACCGGCAGCGCCACGGCCATCGCACCGGAGGCGGCGATGACGGCGATCACACCGTTACGGGTAGCCCGTCTCATAGGTTCCCTGCCTTCCAGATGTTGTCGCGGGTACTCACCCGCACCCCTTAGAACGCAGGCGAACCATCCGAGTTATGGCTTATCGGGCTTTCACCCCGTCGAGCGACAGGGTTATCGAACTGCATGTAAAGCCACTCAATGATCACTAACGGGACACGGAGGGTGATGCCAGGGGGGCCGGCGGCCGTACCGCTCGCCGGGAGGCGGGCCGTGCGGGGCCCGCTTATGGTGATCCGAGGGCGCCGCGCCCGGTCCGCGACAGGCGTCCCGGGAGGCGATCGATGCTGGCCAAGCTGTCCACACGGCCCGCCGTTCGGCGGTGCGCGGGTACCGGAGTCCTCGCCCTGGCGCTGCTCGGGGCCGGACTGCCCGCGGCTGCCGCCGACCGGCCGCAGCCCGACCTGTCCCGCTTCTACCGGCAGAAGGTGAGCTGGGCGGCCTGCAAGGGCACGGACATGCCGAAGGACCTCCAGTGCGGGAAGGTCACCGTCCCGCTGGACTACGCCCGGCCCGGCGCGGGCACGCTCGACGTGGCCCTCGCCCGCTACCGGGCCACCGGCAGGAAACAGGGTTCGCTGCTGCTCAACTTCGGCGGTCCGGGCGGCGCGGGCATCCCCGCGATGGCCGACGACGGCAGGGCGTTCATGGGCCTGACCAACGGCTACGACGTGGTCACCTTCGACCCGCGTGGCGTCGGCCGGTCCTCCCCCGTCAGCTGCGGCGAAGGCGGCGACGCGACCTCTGCGGTGACGGACTACGACGCCGACCTCGACCATCCGCAGGCACTGCTCGCGAAGCTGCGCAAAGCCGCCGACGAGTGCGCCCGGCACTCGAGCCCCGTACTGCCCCACATAGGCACGGTGAACGCCGCCCGCGATCTGGACGTGGTCCGCCAGGCCCTCGGCGACAAGCGGCTCAACTACCTCGGTTTCTCCTACGGCACGCGGCTCGGCGCGGTCTATGCGGCCGAGTTCCCGCACAAGGTGGGCCGGCTCGCCCTCGACGGCGTGGACACCCTGACCGAGCCGCTGTCCGAGCAGGGGGTGGCCGGCGCGGAGGGGCAGCAGACCGCGCTGGACGATTTCCTGGACTGGTGTACCACCGACGTCGCCTGTCCGTTCGGCCGGGACCGGCGGACGGCCGGGGCCCAGGTGGTCCGGCTGGTGAAGTCCCTCGACCGGAACCCGGTGCCGACGGACTCGGGCGGCTCGTTCTCCGGACAGGACCTGGTGGCGGCCGTCTCGCAGGCTCTGTACAGCAAGCAGTTGTGGCCCTCGCTGGAGCGTGCCCTGGCCTCGCTGGTCGAGGAGGGCGACACCCGGGGGGTGCTGACCTTCGCCCGTGGAGGCTCGGGCCTGCCCCGCGCCGGTCACCGCCCGAGCGGCGTCCCGCTCGATCCGCAGGACATCCCCGCGGACAACCTCGAGGCCGCGCTGATGGCGATCAACTGCGCCGACGACCCCGACCGGCCCGACGCGGCGCGGCTCACCAAAGAGCTGAAGGACCTGCGGGCCGAGTACGAGCAGGCATCGCCGGTCTTCGGCCGCTACCGGCTCACCCAGCTGCTCATGTGCTACGGCCGCCCCAAGGGCACCGACTTCATCCGCGACCGGGTGAAGAACCTGCACTCGGCGAAGATGCTGCTCGTGGGCACGCGCGGCGACCCGGCGACGCCGTACCGGTGGACCGTGGAGACGGCCGCGCGGCTCGGTCCGTCCGCGGTGGTGCTCGACAACAAAGGGGACGGCCACACCGGTTACGCCTCTTCCAGGTGCGTGCGCCAGAAGATCGACGACTTCCTGCTCTACGGCTCCCTGCCGCCGAGCGGCAGCTCCTGCCCGCCGGACGGCGGCAACGACTGGAGCGGCACCACGAACAGCACCGGCTGACGCCGGCAGGGCCCCATCGGGTATCAGGGGTGGATCCGGCACAACCTCAGTCCCCGGCCGGCCGTCCCACCGGACAGGCGCGCCCCGGCCGCCGCATCCCGCCGTACGTGACCACGACAAGGGACACCAGCATGCGCATCCGCACCGCCGTCGCCGTACCCGCCGCCTCCGCCGCCGCGGCGGTCCTGTTGTCGGCCGCACCGCAGAGCCAGGCCGTCACGGCCGCCCGGGCCGCGGATCTCCGGTGTGCCGCGCAGTCACTGGCGGTCCGGGCGAAAGCCGTGTCCGGCGATCCGACCGTGGTGCGCGTCAGCGTCACCAACCGCAGCTCCCGCGCGTGCCTCGTCGACCGGGTGCCCACGGTCACCTTCGGCGACCTGGACGGCGCGGCGCTGCCGACACCGGCGGGCGGCACGGGCACCTACCGGCTCCCGGCGGGCCGCGCCGCCCACGCCGACGTCCGGACCATCGGCGACCCGGCGGACCCCGAGGCCCGCCGGGTGGCCGTCGTGACCGTGGCCGCCTCCGCCGCCCAGCGGGGCCGCTCCTTCACCGCCGCGCAGCTCGGCACCGGGCCCCGGGTCCTCGTGTGGGAGCCGGTGACGACGTGGTGGCAGCCCACGCGGGCGGCCGCGGACCGGGCCGCCGGCCTCAGCCGGTGATCACATCGGGCGTGTAGAGCTCCAGCCACCGGGCGAGGTCCAGGGTGCGCTCCAGGCCGCGGCGGGCCGCCTGGGTGCTGATCGGCGCCTCGCGCTCGGCGGCCCGGCGGAGCCGGTCGCGGTCGACGAGGTCGAAGACCCGGTGCGCGGGCCGGGAGAGCAGGTCCTTGGCCTGCTCCTGCAGCGCGCGGGCGTACTGCGGGTCCTGGGTGGACGGGTAGGGGCTCTTGACCCGCTCGTACACCGAGCGCGGCAGCACGTCCGCGGCCGCCTCGCGCAGCAGGCTCTTCTCCCGGCCGTCGAAGGACTTCAGCGCCCACGGGGCGTTGTAGACGTACTCGACCAGCCGGTGGTCGCAGAACGGCACCCGGACCTCCAGGCCGACGGCCATGCTCATCCGGTCCTTGCGGTCGAGCAGGGCGCGGACGAAGCGGGTCAGGTGCAGATGACTCATCTGCCGCATCCGGTACTCGAAGTCGCTCTCGCCGTCGAGCCGTTCGATGCCGGCGACGGCGGTGCGGTAGCCGTCGGCGACGTAACTGTCCAGGTCCAGGGGCTTGGTCAGGTCGTCGCGCAGCACGTCGGCGTCCTCGCCGAAGTGCCGGCTGAAGCTGGCCAGCCAGGGAAAGGTGTCGGCGCGGCGCGCCTCCTCGTCGAAGAACTGCAGGTAGCCGCCGAAGACTTCGTCGGCCGATTCGCCGGACAGGGCCACCGTGGACTTGGCCCGGATGGCGCGGAAGAGCAGCAGCAGCGAGGAGTCCATGTCGCCGAAGCCGGACGGCAGGTCGCGGGCGCGGATCACCTGCTCGCGCACGGCGGGATCGGCGAGGTCCTGCGCGTCGAGCACGATGTCCTGGTGGTCGGTGCCCGCGAGCTCGGCCACGTCGTGCACGAAGGGCGTGTCGGGCGTGCCGCGCAGTTCGTCGGCGACGAAGTTGTCGGTCTGACCGGCGAAGTCGACGGCGAAGCTGCGTACCTTCTCGCCCCGTTCGGCGAGCTGCCGGGCAGCGATCGCGGTCATCGCGGAGGAGTCGAGGCCACCCGAGAGCAGGGTGCAGCGGGGCACGTCGGCGACCAGCTGGCGGCGCACGATGTCGTCGAGCAGCGAGCGTACGGTGGCGATGGTGGTGTCGCGGTCGTCCGTGTGCGCACGGGTCTGCAGCTGCCAGTAGACGCGGGTGGACGGGCCGGAGCGGTCGACGGTGACTACGGTGCCGGGTTCCACCTCGCGCATGCCGTCCCAGATCGCATGTCCGGGCGTCTTGACCAGCACGAACAGTTCCCGCAACCCGTCCAACGTCACCCGGCGGCGGGCCAGCGGGTTGGCCAGGATCGCCTTGGGCTCGGATCCGAAGAGCACGCCGTCGGGCGTGGGGTGGTAGTAGAAGGGCTTGATGCCCATGCGGTCGCGGATCATCACGAGCTTGTCCCGGCGGCCGTCCCAGACGGCGAACGCGTACATGCCGTTGAGCCGTTCGGCGACCTCGTCACCCCATTCGAGGTAGCCGTGCAGGACGACCTCGGTGTCGGAGTCGGTGGTGAACCGGTGGCCGCGGCCTTCCAGTTCCCGGCGCAACTCCGTGAAGTTGTACGCCTCCCCGGAGTACACCATGGCGATGGTCCCCTGAGGGGTGGCCAGGGACATCGGCTGACGCCCCCCGGGAAGGTCGATGATGGCGAGCCGGCGGTGGCCCAGGGCGGCCGGCCCCTCCACCCAGGTGCCGCGGTCGTCCGGGCCCCGGCAGGCCATCGTCTCGGTCATCGCATGCAAGGTGGTGGCCTCGACGGTCAGGTCGCGGTCGAAGGAAACCCATCCGGTGATGCCGCACATGCGCTGTCTCCTGCCTCCGGCTCACCGCCGGCTCCTGCGCCCGCCTGGACCTGTCCAGGTGAACCGGGGACCGGCCGACAAACCAGTTGTATCGAGCACCTACATGACGAGCCTCCGTCAGTTGCCCGAGGCAGTCAACGCGACGGGAACACGGCCGACCCGTCCACCCCCACGTTTCGGCCGTGTTTTGCTTGCGCGAAATCCCGCGAAGCCTGTGGCACCGGTCGGGCCCCCTGCGAACCGGCCACAGGCAAAAACTTCGCCAAGCGCCGCGCCGCTCACACCTTTTCGGTCACAAACCTGTCCAGCACAGCGGTCAGCTCGGCCGGCTTCTCCAGCGGCAGCTCATGGCCCGCGTCGAGGATGCGCACCTCCGCGTCCGGATAGGCCTTCGCCATCCGCAGCATCTGCCGCACCGGCAGCTGTACGTCGTGATAGCCGTGCACCATCAGGGTGGGCACGCGGATCTCGCCCGCCCGGTCGAGCACGTCGAAGGCGCGCATCGCTCCGTACAGCGTCATCACGACCTCGCGCGGGGTCGCGGCGGAGGCCCGGACGTGTGCCCGGATCTCCTCACGCGGATAGCCGGGCGCGAAGGCGCGCTGGATGTTCGCGGCCACGAACAGCCGGTACGGCACGAGGGTGGAGACGGCCATCAGCAGGCCCCGGCCCCGGCTGTAGGTCATCCGGCCGATGGACCCCACCAGCGCCATCCGCTCCACCCGCTCGGGGTGGGCGAGCGCGATGGTCTGCGCGATCATCCCGCCCATCGAGTGTCCGACCAGCGCGAACCGTTCGACCCCCAGATGGCCGAGGAGGGCCAGGACGTCCTGCGCCAGCTCCGCGATCGTGCGCACCCCGGCGCCGGTGCTCTCCCCGTGCCCGCGCAGGTCCAGCCGGATCACCCGGCGTCTTTCGGAGAAGTGCGCGATCTGGTGGTCCCAGCGGTGCCGGTCGGCGGTCCAGCCGTGGACGAACACCAGGGGCACCTCCCGCGCGTCACGGGGACCCTCGTCGTCGTACGTCAGGGCCGCTCCGTCGACTTCGAGCTGCGGCATCTTGGCCTCCTGGGGTGCGCTGGGCTCCGGTTACTGGCCGGTACCGTAGCCGCCCTCGAGGTGCCGCGTCACCGCTGTCCACCGGGGAACCCCCAGCTGTCCGTCCCGTGCACCCATGACGACTCTGCCCGGATTACCCCGAATGCCGTACTAGTGAATCCGACCTATCGTGCTGTCATGGAGCACGCACTGAGTCCCGCGGCCCTCGCCGAACTGCGGCGACCGCGTCCTTATCCGGCGGTGTCGGTGCTGACCCCCACGCACCGCCGCGAACCCGAGAGCGGCCAGGATCCCGTCCGGCTGCGCAATGTGGTCACCGAGGCCCGCAGGCGCCTGGAGGCCGATCCCGCCGTCACCCGCGACCGGCGCAACGAGGTGGTGGCACAGCTCGACCGGGCGCTGGCGGAAGTGGATCTGACGCATGCCGAGGACGGTCTGGTGATCTTCGCCGCGCCGGGCGAGCACCAGGTGTGGTCCCTCGCCCGCAGCGTCCCCGAGCGGGTGGTGCTCTCGGACACCTTCCTCACCCGCAACCTGGTCGCCGCGCAGGCCGCCGAACGCCCCTTCTGGGTGCTGTCGGTCTCCGCGGACCGCGTCACGCTGTGGAGCGGCGGCGAGGACCGTGTGGTGGAGGACCGCTCCGGCGGCTTCCCGCTGGAGCGCAGGCAGGTGAACTTCGACCCCGAGCGGCAGATGCGCACGGGCGGCCTGCCGAGCACCTTCACCGACGAGGCCACCCGGCAGTTCCTGCGCGAGGCGGACACCGCCATGACCTCGGTCCTGCGCGAGCAGCCACGGCGGGTGTACATCACCGGCGAGCAGGCGGCGCTGTCCCTGCTCGACGAGGTCGGCACCGCCGCGAAGTCCGCCGTCCACGTCCCGCACGGCGGCCTGGCGCAGGCGGGTCCCGAGGCCGTGTGGCAGGCGCTGAAGCCGGTGCTGGAGGCGGAGGCCCGCAAGGACACGACAGCCGTGGTCCGCGAGCTGACCTCGGCACGTGGCCACCACACCTTCGCCGCCGGTCTCGACGAGCTGTGGCAGAGCGCCCGGGAGGGCCGGGTGCGGCTGCTCGCCGTGGAGGAGAACTACCGGCCCACCGTCCGCGACAGCGGCGAGCATCTGATGCCGGCCGGGGCCGGCGACCTGGACGCCCGCGAGGACATCGTGGACGAGATCGTCGAGCGGTGCCTGGAGACCGGAGCCGAGGTCCGGTTCGTGCCCGACGGCACGCTGGGCGACGCGAACGGGATGGCCGGGGTGCTGCGGTACTGAGCCGGTCCCCGGCACCCGGCACTCCCCGGGCACCCCCGGCGCCACAGACAGCCCTGTTGCCGGCGCCAGACGGCTTGTTGCCCGCGCTCCCGGCCCTCACCGGGCGGCGCTCCCTGCGCGGCGTACGCTACGGCGTGATCGTCGGCGTGAGGGAGCGCAACGTGGGTGACCTGCTCGGAGTCGCGGTACTGGGTGCTGGGCACATGGGGGCCGACCACATACGACGTCTCGACCGAGTGGTCAGCGGCGCGAGGGTCGCCGCGGTGGCCGACCCCGATGCCGAGCGGGCCGGGAAAGCCGCGGCCGGCCTCGACGACGTCACCGTCCACGCGGATCCGTTGGCCGCGCTCGACGCGCCCGGCGTCGCGGCCGTGCTGATCGCCTCTCCCGGCCCCGCCCACGAGAAGGCGCTGCTCGCGGCGTTCGCCCGCGGGCTGCCCGTGCTGTGCGAGAAGCCCATGGTGCCGGACTCCACCGGTGCGCTGCGGGTGGTGGAGGCGGAGGCGCGGCTGGGCCGCCGGCTGGCCCAGATCGGGTTCATGCGCCGCTACGACGCCGAGTACCGCCGGCTCAAGGCGCTGCTGGACGACGGCGGTCTGGGCCGGCCGCTGATGCTGCACTGCACCCACCGCAACGTCTCCTCCCCCGGCCACTTCACCAGCGCCATGCTGATCAACAGCTCGGTCTCGCACGAGATCGACGCGGCCCGCTGGCTGCTCGGGCAGGAGCTGGCGGCGGTGACCGTGCTGCGTCCCACGCCGTCCACGAACGCCCCCGAGGACCTGCTCGATCCGCAGTTCGTGCTGTTCGAGACCGACGGGGGCGCGCTCGTCGACGTCGAGGTCTTCGTCAACTGCGGCTTCGGCTACCAGGTGCGCTGCGAGGCCGTGTGCGAGCGGGGCAGCGCACGCATCGGCGAGGAACACACCATGGTCGTCACCGCGGCGGGCGGCGCCCGCGAGGAGGTGGCGCAGGACTACCTCGTCCGCTTCGCCGACGCCTACGACCGCGAGGTGCAGTCCTGGGTGGACGCCACCCGGCGCGGCGAGGTCACCGGTCCGAGCGTCTGGGACGGGTACGCCGCGTCCGTCGTCGCGGAGGCGGGGGTCCGGGCGCTGGAGACCGGCGGCCGGGTGGCCGTCGACCTCGCCCCGCGCCCGGACCTGTACGCCGGGGTCAGCCGCTGACGCCGGCGGCACCCGTCTCCAGGTGACCGGTGAACCGGCGCGACCAGGTCGCGTCGGAGTCCACGGTCACCGTGAAGTCGTACCAGCCGTTCTGGTACGCGACGGCGTTGAAGTAGTCCTCCGTCGAGGCGCCCGCGGCGACGGTGTAGGTCCAGGGGCCGTCGCTGCGGTAGTGGGTGGAGGTGAGGGTGAACGTCACCGGTGACGTGTCCGAGTTGGTCATCCTGAAGTAGATGGCGAGCTTGCCCGTCCCCGGCTCGACCGCGTAACGGGTGTGCACCTCGGCCGACTTGCCCGCCTTGGTCGCGTCTCCCTGGAAGCGGCGCAGGAAGCGGTTGGGGCCGACCATGGTCAGGTCGTACTTGCCGCCGCCGAAACCGGTGCCGATGTTGAAGTAGTCCGAGGCGGTGCCGCCCGCGTCGACCGTGTACTGATAGGGCGTGGTGTCCCGGTAGGCGTTGGGGTGGATGGAGAAGTGGGCCGCCCGGGAGGCGGGGGCGCCCTGGTTGGTCATGGTGAACCAGGCGAGGATCTTGCCGGCCGCGTCGAACTCCAGATGGTCCAGGTAGCCGCCCGGCTGGTAGGGCAGCGCGCGGGCCGGGCGGGTGCCGGGCTCCTGCGCGGGCAGGGCGTTGTCCGTCGGCACCGGGTTGGGCAGCGGGCCGCAGGTGCTCAGCCCGATGACGCTCGTGGCCGGCAGGGACACGGGGCCGTGGACCGGGTGGGCGAAGTCGAAGACTCCGGTGAGGTCGCCGCTGACCTTGCGCCGCCAGTCGCTGATGTTGGGGCACTTGGCGGGCTTGCCGATCGCGGTCGTCCAGGTCTCCAGGAAGCGCAGCACCGAGGTGTGCTCGAAGACCTCCGAGGAGACCCAGCCGCCGCGCGTCCAGGGCGAGACCACGATCATCGGCACGCGGAATCCGAAGCCGTACGGCACGCCGTTCAGGAACTCCCCGGGCGTCCCGGCGGGCGGCGCCGGCGGGGGCACGTGGTCGAAGAAGCCGTCGTTCTCGTCGTAGTTGAGGAACAGGACGGTCGAGTCGAAGACGTCCTGGTCGGCGGCGAGGGCCTGGTAGACGAGGTCGACGAAGTGGGCGCCGTCGCCGGGCGGGGCGTAGGGGTGCTCGGAGAAGGCCTGGTTGGGGACGATCCAGGAGACCTGCGGCAGGGTGCCCGCGAGCACGTCGGCCTTGATGGCGGCGGCGATGTCGTCGGGGGTGGAGCCGGTCGCCTTCGGCACCGACGACATGCCGCGGTCGTGGAGCGGGTCGCCCGGCTTGGCGTTCGTGAAGTTCTTGAAGTAGGCGCAGCCGTTGTCGCCGTAGTTGTCGGCCGCGTTCTGGTACACCTTCCAGGTCACCCCGGCAGCCTGCAGCGCCTCGGCGTAGTTCTGCCAGGTCAGGCCCGACTCGTCGCCGCCGTCGTAGGAGGAGGAGTCGACCTTGCCGCTCCACAGGTAGGTGCGGTTGGGGCCGGTCGCGCTGAGCGTCGAGCAGAAGTAGGCGTCGCAGATGGTGTAGTTGTCGGCGAGTGCGTAGTGGAAGGGGATGTCGGAGCGGTCGAGGTAGCCGAGCGAGCGGACGTTACCGACGCCCGCGACCCAGTTGTCCATGCGGCCCTTGTTCCAGGCGGAGTGCTGCGAGGACCAGGAGTGGGGCAGGTCGCCGTTGCACTGGGCCAGGGTCTCGCCGTCCTTGCCGCCGGCGGACGGGGTCGCGCTGAGCTTCCACGGGTACTGGCGGCCCAGCCCGTTCGGCTGGTCGAAGACCGGATGGCCGCCGCTCACGGTGATGCCGCTGCGGTCGTCGAAGCCGCGGACGCCCTTCAGGCGGCCGAAATAGTGGTCGAAACTGCGGTTCTCCTGCATGAGGATCACCACGTGCTGCACGTCCTGGATGGTGCCGGTCGGCGTGGTCGTCGCCGCGGCAGCCGTACGGGTGCCCGCGCCGCCCAGCGCCACACCCGCCGCCACGGAAGCGCCGAGCCCCACGAATCCTCTTCGGCTGATCGGTGTCATTCGCCCCGTCCTCGTCACCTTCGGTGCCCCTGCGGCACGTCGCGCGCCAGGGTGCCCGCGGTGATCGTCGAGGTCCATACCGGTGCGGTGAGGCAAAGGTGAACAAAAGTCAAAGTCGTCGCCGGTGCCCTCACACGCTGCCGAAGAGGGTGCTCAGCCCCCGCTCGACCACCCCGGCCAGGTCCTCCTGCCCGGGCCCGACCGCCGCGTAGGTGCGCAGCAGGAAGCGGCGCAGCGCCGATGCGGGGAACTGCAGCAGGGCCAGGCCGTGGGGCGAGTGGAACTCCACGACCGTGCGGGTGCGGCCGTACGGCCAGATCTGGACGTCCCCGTGGCCGGCCGGGGACCGCAGCCCCTGGTCGAGCAGTGAGCGCGCGAAGGTCCAGGTGACGTCCACGCCTTCCAGGGAGGCCTCGGCGGGGAAGTCCACGAAGACGGCCAGGGGGTCGTCCGTGGTGTAGCGCAGCGTGGCCGACACAGGTATCTCCTCGTCCTCGGCGGTGATGAGCCGGGCCGGTGCGGGCTGTACGACAGTGATGGCGTCCATGCCTTTATGGAGTCCTCCGAGGCCCCTCGCATGGCGCGAAATCCGGTCAGAGTTCGATGGGTACAAGTCGTGTCGCGACAGCTGGAACGCAAGAGCGACGAACACGCGTGTGGATACCGGAGAAAGGCGATCGGCGACGGACAATTCCCGTAGCTCCTCTACGACTTGACCGTCCGAACACCTACGCCATTCGCGTGCGGGGATCAGTCCGGGGAGACTCTGGCATATGCCGGAAGCACCACCGTATCGTGTGTTGCCAAATCCCTTACGAGGCGTCGCGGGCTGTGCGAAAGTCGTTAACGGTCCCCCCGTCCTTCCCGGCCGTATCGTCCCCCAACGGAGTGCGTCATGCCGTCACCGGTCTCCGCGGACCACCCAGCCGCCCAGCCACCCGGACGCGGCTCGGTCGAGGCGTTGATAACGCAGACGCGACGGCTCAAGGGCGACGTGGACGCCGTACGGAGGGACACCCGAAGCGACGGTTCGGACCCGGAGGACCGCTGGCAGCGCGCCCTGTACGACCTGGCACTGCACCAACTGGACGATCTGAACGCCCACTTGGCCCAGCTCCGGGACGGCCCGGCCGGCGGGCCGGCGGAAGCCGTCGAGGCGCCCGCCTCACCCCATGTACCGGCCGGCACCCCGCGCGGCTCGCTGCTGAGCCGCGTCGGCAGCGCCGAGTGGAACCTGCTGACGGACGAGGCGACCTGGTCCGTCGAGCTCTACCAGATCCTCGGCCTGGACCCGGCCGTCCCCGCCCTCACCCTGGACGAACTCCCCTCGCTGGTCCCGGACGAGGACCGGCCGAAGCTGACCGCGATGGTGACGGACTGCCTGGTCGACGGCAAACCCATCGACGGCGAGTTCCGGATCGTGCGGCCCGACACCTCCGTGCGGGCGGTGCACATGATGGGCGAACCCGTACTCGGCGCCGACGGCGGAACGGCCTCGATGTGGGCCGTCGTGCGCGACGTCAGCGAACTGCGCCGCTGCCGGCGGACGGTGCACGAGACCCGTGACTCGCTGCAGCGTCACCGCCGCGAGGAGCAGACCGAGCACCGGATCGCGGCCGAGCTGCAGGAAGCCGTGCTACCGCCATGGCACGGCTCCCTCCGACTTCCGCACCAGGGGCCACGGGCCCTCGACCTCGCCGCCCGCCGTCTTCCCGCGGCGACGACCACACCGCTCGGCGGCGACTGGTACGACGCGCTGGAACTGTCCGACGGCGACACCCTGCTCAGCGTCGGCGCCCTGACCGGGCACGGGGTGGCCGTCACCTCCGGGATGGCGATGCTGCTCGGTGCCGTACGCGGCATGGCGCTGGCCGGCAGCCCGCCCGGTGAACTGCTCGGCATGCTGAACCAGTTACTGGACGCCACCGTCCAGCCCGCCCTCGGCAACGCCCTCTGCTGCCGCTACCGGCCCCAGAGCCGCACCCTGGTGTGGGCGCAGGCAGGGCGCCCCGCCCCGCTGCTCTACCGCGACGGGACGGGGCGCATGCTGAGCGCACCGGACGGCGTCCTGCTCGGCGCCACCTCGGGCGCCGTGTACGGCCAGGCCGAAGAGACCCTTCAGCCGGGCGACCTGCTGGTTCTGCACACCGACGGACTGGTGCCGGGGCACGGCGCGGCCGCGGACCGCCTGCTCGGCCTCGCCCCGCGGATCGGCGCGGCGCACACCGCGCAGGACTGCCTGCGGACGCTGGTCGAGGAGTTCGGCGGCGCCGGACGCGAGGACGACGCATGTGTGCTCGTCGCCCAGGTCACCGCATGAGTTGACGTCACGGACGGAATCCCGCGCACAGGCCCGGTGCCTGTGCGCTCACACCTGTGCGCTGTCGCCGCCGCCCTTGGCCCTCGGCTTGGGCAGGGCGAGCCGGATCTCCTCCCGCAGTTCCTGGATCCTCGGAAAGCCGGCGTACTCCGCGGTCAGCCGGTACATCTGGCGCAGCCGGTCCCAGGTGCGACGGGAGGAGTTGGAGCCCATCGACATCAGGGCCAGCCGGGCGTAGCGGTCGGCCTGTTCGGGGTCGTCGGCGATGAAGCAGGCCGAAGCCATGGACAGATGGTCGAAGATCTTCGACCGCTCCCGCCCGTCGACGCGCAGGGCCAGGGCCTTGTCCGCGTAGTGCTGGGCGTGCGCGGCAGCGCTCGGGTCGAACTCCGCCAGCGTGCGGTAGGCGAGGGCCTGCATGCCGTACAGGTCCTCGTCCTTGAAGGTCTGCATCCAGTCCAGTGGCTCGCCGTCGCCCCGGTCGGCGATGAACATGTCCTCCGCCTGGCCGAGGGTGCGGCGCATCGCCTGGCCCTTGCCCATCGCCGCCTGCGCCCAGGCCTCGATGGTGTGGAACATCGCCTTCGTGCGCGGCTGCAGCCGGTCACCGGCGCCCGACTGGGCGAGCTTCATCAGGTCCAGGGCGTCGTCGGGCCGGCCGAGGTGCACCATCTGCCGGGCCGCCCGGGACAGGGCCTCCCCGGCCCGGGGCCGGTCTCCGCCCTCTCTGGCGGCATGGGCGGCGATGACGAAGTACTTCTGGGCCGTGGGCTCCAGGCCGACGTCGTGCGACATCCAGCCCGCGAGGACGGCGAGGTTGGCCGCGACGCCCCACAGGCGCCGCTGGAGATGAGGTGGATGGTGGTAGGCGAGCATCCCGCCCACCTCGTTGAGCTGGCCCACGACCGCCTTGCGCTGAAGCCCGCCGCCGCGGGCCGCGTCCCAGGCGCGGAACACCTCGACCGAGCGCTCCAGTTCCTCGATCTCCTGCGACCCGATGGGGGCGGCCTCGTAGCGGTCGAACCCAGCGGGGTCGGCGTGCAGGGGGTCGTCGAGGACGGGGGCGTCGGCCTTCAGGGCCGGGTCGGTGTGCAGCCAGTCGTACATGGCGCTGCTGAGTGCGGATCCCGCGGCGAGCGCGGCACCCGCGCCCACCAAGCCGCGTCGGTTGAGCATGAGGTCCATTCCCGTGAATTCGGTGAGGACCGCGGCGGTACGTTCGGGCGCCCACGGCACGCCGTCGGGATGTTCCTCGATCCCGTCGCCCTGCCGTTTCCCCGCACGCCCGTGCCGTACCAGACCGAGGTCCTCGATGGTCACGACACGGCCGAGACGCTCGGTGAACAGGGCTGCCAGCACCCGCGGTACGGGATCGCGCGGGATCTCTCCCGTGTCGATCCACCGACGGACCCGGGAGGTGTCGGTCGACAGCTGGGGGTGGCCCATGGCCGCCGCCTGCTTGTTGACCAGCCTCGCGAGTTCGCCCTTCGACCAGCCGGCCAGGCCGAACAGGTCCGCCAGGCGGGTGTTGGGTTGTCCGCTCACGTCAAGCCCCCAGGTTCTCGGCTGAGTTGACAGTAGCCCGGTGGAGGTTGCCGGGCGACTATTCGCCAGGGTTCGCCAGGGTCCGCCAGATGGTGTGCCACTGGGCATCGGGTGTCGAGTAGGAACGCGCCACCCCGACCCGGTCGCCGCTCGTGCCTCACCGAGCTGACGGGTGCATTCCCCAGGGTGCACCCGGGCGACCGGGCCGGGCAGGCGCACGCTCACCGTGCACGCGATCGGAGTACGGGCTCCCCGGAGCTCCGGCCCGGCGCATGCGCGCCGAGCACAGCACCACAGGCAGGCACCGCAGGCACACGAAGGGATCTGTATCTCCCATGTACGCAGCATCGTCCTCCGTGTCCGCCCCGCCCCGGCCGCTGCGTTCCCGCCCGGCGGGCGGCGGACCGTATCTGGACCCGGCGGCGCGTCCGGGCGGACCCGTGCCGGTCGCGGGCCGGCTCCGGCGGCTGCCGGGCCAGCCCGGCACCCCGCCGCTCAGCGGCAGACTCGACCTGTCCGGCCCCCAGGGCACGCAGCTGCGCACCGCGATCGCCTCGGTGCACCGGATCTGCCCGGAGTTCACTCCGGTGCAGGTGCTGCGGCGCAGCGGACGGTCCGTTCTGCTGGTCGGAACGACGGGGCGCGGCGCGGCCGTGGCCAAGTGTCTGCTGGACCACTCACCCGCCTGGGCCGAGCGGATCCGTCACGAAATAGCCGCATACCGCTCGTTCGTCCGGCACCGGCCACCGGTCCGTGTGCCCCGGCTGATCGCGGCGGACCCGGACAACTGCACCCTGGTCATCGAGCGGGCGCCGGGCCGGGTGGCGGCGCTGCAGCGGCATCCGGCGGAGGCGCCGCCCCGCGCGGACATCCGGACCGCGCTGGGCGCCGTCTGCCGGGTCAACGCCTGGCGGCCCCCGGCGGGCACCTTCGACATGCCGCTGGACTACGGCGCCCGGATCTCCCGGTTCCACGAGCTGGGCCTGCTCACCGACCGGGACCTGGGCGACCTCCAGAAGCTGCTGCACGGCAT
Source organism: Streptomyces sp. NPDC046759 (assembly GCF_040645475.1). Lineage (NCBI taxonomy): Bacteria > Bacillati > Actinomycetota > Actinomycetes > Kitasatosporales > Streptomycetaceae > Streptomyces > Streptomyces sp. NPDC046759. The sequence continues at coordinate 92,837 of NZ_JBEYYJ010000014.1, read as the reverse complement.
CGCCCATGAGGTGGGCCGGCACGGCATGCTCCAGTTCTGCCACGGCGACGCCCTCCTGTCGAACATCCTGTTGTCACCGGCCGGTCCAGTGCTGGTGGACTGGGAGCACGCGGGCTGGTACCTGCCGGGGTACGACCTGGCGACGCTGTGGCTGGTGCTCGGGGACGCGCCGGTGGCCCGACGGCAGATCAGCCAGATCGCCCAGTCGGCGGGCCCGGCCTCCCGGGACGCCTTCCTGGTGAACCTGATGCTGCTGCTGACCCGGGAGATCCGTACCTACGAGACGGCCGTGCAGCGTTCGATGCACGATCCGGCCCCGGCGGCACCGGGCCTGGCCCACCCGGGTGCTGCGCCGTCCGGCGAGGAGCAGCGGCTGCTGCTCAGGCGGCTGCACGACGACTGCCAGATGGCCCGCAGGGCCGTCCGAGCGGCGGTCGGCACTCGCTGAGGGGGGACGAGGGTCCGCGGTGCGCCAGAGCGGCGGCGCACCGCGGACCTTCGTATGCGCGGCCGGACGATGGCCACTGGTGTACGCCAGTGACGCCGCGCAGGCCCGCGCACCGCCGCGTCGAAACTCGCCGAAAACCCTCCGTGACATGGGAAATCGCTGCCCCGAAGGCATCATTGACGGATCGTCGGCAAGCCGGTACGACTGTCCCAGTTCGGCGCCGTACGCCCCGCCACGCCCGCCCGTCACTGGAGGCCGCATTGCGAGGTTCCGCCACTGATACCACCTGCAGACCCGGCCACGGACCTCTGCGGCGAGCAGCCGGCCCGCTGGCCTCGGCGGCCCTGCTGGTGCCGCTGCTCGGCGCGGCCCCCGCCCAGGGCGCCACGGACTCCTCCGCGGGCCGGCTGCAGGACGCCTTCACCACCGCCGCGGCCGAGTACCACGTGCCGCAGAGCGTCCTGCTGGCCGTCTCCTATCTCCAGTCCCGCTGGGACCGGCACGCCGGTGCCCCGAGTGTGACCGGCGGCTACGGTCCGATGCACCTCACGGACGCCCGCACCGCCATCGCGGCGACGGAGCATCTGGCCGAGGGCACGGAGGACGCCCGCGGCGACACCACCCGCCCCGCCGTGCACCCCGACGTCAAGGTGCCGGCCGAGTCCACGCTCCCCGCCCGTCTGAAGACACTGCCGAAGGCTGCGGAACTGACCGGCCTGACGGCCCAGAGGCTGCGCACCGATCCGGCGGCGAACGTGGCCGGCGGCGCGGCCCTGCTCGCCGCCGCGCAGAAGGGGCTCGGCGAGCCGCTGAGCAGCGACCCGGCCGACTGGTACGGCGCGGTGGCACGCTTCTCCGGCGCCGACGACAGGGCGACCGCTGCGGCTTACGCGGACGATGTGTACGACGTCCTGCGCACCGGCGAGAGGCGCGTCACGGACGACGGCCAGCTGGTCGCGCTCGCCGCCCAGCCGCGGCTGGCCCCCGACACCACCCAGCTGAGGCGGGCCGGTCTGCGCACGCTGCCCACGGACGACGTCGAGTGCCCGAAGTCGGTGTCCTGCGAGGCGGTCTGGGCGCCGTACGCGCAGTTCGGGAACGACGACTACGGCAACCACGACCTCGGCGACCGTCCGGTGTCGCAGCCCGTCAAGTACATCGTCATCCATGACACGGAGGGCACCTGGGACGGGGTGCTGAACCTGATCCAGGATCCCACCTATGTGTCATGGAACTACACGATCCGTTCCACGGACGGTCTGATCGCCCAGCACGTCAAGGCGAAGGACGTGGCCTGGCACGCCGGCAACTGGGACATCAACGCCCGGTCCGTCGGCATCGAGCACGAAGGCTTCCTCGCCGCCCCGGACGCCTGGTACACCGAGGCGATGTACCGGTCCTCGGCCCGGCTGGTGAAGTACCTGAGCCGCAAGTACGCCATCCCGCTGGACCGGCAGCACATCCTGGGCCACGACAACGTGCCCGGCCCAACCGCGTCCACCATCCCCGGCATGCACACCGACCCGGGCCCGTACTGGGACTGGCGGCACTACTTCCAGCTGCTGGGCCATCCCTTCGAGCGCACGGCCGGGAAGCGGGCCGGGATGGTGACGATCCTGCCGGACTACGCCACGAACCAGCCGGCGTACACCGGTTGCACCACCGCGGGCCAGCCTTGCACGCCGCACGGCTCCGGCGAGGTCCGGCTGTACTCGGACCACGACGTGAACGCACCGCTGATCAAGGACATCGGTCTGAAGAAGGATCCGACCGAGGACGTGAACGACCTGTCCTCCCGGGTCTCCACGGGTCAGCAGTACGCGGTCGCGGACCGCTGGGGCGACTGGACCGCGATCTGGTACCTGGGCCAGAAGGCCTGGTTCCAGAACCCGTCCGGGGCGCGGACGGCGGTGCCCGCCAGCGGGCTGGTGATCACCCCGAAGGACGGGCCGGCGAGCATCCCGGTGTACGGCCGTGCCTACCCGGAGAAGGAGGCCTACCCGGCGGGCGTCCCCGTGCAGTCGGTGGTCCCGCTGCCGTACACGGTCCCGGCCGGTCAGAAGTACGTGGTCGGTGACGTGGTGCCGGGCGAGTACTACTACTCGGTCACCTTCACCACCGACTCGCACCGGGTCGTCGTGGGCAAGGACCTGTACTACGAGATCCAGTACGGCCACCGGGTCGCCTTCGTCCGCGCCGCGGACGTGACCCTCGAGGGCGCGGCCGGCTAGTCACGGCCGCCCGGCCTCAGCCCTGCTGGAAAAGCTCCGCCGGGAGTGGCTTCAGCAGGGCGTACAGGTCGTCGGTGATGGGGCGGTCCCAGGCGGCGATGGTGACGAGGACGCCGTCGCTGCGGTCGAACTGGACGCAGGAGATCCGGGACTCGGACAGCTTCAGCCGTCGCACGATGAGGAGGTTGTCGCCCTGCAGCACCGGGGTGTCCTCGACGCCCGCGACGGTGACCTCCTCGTCGTTCTCCAGCGCCAGCAGCAGCTGGCCCACCTCGAAGGGGATCTCCCCCTCGGCGACCTCGCGGGCCGGGGAGCCCTCCGGCAGATTCCCGATGATCATGGCGGGGCCGCGGCCCCCGAAGAGGTCGTAACGCAGGAAGACGCCCTGGCAGGTGCCGTCGGGGGCAGGCAGCAGACCCGCGCCGAGGTTGCCGGGCCAGTCGCCCGGGTCCATGGCCAGCACGTCGAAGTCGGGTCCGGCGGGGGTGGCGCTGCGGCGGCGGAGGAACGACATGCGGCCATGGTACGTGCCCGGGCCCCGGTGGGTGACCTGTGGGCGCCCGGAGATCCCTCATCGCAGGGGGCAGCTGGTGAGGAGCGTGGCGGGGTCGGCGCCGGCCGGGTGCGGGACGGTGTGGTCGGCGGGCGGGACGGCGGTGCCGGCGATCCAGCTCTCCAGTGCCTCGAAGGCCGAGCGGTGGCAGGGCACCATGGGCCGCAGTCTGCCGGGGAAGGCGTCGACGAGCGAGTCGGTGTGGGTGCCGTCCTCGATGCGGTAGTAGCGCAGCAGGGCGCCCCGTCCGGCCGCACGGATCATGCGCGCGTACACGTCGGAGTCCTGGCTGATCGGCAGCAGCGCGTCGAGGGTGCCCTGGAGGGTGATCAGCGGTTTGCCGATGCGGCCGGTGAGGGCGATCCGCTCGACCGCGCGGTGGACGGCCGCGGGGCGGGCCGCGTAGTCGTAGTCGGCGTCGCAGGCGGGCGTGCCGGAGGCGCAGAACGGGGTGCCGGCCTCGGTGGCGCCGTCGTAGCCGGGGTCGAGTTCCTCGCGGTAGATGCGCTGGGTGAGGTCCCAGTAGACCTGGTAGTGGTACGGCCACAAGTACTCCGAGCCGGCCGGGAAGCCGGCCCGGTGCAGGGCGTCCGCGGCCTCGGCGGCTGCGGGGCCGCCGCCGGCGTAGGCGGGGTAGTGGCGCAGGGCCTGGGGCAGGAAGGTGAGCAGGTTGGGGCCGTCGGTACGCCAGAGGGTGCCTTCCCAGTCGACTCCGCCGTCGTAGAGCTCGGGGTGGTTCTCCAGCTGCCAGCGGACGAGATAGCCGCCGTTGGACAGGCCGGTGGCGATGGTGCGGACGGGCGGCCGGTGGTAGCGCTGGGCGACCACGGTGCGGGCCGCGCGGGTGAGCTGGGTGAGCCGGGTGTTCCATTCGGCGATGGCGTCGCCGGGCCGTCGGCCGTCGCGGTAGAAGGCGGTGCCGGTGTTGCCCTTGTCGGTCGCGGCATAGGCGTAGCCGCGGGAGAGCACCCAGTCGGAGACGGCCTTGTCGTTGGCGTACTGCTCCCGGTTGCCGGGGGTCCCGGCGACGACCAGGCCGCCGTTCCAGTGGTCGGGCAGCCGGACGACGAACTGGGAGTCGTGGTTCCAGCCGTGGTTCGTGTTGGTGGTGGAGGTGTCCGGGAAGTAGCCGTCGATCTGGATGCCGGGAACGCCGCTGGGCGTGGGCAGGTCCCTGGGGGTGAGGCCGGCGTAGTCGGCCGGGTCGGTGTGCCCGGAGGCCACGGTGCCCGCGGTGGTCAGCTCGTCCAGGCAGTCGGCCTGTTGGTGCTCGGCGCCGGGCACGCGGAGACGGGTGAGCCCGGCGCAGTGGCCGTCCGCCTTGCCGGCGGGTGCCGCCGTGGCCGGGGTGGTCAGCAGCAGGCAGGCCGCGGTGAGCGACAGGGCGTGCAGTGCGGCTCGGCGGGTGGGCCGTCCGGGCGGTGTGGTGGGCATACGGTTCCTCCGGCTGTGGGTGGACGCGCTGGAGGTTAGGGCGCAGTGGGCGCGCCGGACATATGCGTGGGCGCCATGAAGGCGGCCCTTGCGACGTTGTCCGCCACCATGACCGTGCATGGCTGACCTGGTGTTGCTGACCTACCGTCAGGGCCACGGCGGCTGGCGGTGGTTGCTCGCCGTCCCGCAGGTGCGTCGTCGCCGCCGGCGGGGCCGCCCGGGCCGGGGGGTGTCCGGACGTGGCGCTGTGGAAGGACCCATGGGGGCAGCCGCGAGGGCGCGGGCCCGCCGTGCCCCTGCCCGTCGGCCACCGGAGACGGGCCGCGGGGCGCCGTGACGGTCTACCGGGCCGGCTGGGCCGCGTCCGGGCCGGACGCGTGATCCGGCTCGGACGGCGGAACCACCACGACGGGGCTCGCCGCGTGCAGCAGGACGGCCTGGGTGACCGAGCCCATCATGCGCGCCGGGGCGAGCAGGCGTCGCCGGTGGCGGCCGACGACGAGCAGCTCGGCGTCCTTGGAGGCGGAGACCAGATGGCCGGCCGCGTCGCCGGGCAGTGCCTCGGCGTCGGCGCGCACCTCGGGGTGACGCTCGCGGTGCGGGGCGAGGAACCCCTCGGCGAGGGCGCGGGTCTCGTTCTCGACGGCGTCCTGGTCGATCTGCGGCGGCATCAGCTCGGCCGGGGCCGCCCAGGTCTGCACCGGCCACGGGTAGGCGGCGATCACCTGGACGCGGGCGGCGCGCAGGGCCGCCTCGGCGAAGGCGAAGCCGAGGGCGGTCTCGTCGGGGCTGTCGACGTGCAGGCCGACGACCACGCGGGGCCCGGGCTCGGCCGGCCCGTCGCCGTGCACCTGCCGGCCGGGACGAGGTACGACGACGACCGGGCACTCGGCGTCCCGGGCGGCGGCGAGGCTGTTGGAACCGAGCAGCAGGCTGGCGAAGCCGCCGCGGCCCCGGGAACCGAAGACCAACAGCTGGGCGTCCGTGCCGAGTTCCGGCAGCACGGCACCCGGGACGCCCTCCAGGGCGACGTACTCGACGACGGGCTGCGGGCCGCGGCCCGCGAGCCGGGCGTGCACGTCGTCCAGGACCGGGTCACCCCCCGCCTCGGGCGGCCCGGCGATCAGCACGTCGGCCTGGCCCCAGGCGGCGTACTGCCGTACGTGCACCACCCGTAGCGGAGCGGCGCGACGGCGGGCGGCGTCGAAGGCCCACTCCAGCGCGCGCAGACTGTCGTCCGAACCGTCGACCGCGGCGATGACCGGCGCAGTGCTCATCGTCCCTCACCTTTCGGAACACGACCTTCCCCCTGTGCTGGGGCCAGCCTGACGCAGGCATCGGCCCCGGCCGGGCGCTGCTGATCGCGTGTCCCGAAATCCGGCCCGAACACCCCCGGTCCGGCTGCCGGTGCCCGGGAGGCGCCGGGTCGCGCACCGGTGGCGGCGGTCCCGCCACCGGGCCGGCTCGGGTGCGGGTCAGGTGAGGTCGAACTCTCCTTCCCTGGCTCCGGAGACGAAGGCACCCCACTCCGCCGGAGTGAAGATCAGGGAGGGGCCTTCCGGACGGCCGCTGTTGCGCATCGCGATGAAGCCCTCGACGAAGGCGATCTGGACATCGCCCAGCCCTCGGCTGCTGGACTGCCACTCGGCCTTGCTGAGGTCCAGCTCCGGCTTGTCCCAGCCCGCGAGCGGCTTGTGCTGGATGGTGGTCTCGGCCACGTCCGTGCTCCTCCCGGTTCGTCGTCCGCGGCTCAGCCTAGCGACCGCTCACGACGCCCAACAGGCCACGTGGGGAGGACTTTCAGGAGTCCGGCGGCAGCGCTCCCACGAGCCACATGGAGAAGAACTGCGAGCCGCCGCCGTAAGCGTGCCCGAGCACCCTGCGAGCGCCGTCCACCTGGTGTTCGCCGGCCTGGCCGCGGACCTGGAGGGCCGCCTCGGCGAAGCGGATCATGCCGGAGGCGCCGATGGGGTTGGTGGACAGCACGCCGCCCGACATGTTGACGGGCAGGTCCCCGTCGAGTGCGGTCACCCCGGACTCGGTGAGCTTCCAGCCCTCGCCCTCGGCGGCGAAGCCCAGGTTCTCCAGCCACATGGGCTCGTACCAGGAGAAGGGCACGTACATCTCGACGGCGTCGATGTCCCGGCGCGGGTCGGCGATGCCGGCCTGGCGGTAGACGTCGGCGGCGCAGTCCTTGCCGGCCTGCGGGGAGACGAAGTCCTTGCCCGCGAACAGGGTCGGTTCGCTGCGCATCGCGCCGCCCAGCATCCAGGCGGGCGGGCGGGGGGCGCGCGCGGCGCCGGCCCGGTCGGTGAGGATCATCGCGCAGGCGCCGTCGGAGGACGGGCAGGTCTCGGAGTAGCGGATGGGGTCCCACAGCATGGGGGACGCCATCACCTTCTCCAGGGTGATGTCGTGCTCGTGGAGGTGGGCGTAGGGGTTCTTCAGGGCGTTGCGCCGGTCCTTGTGGGCGACGAGCGCGCCGACGGTGTCGGGGGCGCCGCTGCGCCGCATGTAGGCGCGCACATGGGGGGCGAAGAAGCCACCCGCTCCGGCGAGCAGGGGCTGCTGGAAGGGAATGGGCAGGGACAGGCCCCACATCGCGTTCGACTCGGACTGTTTCTCGAAGGCGAGGGTGAGGACCGTGCCGTGGACACGGGCGGCGACCAGGTTGGCGGCCACCAGCGCGGTGGATCCGCCGACCGAGCCGGCGGTGTGCACCCGCAGCATGGGCTTGCCCACGGCGCCGAGGGCGTCGGCCAGGTACAGCTCGGGCATCATCACGCCCTCGAAGAAGTCGGGCGCCTTGCCGATGACGACCGCGTCGATGTCGGCCCAGGCCAGCTCCGCGTCCTCCAGCGCCCTGCGGGCCGCTTCGCGGACGAGTCCGGCGATCGAGACGTCCCGGCGGGCGGCCACGTGCTTGGTCTGGCCGATCCCTACGACGGCCACGGGCTCCTTGCTCATCGTGGATCCCCTTCGAGTACGGCGACCAGGTTCTGCTGCAGGCACGGGCCGGACGTGGCGTGGGCCAGGGCGCGGTCGGACGCCCCGCGGTGGATGCGGGCGGCGGCCTCGCCGATGCGGATGAGTCCGGCGGCCATGACCGGGTTGGCGGCCAGCGCCCCGCCGGAGGGATTGACGCGGACGTCGTCGCCGAGGCGGAGCGCCCTGCGCAGCACCACCTCCTGCGAGCTGAACGGCGCGTGCAACTCGGCGGTGTCGGCCGGCCGTTCGAAGGCGCCGGCCCGCTCGGCGGCCAGCCGGGCGGAGGGCGAGTCGGTGAGGTCGCGGACGCCGAGCCCGTGCGCCTCGATGCGGTGGTCGATGCCCCGGATCCAGGCGGGCCGCGCGCACAGCTCACGGGCCCGGTCCCCGGCGGCGAGGATCACCGCGGCGGCACCGTCCGAGACGGGCGGGCAGTCGCCGGTGCGCAGCGGCCGTACGACGTAGCCGCCGTCCGGTACGAGGCCCTTGAGCTGGGCGTGCGGGTTGGCTTCCGCGTCAGCCCGGCTGCGGGCGCCGACGGCGGCGAGCGCGGGTTCGTCGGTGCCGCCGGCGTCGATGAGGGCCTGCGCCTGGAGCGCGGCGAGGGCCACCGCGTCGGGCCACAGGGGCGCCACGTAGTACGGGTCGAGCTGGCGGGTCAGCACATCCCGCACCGAGCCGGGCGAGCACTTGCCGTAGGAGTACACGAGCGCGGTGTCCGCGTCGCCGGTGAGCAGCTTGGTCCAGGCCTCGTACAGCGCCCAGGCGCCGTCCATCTCGACGTGCGACTCGGAGATCGGCGGCCAGGCGCCGACGCCGTCCAGGGCGAGGGTGAAGGAGAAGGCGCGTCCGGCGAGGTAGTCGCTGGAGCCGGAGCAGGTGAAGCCGATGTCGGCGGTCCTGAGGCCGGTCTGCGCGAGCACCTCGTGGAGGACCGGCATGAGCATCTCGACCTCGGAGGACTCCTCGGTGGAGCGCCGGTGGTCGGTCTGGGCGAAGGCGACGACCGCGATCTCCCGGGTCACAGCAGCTCCTTGTAGGTGTCGTAGTCGGCGTCGGGCTCGCCGGTGGGCCGGTAGTGGTCGGGGTAGCGGGCGCCCTCGGTCCACACGGGCTCGACGCGCAGGCCCATGCGCACCTGGTCGTAGGGGATGCCGCCGATCCGGGCGTGCAGGGCGAGGTCGGCGCCGTCGAGGGCGATGTGCGCGTAGACGTAGGGGACCTCGATGTCGAGGTTCTTCGCCTTGATGTTCACGATGCAGAAGGTGGTGACCGTGCCGCGGGGGCCCACCTCGACCCGTTCCTCCGTGGCCACGCCGCAGGTGGGGCACGCGCCCCGCGGCGGGACGTACACCTTGCGGCAGGAAGGGCAGCGTTCGCCGACGGTCCGCCGCCCGGACAAGGCGTCGATGTAGGCGGACTGCGCACGGCCGGGTGAGTAGGTGTAGTCGAGGCGGGCCGGGGCGACGATCCCGGTGACCGGGTCGCCGAACTCACCCGTGTGGCCGTCCGGTTGCCCTGGTTCTCCGTCGTACGGCTCGAAGCAGGCGATGTCGGTGATGGCGCCGGTGCGCTCGCGGGCCCAGCGGACGCGCACCCGCATGCCGGTGCGGACGGCGTCGGGGCCGGGCGCGTCCAGGGCGTGCAGCAGGGCCGTGTCGGCGCCGTCGAGCCGGACCAGGGCCCAGGCGAAGGGGGTGACGAGGGGCTGGCCACGGCGCGGCTCGTGGTTCCACGCCCAGGTGGTGACCGTGCCCGTGGGGGCGACCTCCACCAGGTCGCGGATCTCCTCGGCGGTGACGGGGTCGTACTCCACGGGCGGGACGAGCACCCGTCCGTCGCCGGTCCGCACCCCGAGGACGACGCGTTCGCGCAGGCCGGTGAGGAAGGCGCTCTGGACGGGACCCAGGGAGCGGGTGAAGGGGAACTCGACGACGAGGGGGGCTTTGAGGACTTCGGGCATCCTGGGGACTCCTTCGGCGGCTCAGGCTCGCTTGTAGACGGGGGGCCGCTTCTCCGCGAAGGCGCGGGCGCCTTCCTTGGCGTCGGCGGTGTCGAAGACCGGCCAGCCGCGCACGAGTTCGGCCGCGAGGCCGTCGGTCTCCGTCATCTGGGCGGTCTCGTAGACCGACGCCTTCACCGCCTCTACGGCGAGCGGGCCGCAGGCGTTGATCTGCTCCGCGATCTCCAGGGCCTTGCGGAGGGCGGTGCCGTCGGGGACGACATGGCCGATCAGCCCGATGCCGGCGGCCTCCTGGGCGCTGTACGGCCGTCCGGTGAGCAGCATCTCCAGGGCGTGGGTGCGCGGGATCTGGCGCTGCAGCCGGACGGTGGAGCCGCCGATCGGGAACAGGCCGCGCCTGACCTCGAACAGGCCGAAGGTCGCGGACTCGCCCGCGATGCGGATGTCGGTGCCCTGGAGGATCTCGGTGCCGCCCGCGACGCAGTACCCCTCGACGGCGGCGACGACCGGCTTGCGGGGGCGATGGTGGCGCAGCATCGCCTTCCAGTGCAGGTCGGGGTCGGCCTTGAGCCGGTCGCGGTAGTGCTCCCCCAGCATGCCGTTCCCGGCCAGTGCCTTCAGGTCCATGCCGGCACAGAAGGAGCCGCCGGCCCCGGTGAGCACGATCGAGCGGACGTCGTCGTCGGCGTCGGCCTCGAGCCAGCCGTCGTACAGGCCGACCAGCATCGGAAGCGAGAGCGCGTTCCTGGCGTCGGGCCGGTTGAGCGTGAGCACCAGTGTGGCGCCCTCGCGCCGCACGGTGAGGTGTTCCGTCCCGCTCATGGGCTTTCTCCCCTCGGTGAGAACGAGAACAGGTTGCAGGAGGCAGGGGAGCACTTCAAGGGTTTTCTGACACCCAGTCAGATTTATTGGCGCGGGCCCTTCCCACTTGCCGCGCGCTTTGCTCTGATGACCGGCGAACCGGCTGAGGCGCCTTTGCCCGTCGGAGCGCGGGGTCAGGAGGAGCGGTGGAGTACAACCTTGCCGACCTGTTCGAGTCCGTCGTCGACGTGGTCCCGGACCGCGAGGCGCTCGTGTACGTCGACCATCCCGGCACCGGTGCGGAGCGCCGCCTGACCTACGCGGAGCTGGACGCGGCCGCCAACCGCATCGCCCACCACCTCCTCGGCAGCGGGGTACGGCCCGGGGAACACCTGGGCCTGCACCTGTACAACGGCGTCGAGTACCTGCAGACGGTACTGGCCTGCCTCAAGGCGCGGATCGTCCCGGTCAACGTCAACTACCGTTACGTGGAAGATGAGTTGGTCTACCTCTACCGGGACGCCGACCTGGTCGCCCTGGTCTTCGACGCCGAGTTCGCGGGCCGGGTGACGGGCGCGCTGCCGCGGGCGCCCCGGCTGCGGCATCTGCTGCGGGTGGGCGCGGAGACGGACGCGGTGCCCGGGGCGGTGCCGTTCGCCGGGGCCGAGTCGGCCGGCTCGCCCGGGCGGGGCTTCCCGGCCCGCTCCGGGGACGACCAGTTCATCATCTACACCGGCGGCACGACGGGCATGCCCAAGGGTGTGATGTGGCGCCAGGAGGACCTCTTCTTCGCGGGCCTGGGCGGCGGCGCGCCGACCGGGGTGCCGGTGAAGACACCGCAGGAGCTGGCCGAGCGGGTCGCCGCCGGCGGCTCCGGCATCACCTTCTTCCCCACTCCCCCGCTGATGCACGGCACGTCCACGCTCACGGCGTTCATCGGCTTCAACTTCGGCCAACGCGTCGTCCTGCACCGCAAGTTCGTGCCGGAGGAGGTGCTGCGGACCGTCGAGAAGGAGAGGGTCACCAGCATGTCGCTGGTCGGCGACGCCATGCTCCGGCCGCTGATCGACGCGCTGAGCGGGCCGCTGAAGGGCACGGACTGCTCGGCCCTGTTCAGCGTGTCCTCGTCGGGCGCGATCATGTCGGAGACGGTGCGCCGGCAGTTCGCCGAGCTGGTGCCGAACGCCGTGCTGCTCAACAACTTCGGCTCCTCCGAGTCGGGCTTCAACGGGACGGCGACGGAGGACTCGGGTCCCGAGCGCGGCTTCCGCCTGAGGGTCAACTCCCGCACGCGTGTGGTGGATCCCGTGACGCACGCGCCGGTCGCCGTGGGCGAGATCGGCCGGGTCGCCCAGTGCGGGCACGTCCCGCTCGGCTACTACAACGACGCGCGGAAGACCGCCGAGACCTTCTTCGAGAAGGACGGCGAGCGCTGGGTGCTGCTCGGCGACATGGCGACGGTCGACGAGGACGGCGTCGTCACCGTCCTCGGCCGGGGCTCGCAGTGCATCAACACGGGCGGGGAGAAGGTCTATCCGGAGGAGGTCGAGCAGGCGCTCAAGGCACATCCGGATGTGTACGACGCGCTGGTCGCCGGGGTCCCGGACGCGACCTGGGGCAACCATGTGGCAGCCGTGGTGCAGCTGCGCGAGGGCGCGTCGCATCCCTCGCTGGCCGACATCCAGCACCACTGCCGCACCCGGCTGGCCGGCTACAAGGTGCCCCGTCAGCTGGTGGTCACCGACTCCATCCAGCGGTCGCCGAGCGGGAAGGCCGACTACCGGTGGGCGCGGGAGGTGGCGGTGGCGGCCGACCGGCGGTAGCGACCGGGGGGCCTCCCGCCGCCCCACCACCCAGCAGGACCACTCCGTGCGCACGATCGGCATCTCTCGACTACGTTGGGTGACTGTCGGTCGGACGAGCGACGCGATCCCGGCCCTACGGACCGGCACCGGTCACGCACGGAAGGATCACGGGTGTCTCACCACACGCCTAGTCACCTGCCGGGCAGCGCAGACGAGACGAACAACGAGCCGACGGACGCCGGGGGTCCCACCGGACGGACGGGGGGTGGGGCGCCTGCCCGGCCAGCCGGAAGCCGGGGGCCTGCCGGGCCGACCGAGGGCGAGGCACCTGCCCGGCCCACCGGGAACGAGGCACCTGCCGGGCCAGCCGGAAACGGGGGGCCTGCCCGGCCAGCCGGAAGCCGGGCGCCTGCCGGACCGACCGGGGGCGAGGCACCTACCCAGCCCACCGGAACCCCGGGGTTCGCCAGGCCGGTCCGGACGGGGAGCCCAGGTGGGTCGGGGGAAGGCGGCGCTTGCGCTGCTCGGAAGGCGGACGCACCCGCGGCATCCGGTCGGCCCAGGGAGCGGGCCCGAGTCGCGCGGGGGCCCAACCCCGTGACCGGCCCACTCGGCGGGCTCGCTCGCATCGCGCGGGACCTCGCCGCAAAGGTCCGGCCGACCGGCAGGCGCACCCGCATCGTCCAGGAGCTCGTCGCCGAGGCCCGGGCGACCGACAGGCGTGCCCGCTTCCCGCGGGACCTCGTCGCCGAGGCCCGGCCGACCGGCAGGCGTGCTCGCATCGCGCGGTGTGTGGTCGTGGGCTCGGGCGTGCTCGCCGTCGCCCTGCTGGTCGTGGCGCTGCTGCTGCCGGACCAGCCGGACAGTCTCGGCCCGGCCGCGTTCGTACGGCTGCCGGCCGAGGGCATCCTCGTCGCCGCCGTGCTGCTGGTGCTCCCGCCCCGGGCGAGGCGGGCCGGTGCGGTGGCCATCGGCGTGCTGATCGGGCTGGTCACATTGCTCAAATGCCTGGACATCGGCTTCTACACGGTGTTGTACCGCCCCTTCGACCCGGTGCTGGACTGGGGTCTGCTGGGCAACACGGCCGACTATCTGCGGGAGACCTCCGGCCGCACCGGCGAGCTGTTCGCCATCGCAGGTGCCGTGCTGCTGGCGGTCGTGGTCCCCGCCCTGACCGCGGGTGCGACGGTCCGGCTGGCCGCCCTGCTGGCCCGGCACCGCGCCCGCGCCGTCGGGGCAGTCCTGGCACTGAGCACCGCATGGGTCACATGTGTCGTGCTCGGCCTGCAGACCGGCGGCGCGTCCGTCGCCTCGACCCTCGACGCGGACCTCCTCGGCGACCGCGCCAAACAGGTCCGCGCCTCCCTCGCGGACGCCCGGCTCTTCCGGCGCCAGGCCGCCCACGACGCCTTCGCCCGCACGCCGCGCGACCGGTTGCTGACCGGCCTGCGCGGCAAGGACGTGCTGTTCACCTTCGTCGAGAGTTACGGCCGCTCGGCGATCGAGGATCCCGCGATGGCCCCGCGGATCGACGCGGTCCTGAAGGCGGGCAACGACACCCTCGAGGCCACCGGATTCCGGGCACGCAGCGGCTGGCTGCGCTCGCCGGTGACCGGTGGCGGCAGTTGGCTGGCCCACTCGACGTTCCTGTCCGGGCTGTGGATCAGCAACCAGCAGCGCTTCCGCACCCTCACCTCCAGCGACCGCACCACCCTCACCGGGGCGTTCCGCAGGACCGGCGCCTGGCGCACGGTCGGGGTCGTGCCGGGGGTGCTGGTGGCCTGGCCGGAGGGCCGCTTCTTCGGCCTCGACCACATCTACGACGGCCACCACCTCGACTATCACGGCCCGGACTTCGGCTGGTCGCAGGTGCCGGACCAGTTCACCCTGCAGACGTTCCAGCGGCGGGAGTTCGGGAGGCGGGGCCGGGGCCCGCTCATGGCGGAGATCATCCTCACCTCCAGCCACTATCCCTGGGCACCGTTGCCCCGCACGGTCGACTGGGCGAAACTGGGCGACGGCTCGGTCTTCCAGCGGATCAGGCGTGCGGGCAAGTCGGAGAGCGACGTCTGGCAGAGCCCGGAGAGCGTGCGCGCCGAGTACCGCACCTCCATCGAGTACTCGCTGAACAGTCTCGTCGGATGGCTGCGGCGCTACGGCAACCAGAACACCGTCCTGGTCTTCCTGGGCGACCACCAGCCGGTGCCGACCGTCACCGGGAACAGCCCCCGCAGGGACGTCCCGGTCACCGTCGTCGCCCACGATCCCAAGGTGCTGGACCGGATCTCCGGCTGGGGCTGGACGGAGGGCCTGAAGCCCGCGGCGAACGCCCCCGTCTGGCCGATGGACAGCTTCCGGGACCGGTTCCTGAAGGCCTTCGGCCCGCAACCGGGCTGATCGCCGCAGACCGCCGCAGACCCTGCTCATCGGTCCCGCGCGTCACGCCGGCGACCGGTACCCGGCGCACCACGGGATCGTGGACCTGTGCCCGAGGACGCGGGCCGACCCCCGGATCGTATCGACGTACCCCGAAACGTCGCCGGGTGCCTATACTCCGGAGGCATGACGGACGCCGCCCCCATCCCGGACCCCGACCTGGTCAACGCGCTGCGGGCGCTGTCCAATCCGATGCGGCTGCAGATGCTTCGCTGGCTGCGCGAGCCCGAGCGGCACTTCCCGATGGAGGCGGCCATCGCCGATCCGGCCGAGGTCGGTGTGTGCGTGAGCCACATCCAGGCCAAGGCGGGACTGGCGCAGTCGACCGTGTCGGCCTACCTGGCGGAACTCCAGCGCGCGGGTCTGGTCCGGGCGACGCGCGTGGGCAAGTGGACCCACTACAAGCGGGACGAACAGCGCATCGCCGATCTGGTCAGGGAGCTGGCGCAGACCCTCTAGCCCGGACGTCCTGACCACGGGCACTGCCGGGGTCGACCACCGCTTGCACTCATATCGTCAATCTGCGATATTCCGAATCATCGCATCGAACCGACGCACGGGGAGCGACACCATGACCGGGAAGAACGACCTGGACCTCGGTACGTTCGGGATCTACACCTTCGACTTCGAGCACCAGCCGGCCGGGCTCGTCCGGGACTCCGTCCAGGAGCTGGAGGACCTGGGCTGGCGAGCCGTGTGGATCCCCGAGTTGCTCGGGCGGGACGCGTTCACGCACGCCGGCTATCTGCTCGCTTCCACGCGACGGCTCAGCGTCGTGAACGGCATCGCGCGGATCTGGTCCCGGGAGGCCCGCTGGACGCACGGAGCCGCTCTGCTGCTCGCGGACGCCTACCCGGGACGGCACGTGCTCGGTCTGGGCTTCGGCGGGCAGCCGCGCCCGGGGGTCAAGCCCCTCGCCGCGATGGCCGCGTACCTCGACGAGCTGGACGCCATGGACACTCCCGGCCCCCTCCCGGCAGAGCCGGTACGGCGCCTGCTGGCCGCATACGGCCCCAAGATGCTGGAGCTGGCCCGCGAACGCGCCGCAGGCGCCCAGACCTACCACGTGAACACGGCCCACACCGCACAGGCGCGGGAGATCCTAGGGCCGGAGGCCTTCCTGGCCGCCGAGCATGCCGTGCTGTTCGAGACCGATCCGGTCCGGGCCCGCTCCCTGGCGCGCGAGCACCTGCACGGCTACCTCGGAACCCCGTACAACGTCGCCAAGTTCCGCCGGCTCGGCTACACCGATGCCGACCTCTCCGGCGGCGGCAGCGACCGGTTCGTGGACGACCTCGTCTTCTGGGGCGACCCGGACACGGTCGCCCGCAAGCTGCACGGGCACGTGGACGCGGGCGCCGACCACGTGGCCGTGCAGGTGATCGGGGTGCAGCCGGGCGGTTCGGCGCTGCCGCACTGGCGGGCGCTGGCCGACGCGCTGCTGCCCGCGAAGGGCTCGGCTAGCCGCTGAAGCGGTCTCTCAGCTCGCGCTTGAGGATCTTCCCGCTGGCGTTGCGCGGCAACTCGTCGACGAACAGCACCCGCTTGGGGGCCTTGAAGGGCGCGAGCTTCTCCTTCACATGCGTGATGAGCTGGTCCTCGGTCACCTCGCCGCGCGGGACGACGATCGCCGTGACGGCCTCGATCCACCGCTCGTCCGGCAGTCCGACCACGGCGGCCTCGGCGACGCACTCATGGGTGTACAGGGCGTCCTCCACCTGGCGTGACGCCACCAGGACACCGCCGGAGTTGATGACGTCCTT
Organism: Streptomyces sp. NPDC046759; assembly: GCF_040645475.1. Classification (NCBI taxonomy): domain Bacteria; kingdom Bacillati; phylum Actinomycetota; class Actinomycetes; order Kitasatosporales; family Streptomycetaceae; genus Streptomyces; species Streptomyces sp. NPDC046759. The sequence continues at coordinate 76,415 of NZ_JBEYYJ010000014.1, read as the reverse complement.
CACCCGGTCCACGATCGTGAAGTAGCCGTCGGCGTCACGCACCGCGAGGTCGCCGGAGTGGAACCAGCCGTCCCGGAAGGCCTCGGCGCTCTCCTGCGGCTTGTCCCAGTAGCCCTCGCACAACTGCGGTGAGCGGTAGACGATCTCGCCGGGCGTGCCGTCGGGCACGTCCTCGCCCCGGTCGTCCACGATCCTGGCGTCCACGAACAGCACCGTCCGGCCGCAGGAGTCCAGCCGGCCCTCGTGCTCGTCGGGGCCCAGCACCGTGGCCAGCGGGCCGATCTCGCTCTGCCCGAAGCAGTTGTAGAAGGCGAGCCGCGGCAGGCTTTCCCGCAGCCGCTGCAGGACGGGCACGGGCATGATCGACGCGCCGTAGTACGCCTTGCGCAGTCCTTCGAGGTCGCGGGTGGCGAAGTCGGGCCGGTTGGCCAGGCCGATCCACACCGTGGGCGGCGCGAACAGGCTGTCCACGCGGCCGGCCTCGATCAGGTCGAACAGCCGGTCCCCGTCGGGCCCGTCCAGGATGACGTTGGTGGCCCCGACGGCGAGGTAGGGCAGCAGGAACACATGCATCTGGGCCGAGTGGTACAGCGGCAGCGCGTGCGCCGGAAGGTCGCCGGCGCTCAGGTCCAGGGCGGTGATCGCGCTCAGATACTCGTGCACCAGGGCCCGGTGGGTCATCATCGCGCCCTTGGGCAGGGCGGTCGTACCGGAGGTGTACAGCAGCTGCACCAGGTCCTCGGTGCGGGGCTCGGGACCGTCGTACGGCGCAGCGTGCGCAAGCCGGCCGAGGAGCGAGTCCTCACCGTCCCTGAGCGGCAGCACCCGTACGCCGTCGGGGAGTCGGCCGACGAGCGCCGGGTCGGCGAGGACCAGGGTGCTTCCGGACTGGCCGACGAGGTACGCCAGGTCGTCGCCGGCGAGGTTCTGGTTGACCGGCACGTGCACCAGGCCCGCCCGGGCGCAGGCGAGGAAGGCGATCAGGTAGGCGTCGGAGTTGTGCCCGAAGGCGGCGACCCGGTCGCCGGGGGCGAGGCCCTGCGCGAGCAGCACGGAGGCCGCGCGGGAGACGGCGGCGTCGAGCTCCTCGTACGTCCAGCTGCGCGCGCCGTACTCCACCGCGACCCGCGCCGGGGTGCGTCGGGCGCTGCGCCGCAGCACCCCGTCGACCGTGCTGCCGTGTCCCTGCGTCATGACTCATGATCCTCGGTCGGGCGGGGAGAGAGGTCAAGCACGAGGGGCGGCAACAATCGTTCGGCGCATACGACTTCTGCTTCCGCGTGCTTCCGTGCGCCCCTGTGGAGAAAGGTTTTTGGACACCGAGCAACGATGAACTTGGGCAGGACATGTTGAGATCACGTCCGAAGCAGATGCACCGCAGATGCACCCATGTAAGCGTCACATCGAGCAGGAGGTATCCATGAGCCGTGCTGTGGCTGAACAAGAACGAACGTGGACGACAGGTACTGCTCCCGGCATATTCCCACTCCTCGGCCACGGTATCGCCTTCTACCGTCGGCCGCTGGCGTTTCTGAGTTCTTTGCCCGCGCACGGGGACCTGGTCGAGATACGGCTGGGCCCCCAGCGCGCCTGGATGGTGTGCCACCCGGAGCTGGCCCACGAGGTACTCATGGATCCGCGCACCTTCGACAAGGGTGGACCGCTGTACGACAGGCTCGGGAAGCTGATGGGGGACGGTCTCGTCACCTGCCGCCAGCCGGCGCACCGGGACAAGCGCAGGCTGCTCCAACCCGCCTTCCGTCCCTCCCACGTCACCGCCTACGCGGACCTCGTCACCGAAGAGGCCGAGTCGGTGTGCCGGGCGTGGCCGGTGGGGCAGGCGGTTCCCGTCACCGAGGCGATGATGGCGCTTTCGACACGTGTGATCAGCCGGGTCCTCCTCTCCGACACGCTGGACGACACCACGACCGCAGAGGTCCGGGACTGTCTCACCGACGTCGTCCGCGGCCTGTTCGTGCGCACGGTCGTACCGATCGACGTCCTCTTCCGCCTCCCCACACCCGCCAACCGCCGGTACCGGCGCGCGCTCTCCCGTCTGCACGCGATCATCGACGCGGCGATCGCGCAGCGGCGCCGGGGTGCCGACCGCGACGACGTGCTGGGGACCCTGCTGGCGGCCGCGCGCGGCGACGGCGGGGCACCGGCCATCACCGACCAGGAGGTCCACGACCACCTGATCACGCTGCTGCTCACGGGCGCCGAGACGCAGGCACTGTGCCTGGCCGGCGCCTTCAGCCTGCTGGCCCGTCATCCGGAGGCGGAGCGCCGCCTGCACGCCGAGCTCGACTCCGTCCTCGCCGGAGGCCGACGGCCCGGTCCCGACGACCTGCCGCACCTCGTGTACACCCGCTGCGTCGTCTCCGAGACGCTGCGCCACTCGTCCCCCGGCTGGCTCTTCACCCGCGTGGCCACCAGGGAGACGGAACTCGCCGGGTGCCGTCTGCCCGCGGGGGCCACCATCCTGTACAGCCCTTACCTCCTGCACCACGATCCCGCGTCGTTCCCCGACCCCGAGCGCTTCGACCCGGACCGCTGGCTGCCGGGGGTGCCCGCCGTCGCGCAGCGCCGCGCGATGATGCCGTTCTCCGCGGGCAGCCGTAAATGCCTCGGTGACGAGTTCGCCACGGTGGAGGCCGTCCTGGCGCTGGCGACCATCGCCGGCCACTGGCGGCTGCGTCATCTGCCGGGGTACGTCGAACGGCCGCCGCGCCCCGGGATCACCATGGGGCCGCGTGCGCTGATCATGGCCTGCGAGGCCCGTCCACAAGCAGCGGCCGCGCCTCGCGCGTCGGATTCCCGAACGGCGGGTGACCACGTTGTCGACCACACATGAGGAAATCACGCTGGGCCCACCCGACGGGATGCCGGTCTCCAGCCTCCGGGACCTGATCGACGCCAACCTCCACATGCCTTTCCCGTTCCGTCGCAACCCCTGTGGGTCGGGAATGGCGGCCGAAGTCGATGCATGGCTGGGAAAGTGGGGACTGACCGGCGGACCGGGTGTGCCCGCGATGATCGCCCGCACGCGCCCCGCCGAACTCGCGCGCTGCACCAGTCCCACCGTCGATGCCGGTCTGCTGCACATCGTGGCCCACCAGATCGCCTATCAGTTCATCTTCGACGACCTCGCGGAGGACGTCGGCCGGCGCTCTCCGGACAGGCTGCTGCCCATGCTGTGCGAGAGCGTCGAGATCCTGCGGGACGGCCGGAGGCCCAGCACTCCGCTGGGAGCGGCCCTGGCCGATCTCCACCGGCAGGTACGGGAACGGAGCACACCCGCGCAGGCCGCGCGGTGGGCCTGGAAGAGCCGTGAATACGTACACGGCCTGCTGTACGAAGCGGTGGCCCAGACCCAGCCCCGCCTCCTGCGGACCGGGGACTGCACCTCGATACGGTCGCTGACCGCGGGCGTCGAGCCGTTCTACCCCTTGTACGAGGCCGCCCAGCCACGCGAATTGACCGCTGCCGAGGTCCACCATCCCGGCCTGCGGCGACTGAGCCGCCTGTCGGCCGACGCCGCGGTGTGGACGGCCGACCTGTTCTCCGCGGTGAAGGAACAGCGCGCCGGCGAGGTGATCAACCTGGCCCTGGCCCACCAGCGCGAACAGCGGTGCTCTCTGCAGGCCGCCGTCCTCCTGGCCGTCCGGCAGATCAACGACACGATCGAGGAGTTCCAGCAGCTCCACGAGCAGATCGAACCGGAGTTGAGCCCCGCGGCCGCCGGTTACGTGGAGGGCATGATCGGCTGGATCCGCGGGTGCTACGACTGGTCCCGCACCGTGCCTCGCTACGCGGATGTGGCATCGGTGCCTGCCGTGCCGTAGGCCTCCTGGGATGCTCCGGTGACAGCGCCACCGGGAGGTGTCCATCCCTGGGTTCTACCCCATGGGCGGACATTCTCCCACCGGCACTTCGTGATTCACCCTATGGGGCCCAATCCGGCCTTCCTCACCTGGATGGGGCGTACGCTCGGCTCCCGAGCCGAGCGACAGAAGGCGGTACGGCACATGGCGACGGAGCCGCGGCACCCGGTCCCGGAGCAACGGACATTGATCGAGCGCCGAGGCGAACTCCAGGCCCTCGACGCCGCGTTCCGGGAGCTGCGACGCACCACGGATGGCGTGCCGCGAGCCAGGCGCAGGGGGCTGCTCGCCTTCAGCGGACCGGCGGGACTGGGCAAGACGGCACTCATCACGGAAGCACGTGACCGGGCCGCGGCAGCCGGATTCACCGTGCTGTCGGGCCGAGGCGGGGAGAAGGAACAGGGGTCGGCGTTCCGTGTGGTGCGCCAGTTGGTGCAGCCCTTGCTGGCGAGGATGGAGGGGGCGGAGCTCCGCGCCTTCCTGGGAAGCTGGTACGACGTCATGGCCGCCGTGCTCGGCCTCGAAGCCAGGGGCCCCGCCCCCGCACCGGACCCGACCGGGGTGCGCGAGGGTCTCGACTGGGTCATGACGCGCCTCACCATGAAGAAGGCGCCCGTCGTCCTGTTCCTGGACGACCTGCACTGGGCGGACGCCGAATCCCTGAGCTGGTTCGTCTCCTTCGCGTCCCGCGTCGATGATCTTCCCCTGCTCGTCGTGGTCTCCTACCGGCCCGACGAATTGCCGCCCGAGGCGGACGGACTCCGCGCGCTCGTCGGACGTCACGGAGACCGCCCGCGCGACCTCGCTCATCTGACCGTGGAGGGCGTGAGGCAGATCATCCGGAAGGAAGTCGGGGCGTCGGCCGAGGACGTGTTCTGCAAGGAATGCTGGTCGGCCACCGGCGGAAGCCCCTTCGAGACGGTGGAGCTCGCCATCGGGCTCGCCGAACGGAAACTGAGCGGCACCCAGGACGAGCTGCCCGCGATGCGTGAGCTCGCCGCGGCGATCAAGGGCCCGGGACTGATCGAGCGTCTGGAACGGCTCGGCACCGCGACCGTTCGCTTCGCACACACCGCGGCCGTACTGGGTTCGCCCTTCCCGCCACAGCTCGCCGCGACCATCGCGGTGCTCGGCGACGAGGCCACCGCCGAGGCGACCCAGCAGTTGCGCGCGGCCCGGATCCTCGCCGACGGCCATGGGCCCGAGGGCGAGCTCGAGTTCGTTCACCCGCTGATCGCCACGACGATCTACCGGTCCATCCGCACCGGTTTCCGGGCCGGGCTGCACAACGCGGCCGCGGTGGCCGTCCTCACCGCGGGATACGGCCCCACCGTCGCCGCCCGGCATCTGCTGGAGGTGCCCTGCGAGGGCAGTCCCGAGACGGTCGAGTGTCTGCGCGAGGCCGCTCGCGAGTACCTTCGCGCCGGGGCCACCGAGGCCGCCCGGCGGCTGCTGACCCGTGCGCTGCAGGAGCCTCCCCTTCCGGAGGACCGTGCCGCGGTCCTGCACGAGCTCGCCTGCGCCACGTTCCTGATCGAGCCCACGGCCACCGTGCGGTATCTCCGCCAGGCGCTGGCCGAACCCGATGTCGACCCCGATCTGCGCGCCTCCATCGTCTACCGGCTGACGACGGCGCTGGCCCATACCGACCAGCTGGCCGAGGCCGTGACCGTGGCCGCCGAGGAGGCACGGCAGGCCACGAACCCGCGCGTCAAACTGCGCATGCAGGCGGATCAGTTCGTCTGGAGCACGATGCGCGCCGACGATCCCGACTCGCCCGCCCGCTCCCGGACACTGGCGCGGCTCGCCGCGCAGCTGCCCGGTCGCAGCCTGGAGGAGCGCTACATCCTGGGACTGCGGGCCTGGGACGCCGTGCTGCGCGGCGAGCCGCGACAGACCGCCCTCACCTACGCGGAGAAGTCCCTCCGAGGCGGCATGAGCTGGACCGACGAGAACCGGGGCTTCGAGGTGCCCCTTTCGGTCGCGCTGGTGTTCATGTACGGCGACCAGCCGCGTCGGGCCGAGGAGTTGTTCGAGAAGGGCATCGCCGAGTGCACGCGCAAGGGCTGGCACGGCTCCCACCTGGCATTCGGCCAGACCATCGCCGGCTACGTCCGCTACCACCGCGGCTGCCTGGCGGAAGCCGAGGATCTGGTCCGGGAAGGCCTGCGCATCGCCGACAGGGTGGAGGGGGTCGTGGCCGCCCAGTGGTACGGCGTCGGCATCCTGATCCAGATCCTGCTGGCCCGTGGGCGGATCGCCGAGGCGCGCGTACTCGCCGACGAGCACCGCTTCGGCGCGACGGCTCCGAACGCCGTCATCTATCCCGACCCGCGCACCGTGTACGCGGAACTGCTCCTGGCGGAGGGGCGGCACGCCGAGGCGGCCCCGCTGCTGTCCTCGGTCGGGGACTGGCTGGACAGCCGGGCCTGGCGGAACCCGGCCTGGTGTCCGTGGCAGCTGCGGCTCGCCTCCGCGCTCACTCCCACCGACCCGGAAGCGGCCATCCGCCACGCCCAGGAGGCGGTGCGGCGCGCCCGGCACTTCGGCGCCGCCTCGATCACCGGCCAGGCACTGCACACCCTCGCCGAGGTGACCGGCGGGCCGGCGACGCTCGATCTGTACGCGGAGGCCGTGGACCAGCTGGGCCAGTCGCCCGCCGCCTACGAGCTCGCCCGCGCCCAGATCGGCCATGGCGCCGCACTGTCCCGCAACGGACGGCTGCAGGAGGCCGCCGATCGGCTGTACCAGGGCCTCGAAGGCGCCGTCCATTGCGGGGCCGAGGCGCTCGCCGCCCGGGCCAGGGCGGAACTCTCGGCGGCCGGGTTGCGCCCGCTGCCGCTGCGCTATGCGCAGGCCGACACCCTGACCGCTCAGGAACGCCGTACCGCCGAACTGACCGTCCGGGGGCACCCGGTGGCGGTCATCGCCAAGGAGCTGCACCTCACTGAGCAGGGCGTGCGGCAGCTGCTGTCCAGCGTCTACCGCAAGATCGGCACGGACGCCGCCGGTCTCGCCCCGTTCCTGGAGAGCCGTCCTCGCCGTCGCCCGTGAAGCCGTGGGCCTGCCGCGTCACGCCCTTCGCTCACACCGGCCGCGTCCGGCCCTCCCAGTACGGATCCCGCAACCGCCGCTTGTACAGCTTGCCGTTGGGGTCGCGGGGCATCTCGGCGATGAAGTCGACGCTCCTGGGGCGTTTGTAGCCGGCGAGCCGCTCGGCGCAGTGCGCGAGGAGGGCCGCGGCCAGATCCGGGCCGGTCTGGTGGCCGGGGACGGGTTCGACCACGGCCTTGACCTCCTCGCCCCAGTCGTCGTGCGGGATGCCGAAGGCGGCGGCGTCGGCGACGGCCGGATGGGAGAGCAGCACGGACTCGATCTCGGCCGGGTAGATGTTCACCCCGCCGGAGATGATCATGTCGATCTTGCGGTCGCGGAGGAACAGATAACCGTCCTCGTCCAGGTAGCCGAGGTCGCCGACGGTGAAGAAGTCGCCGATGCGGTTCTTGCGGGTCTTGGCCTCGTCCTTGTGGTAGGAGAAGCCGCCCGTGTTCATCTTCATGTAGACCGTGCCGAGTTGGCCGGGCGGGAGCCGGTTGCCGTCGTCGTCGAAGACCGCGAGCTCGCTGATGGGCCACGCCCTGCCGACGGTGCCGGGCTTCTTCAGCCAGTCCTCGGCGGTGGCGAAGGCACCGCCGCCCTCGCTGGCCGCGTAGTACTCCTCCACGCAGTGCCCCCACCAGTCGATCATGGCTCGCTTGACGTGGTCCGGGCAGGGCGCGGCGCCGTGGATGGCGTGCCGCATGGACGACACGTCGTACCGCGCCTTCACCTCGCCGGGGAGGGCGAGCAGGCGGTGGAACTGGGTGGGGACCATGTGGGTGTGCGTGCACCGGTGGGTGTCGACGAGGCGGAGCATCTCCTCCGGGGTCCACTTGTCCATGAGCACCAGACGGTGCCCGATGTGCAGCGACGCGCCCGCGAACTGCAGGACGGCCGTGTGGTACAGCGGTGAGCAGACCAGGTGGACGTTGTCGTCGAACGGCTTGATGCCGAAGATGCCGAGGAAGCCGCCCAGGTACGCCTCCTCGGGCGCCTTGCCGGGCAGCGGGCGGCGGATCCCGCGTGGGCGTCCCGTCGTGCCGGAGGTGTAGTTCATGACCCAGCCGAGCTCGCGGCCGCCGGGCACGGACACCGGTTGTCCGTCGAGGAATTCGGCGTACGGCCGGAAGCCGTCGGCCGCGCCGACCGCGTAGCGGTGGGTGGCGGGGAGTCCCGCCTCGTCGGCGGCGGCGCGTGCGGCGGCGGCGAACCGTTCGTGGGCGATGATTACCTTGGCGCCGGAGTCGGCGACGATCCAGGCGATCTCGGGGCCGACGAGGTGGTGGTTGACCGGGACCAGGTAGAGGCCGGCCTGCGTGGCGGCCAGGTAGGCGGTGAGGAACTCGACGCTGTTCGGCAGGACGGCGGCGAAGGCGTCGCCGCGCTGCAGGCCGGCCGCACGCAGCCCGTGCACGAGCCGGTTGGCGGCGCCGTTCAGCCGTCCGGCGGTCCACTCCTCGCCGTCGGGGGCGACGAGGACGGTGCGGTCGGGCTGCTGGGCGGCCTGCGCCCAGAATCCGGCGGGGGGTGTGCTCACGACTGGCCGCTCCTTCCGGCGATGCGGTTGATGCGGTCCACGGCCTTCTCGAAGCCGCGGGTGAGGTCGTCGAAGACGGCCTGGACGCTGCGTTCGCTGTTCATCCGGCCGACGATCTGGCCGACCGGCGTACCGAGCAACGGCTCGACCTCGTACTTCTGGATCCGGGAGACCGCCTCGGCCACCAGCAGGCCCTGCAGCGGCATGGGCAGGGTGCCGGGTCCGGCCGGGTCGTCCCAGGCGTCGGTCCACTCGGTACGGAGCTGGCGTGCGGGTTTGCCCGTGAGGGCACGGGAGCGGACGGTGTCGCCGGACCCGGCGGCGAGCAGCTTGCGGGTGAGGGCGGGCGCGTGCAGGTCGGCCTCCGTGGTGGTCAGCCAGACGGAGCCCAGCCACACGCCCTGCGCGCCGAGCGTGAGCGCGGCCGCCACCTGCTGTCCGCTGCCGATGCCGCCGGCGGCCAGCACGGGCAACGGGTGGACCGCCTCGACGACTTCCGGCGTGAGCACCATGGTGGCGATCTCACCCGTGTGGCCACCGGCCTCGTACCCCTGGGCGACGACGATGTCGATGCCGGCCTGCCGGTGTTTGCGGGCGTGCCGGGCGCTGCCCGCGAGCGCCGCGACCAGCACCCGGCGGTCGTGGGCGCGGGCTACGACGTCCGCGGGCGGGGAGCCGAGGGCGTTGGCCAGCAGCCTGATCGGGTAGTCGAAGGCCACGTCGAGCTGGGTGCGCGCGACCTGTTCCATCCAGCCGGTGATGCGCCACCCGGACGGCTCCCCCGCGGCCAGCTCCGGGACCCCGTGCTTGGCGAGGGTCTCCCGCACGAACTGCCGGTGCCCCTCGGGGATCATCGCCTCGACGTCCGCCTCCGTCACGCCCTCGACCTTCTTCGCGGGCATGACGACGTCCAGCCCGTAGGGCCGGCCGCCGGCGTGTGCGTCGAGCCAGTCGAGGTCGCGTCTGAGGTCGTCGGGGGTGGTGTAGCGGACCGCGCCGAGCACACCGAAGCCGCCGGCCCGGCTGATGGCCGCGGCGACGGCGGGGAACGGCGTGAAGCCGAAGACGGCGTGCTCGATTCCCAGTTTCCTGCTCAGCTCCGTCTGCATGGGCGCAGGATGCCGCAGCCGGCCGGACGACGGAAGAGGTTTTCTGACGTTCCGTCAGATCGACTGGGGTGCGGGCCTCATGAGGTGGCTTCCAGCACCGCCATCGCCGCGTTGTGTCCCGGCACCCCGCTCACCCCTCCCCCGCGCACCGCTCCCGCGCCGCACAGCAGGACGTTCGGGTGGCGGGTCTCCACTCCCCAACGGCCCGTCTCCTGCTGGGCGTAGGGCCAGGACAGGGCGCGGTGGAAGATGTTGCCGCCGGGCAGCCGCAGGTCCCTCTCGAGGTCGAGCGGGGTCTTGGCCTCGATGCACGGGCGGCCGTCGGCGTCGGTGGCCAGACAGTCGGCGAGGGGCTCGGCGAGGTGGGCGTCGAGCTGGGCGAGGGTGGATTTCAGCAGTTCCCCGCGCACGCCGTCGTTGTCCCGGTCGAAGAGCCGGGCCGGGGTGTGCAGGCCGAACAGGGTGAGCGTCTGGTAGCCGCGTTCGGCGAGGTCGGGGCCGAGGATGGTGGGGTCGGTCAGGGAGTGGCAGTAGATCTCCGAGGGCGGCGTGGCGGGGAGTTCACCGGCGGCGGCCTGGGCGTGGGCGGTGGCGAGCTGCCGGTAGCCCTCGGCGATGTGGAAGGTGCCGGCGAAGGCCTCACGCGGGTCGACGTCCGGGTCGCGCAGCTTCGGCAGCCGGGTGAGCAGCATGTTGACCTTGAGCTGGGCCCCCTCGGCCGGCTCGGGCGCCGCGTCGCCGGTGAGCACGGCGAGGTCCTGGGGGGAGGCGTTCACCAGGACGTGCCGGGCGGCGGCGATTCCCTCGCCGTCGGCGGTGCGGTAGGTGACCTCGGCGGTGTGCCCGTCGGTGGCGATGCGGACCGCCTCGTGCCCGGTCGCGACGACGGCGCCGGCCGAGCGGGCGGCGGCGGCCAGGGCGTCGGTGAGGGCGCCCATGCCGCCGACGGGCACGTCCCAGGCGCCGGTGCCGCCGCCGATGACGTGGTACAGGAAGCAGCGGTTCTGGGTGAGGGAGGGGTCGTGGGCGTCGGCGAAGGTGCCGATCAGGGCGTCGGTGAGGACCACGCCCCGGACCAGGTCGTCCGCGAAGTTCTCCTCCACGGCGACGCCGATCGGCTCCTCGAACAGCGCCCGCCAGGCGCTCTCGTCGTCGATGCGCCGGCGCAGCTCCTCCCGGGTCGGCAGGGGTTCGGTGAGCGTCGGGAAGACCCGCTCGGCGACGCGCGTGGTCATGCCGTAGAAGCGCTTCCAGGCCGTGTACTCGCCGTCGCCTCCGGTCAGCCGGGCGAAGGCGTCCCGGGTGCGCTGCTCACCGCCGCCGACGAGCAGTCCCGTGGGCCTTTCGGCCCGCTCCACCGGGGTGTACGAGGAGATGGTGCGGGCGCGGACCCGGAAGTCCAGCGCCAGGTCGCGCACGATCTTCTGCGGCAGCAGGCTCACCAGGTAGGAGTAGCGCGACAGCCGGGCGTCGACGCCGGCGAAGGGGCGGGTGGAGACGGCGGCGCCACCGGTGTGGTCCAGCCGTTCCAGCACCAGCACCGAGCGGCCGGCGCGGGCCAGGTAGGCGGCGGCGACCAGGCCGTTGTGTCCACCGCCGACGATGACGGCGTCGTAGGTGCGGGTGTGCTCGTTGGCAGGCATGGTCCTTCGTAACACGTGATGATCCACGGCGGCCAGAGGTGTGCCCCGGCCGGGGTCAGGCTCCGCCGGGTGCGAGCCGCCTGCGGACCACCGCCACTCTGCGGTACAGCTCACCGGCCTCGGTGCCCCGGCCGAGCCGCTCCAGGCAGTGCGCCTCGTCACCCCGCGCGGACAGGGTGTCGGGGTGGTCCCAGCCGAGGACCTGCTCGCGGGTGGCGGCTGTCCGCCGGTACTCGGTGAGGGCTTCCGCCCAGCGGCCCAGCCAGCCGAGGGCCACCGCGACCTCGCGGCGGCTGACGAGCGTGTCGAGATGTGCGGGCCCCAGGACCTGCTCGCGCAGCAGGCACACGTCCCGCGCCTCGCCCAGGGCCTCCTCCCAGCGCCCGAGCCTGCCGAGGTGGACACCGAGGCCGTGGCGGGCGCGCAGGGTCTCGGGATGCGTGGGGCCCTGGACGCGGCTGCGGTCCGTGATCAGTGCCCGGTACACGTTCAGGGCGTCCGCGCTGCGGCCGAGGCGGCCGAGGCTGAGTGCGGTCTCGTAGCGGGCGGCCAGGGTGTCGGGATGGTCCGGCCCCAGGACACGCGCCCTGGCCTCGGCGGCCTCGCGGTAGAGGCGCAGCGCCTCCTCCCAGTGGCCCGACTGGCCCTGGGCGTAGGCGACTTCGCAGCGCGAGACCAGGGTGTCGGGGTGCTCGGGGCCGAGCACCCGGGCCCGGGCGGCGGCCACCTCCAGCGCCGTACGGCGGGCGTCGTCCAGGCGGCCGAGCCGGCCGAGTGTGCAGGCGAGGTTGTGGCGGCAGCGCAGGGTGTCGGGGTGGTCGGGACCCATGGTGCGCACCCGGGCGGCCAGCACCTCCGCGTAGACCTGGTGGGCCTCGAAGTGGCGGCCCAGCCGGCCCAGCGCGTAGGCCGTCTCCTGGCGGGCGGCCAGGGTGTCGGGGTGGTCGGGCCCGAGGACACGCGCCCTGGCCGCGGCGAGGTCCGTGTAGGCGGCCAGCGCCTCGGCGACCCGGCCGGCCCGGATGAGGGCGAAGGCCGCCTCGTGGCGGCCGGCCAGGGTGCCGGAACCGCCCGGACCGGGAAGCTCCGCGGGGGGAGGCAGAACGGGTCGTCGAGCGTCCGCGGGCCCGTTGCGGCTGGTCGCGCCCACGCGGCGGGAGCCGCATGCCGGATCCGGCCCCGCACCCCCCCGGGGCGCTGCCGCCCACCGGGCCGACAGTGCCGCGCCCGCGTCCGGAGGCAGCGCGCCCGGACCGGCACCGAGCGCCTTGTGGCCCGTGGTCATGCCGCTGGTCCAGGACGGCAGGCGGGTTCCGCCTCCCGTGTCCGGGGTCCGAACGGCACGGACGGAGCCGCTCGTCGTCCGTCCGGCCCTGATCCGGCGGACCACCTCACCCGCGTCATCAGGCCGTTGCTCGGGCCGCTTGGCCAGCAGGTCGAGGATGGCGGCCTCGAGATGGCCGGGCAGCTCGGTGCGCAGCTCGCGCGGGGGCCGGGGCGGGGTGTCGCGGTGGCCGATGAGGATCGCCCAGGCGTCCTCCAGGTCGAACGGCGGTGCCCCGGTGGCTATTTCGTAGAGTACGCAGCCCAGCGAGTACAGGTCGCTGCGCTGGTCCACCGGGTTGCCGCCGATCTGCTCCGGGGACATGTAGTGCGGGGTGCCGAGGGCGACGCCCGTGCCGGTCAGCCGGGCGGTGAAGCCGATGTCGTGCCCGAGCCGGGCGATGCCGAAGTCGCAGATCTTCACGGTGCCGTCGGCCAGCCGCACGATGTTGGCCGGTTTCAGGTCGCGGTGGACGACGCCCTGCCGGTGGGTGTAGGCGAGGGCGGCGGCGACCTGCGCCGCGATGTCCTCCACCTGGTCCACCGGCAGGGGATGCCCCTTGTTGTCCTGCAGCAGCCGGCTCAGGTCGCGGCCGTCCAGCAGCTCCATGACGAGATACGGGACCCCGTCGGACTCGCCGAAGTCGTGCACGACGGTCACCCCGCGGTGCGAGAGGCCGGCGGCCACTCTGGCCTCGCGGCGGAACCGCTCGCGCAGGACGCGGGCGAGCGAGGGATCGTGGTACGGCCCGAGCGGCTTGAGACACTTCACCGCGACCTGCCGGCCGAGGGACTCGTCCCTGGCCCGCCACACCTCGCCCATCCCGCCCCGCCCGATCAGGTCGAGCAGCCGGTACCGGCCCTGAACCAGCCTGTTCTCCCCCATAGCGATCCGCCGCCCCCGTCGCCGTCCGCCCCGCCGCCGGGAGGCCGCCCGGACCGCACGCCCCTCCGCACCGGCCCGATCCGCGCCACCCCCTGCTCGTCCAGTATGGCGGTCTATCGCCCGACTTTGTACGGTGCCGGGCGCGCTTGTGGCCCGAGCCGGGCCATGGCCCGCAGGATGTGTTTGGGCGGCAGTTGCCAGCGCAGATGTGCGGGAACGCTTCGCAGCAGCGCACCTGCGGCCCGCAGTCTGCGCGTGACGACGTCGGGCGCGGGGGCCGGTCTGCCGTACAGCTCATGGGCGTACGGCGGCAGAGCGGCGTACGCCAGTTGCGCCACGCGCCGCCACAGCACCTCGCGCGCCGGGACGAGGAGGGGGTGCGTCGGCGGGCGGAGCAGGAAGTCGTCCACCTCGCGTGCCTCGGGCCCCGCCGCCAGCTGTGGCCGCACCGTGGCGAAGTACGCGGCGAGTTCGGCCCGGCTCCCCGGTACGGTCTCCGCATCGAGCCCCACCAGACGTGCGCTGACCCGGTGTTCGGCCAGGTACCGGTCGGCCTGGGCGTCGGTGAGCGGGAATCCGGAGCGGCGCAGGACGTGCAGATAGGAGTCGATCTCCGCACAGTGCACCCACAGCAGCAATCCTGGTTCGTCGATGCCGTACCGCTCGCCGGTGTCCGGGTCGGTGGCCGTCAGCATGCTGTGGATCTTCCGTACGCGGGCGCCGGCCCGCTCGGCGGCCTCGGTCGTGCCGTAGGTCGTCGTACCGACGAAGTTCGCGGTGCGCATGAGCCGGCCCCATGCGTCGCGCCGGAAGTCGGAGTTCTGCATGACGCCGCGCACCGCGCGCGGGTGCAGCGCCTGCAGGTAGAGCGCGCGGACACCGGCGACCCACATCATGGGGTCGCCGTGCATCTGCCAGGTCACGGAGTGCGGCGTGAAGAGCCCGGGGTCGCCCATGCCCGCAGTGTGACTGGGCTTGTCAGTTGACACAAGGAAACCCTCATGACCTGCACTGATGCCAACTGGCTCTACCGCCTGGAGCTAGATTGTCCCGTTACTTCCGTGAGCGAGGCTCGATCGAGCGACATCAGGGCATTTGGCTACACGACGCGTGGTGATCTGGGGTGTGACCGCGGCTGACTGATCCACGCTCCCGGATGACGAGTCGAAGCCGTCGAACCCGGCGCCTCCGTGGGATCGGGGCCCGGTGATGCCAGGGAGCCCGGAGTCGGACGCCTCGTCCAGTTCTGTGCGCGGCAGGACGCGTTCAGCGTCGCGCAGGGCGGCCTCGCGGGCGGACTCGACGGCCGGCTCGGCCGGCGACGGCAACCGCCTCGGCGTCGTCGGCGATCACGTGGGGCATCGCACGCTCCCGGCGTCGGCGAAGGGGACCTGGGCGGCGGGGGCCACCTGCTGCCCGTACGGGTGCTGCCACAGACCCTGCGCCTGAAGCTTCGGCAGCACGCCCTCGCCGAACCAGTACGCCTCTTCCAGATGCGGATACCCGGAGAAGATGAACTCCTCGATCCCCGACGCGGCGTACTCCTTGATCCGCTCGGCAACCTCGGTGTGGCTGCCGACCAGGGCGGTCCCTGCTCCACCCCGCACCAGACCGATGCCCGCCCACAGGTTGGGATGGATCTCCAGCCCCTCCCGGCTCCCACCCCCGTGCAGGGCCAGCATCCGCTGCTGTCCCTCCGACTCACTGCGGGCGAGCCCGGCCTGAACCTGCCGCACGGTCTCCGCATCGAAGCCCGCCAGCAGCCGCTCCGCCTCGGCCCAGGCCTGCTGGGAGGTGTCGCGGGTGATGACGTGCAACCGGATTCCGAAGCGGACGCTGCGGCCCTCCTTCGCGGCCAGCTCCCTGATCCAGACGATCTTCTGCGCGACGGCGGCGGGCGGCTCACCCCAGGTGAGGTAGACGTCCACATGCCTGGCGGCAACTTCTCCGGCGATCGGCGAGGAGCCCCCGAAGTACACCTCGGGCACCGGGTCGGGCACCCGGGCCAGCCTGGCGTCCTCGACCCGGAGGTGCTCGCCGGCGAGGTCGACGGTCTTGCCCTCCCACAACCCCCGGACGATTTCCAGGAATTCGCCGGTGCGCCGGTACCGCGCGTCCTTGTCGAGGAAGTCCCCGTAGGCCCGCTGCTCGTGGCTCTCGCCGCCGGTGACGACGTTGAGCAGGAGCCGTCCGCCGGTCTGCCTCTGGAAGGTGGAGGCCATCTGCGCCGCGAGCGTCGGCGAGACGAAGCCGGGGCGGAAGGCGACGAGGAACTTCAGACGCTCGGTGTTCTGGCTGACCATGGCGGTGGTCAGCCACGCGTCCTCGCACCACGCGCCGGTCGGCGTGAGAGCGCCGACGAAGCCGAGGTCCTCGGCGGCGCGGGCGATCTGGCTCAGGTAGGCGACCGTCGGTGGCCGGTCGCGCCCGGACTGCGTGGCGGGGGTGCCGTGGCCGCCGCCGACGACGTGGCGGCTGTCACCGTTGGTGGGCAGGAACCAGTGAAAGGTGAGGGACACGTGAGGGCTCCGATCGGTGTTCGTCAGCGTTGGTCACAGGAGGCCGTGCCGGGGCGGCCTGGTGCCGTTGAGCACGTAACGGCCGATGTGCTGGACCTTCCAGCGGGCCGGGTCGTGCAGGGTGTGGGTGCGCGCGTCGCGCCAATGGCGGTGCAGTCCCAGGGAGTCGAGCGCCGAGCGGGTGCCCGACACCTCGAAAAGGGCGCTGGCGACCTCCACGGCGGCCTCGGCCGCCGTCACTTTTGCGGTGGCCACCGCGATCGAGGCCTCTGCGGCAGATTCGTCGGTCAGGTCGGCGCGGGCGTCGTCGACCGCGCGGGCGGCCTCGCGAAGCAACGCTTCGGCAGCCCTTTCTCTGATCGCCAGCTCGCCGAACCGCTGGATGAGCAGCGGATCCTCCGCGGCGGTCGCGTGCCCCTCGGCGGCGCTCTCGAACCAGGGGCGGCTGTTCGTACGGACGAACTCCACCGCCTCGGCCAGCGCCCCGGAGGCGATCCCGGCGTCGATGGCCGCGTGCAGCAACTGAGCTACTGCGCCGTGGAGTTGGGGGCCCTGGAAGGTGAGGTGGTGCGGCACGACGCGGTCGGCGGGCACGGGCACCGACTGCAGGCGGACGGTTCCGCTGGCGGTGGTGCGCTGTCCCATGCCGTCCCAGTCGTCCACGACGGTAAGGCCGGGCGCATCGCGCGGGACGTACGCCACGTGCAGGGTGTCGTCCTCGGTGCGGGCGAGGACGGGGATCCAGTGGGCGAACAGCGCGCCGGTGGAGTAGTGCTTGACCCCGTCGAGGACGTACGACCCGTCCGGGAGCCGGGCGAGGCGGGTGCGGATGTCCTGGACGTGCTGGGTGCCCGCCTCGGACTGGGCGTTGCCGAACCGCTTGCCGGCCAGTACCTCGCCGAAGAAGAACTCCTGCTGCTCGTCGGTCCCGTGCCGGCGCAGCACGTTGACGTACACGAAGTGGCTCTGCGGGATCTGGGCCAGACTGGCGTCGGCGGCGGCCAGCAGTCGGAAGATCTCGGCGACCGTGTCCGCACGGACGTCCGCGCCGCCGAACCGGGCGGGCACGGTCACGGCGAGCAGCCCGGAGACGGACAGCCGCTCCAGTTCCGCGTGGGGGAGCCTGCGCCGCGCGTCCCGCTCGGCGGCGCCCTTGCGGAAGTCCGCGGCCAGTTCCGCGGCCACGGCGAGGGCCTCGGCGTCGTCCGCGATGACGTGCGCGGCGCTCATCCGGCGGCCGCCAGCAGTGTCGTCCGCCCGCCCAGCGCGGCCGAGAACTGGTCCGTGACCTGCGCCAGAGCCTCGGCCGATCCCGGCGCGACTTTCAGCGTGCCGTCCTCGCCCACCGTGATGTCCTTGTCGAGCGTGAACCAGCCCGGCGTGATGTGCGCGGGGCCCATGGAGGCCAGCACCGGGCGCAGGGCGTAGTCGATGGCCAGGACGTGGGCGGTGGTGCCGCCGGTGGCCAGCGGGAGGACCGTCTTGCCCGCCAGGGCGTACTGCGGGAGCAGGTCGAGCAGGGACTTCAGCAGTCCGGAGTAGGCGGCCTTGTAGACGGGGGTCCCGATCACCACCCCCTCCGCCTGCTCGAACAGGGCGTTGGCCCGGACGATCGCCGGGTGAGCGAAGTCGGCCCCGAGCAGCGCCTCGGCAGGCAGGGTACGAACGTCCAGCGCAATCACCCGGTGCCCCTGGGCGATGAGCCGCTCGTCCAGGTGGCGCAGCAGCCGAGCGGTGCGGGAGGTGGCGGAGGGGCTTCCGGAGACGGACAGGACAGTGGCCATGGGAGGACCTTTCGGTTCGTCGTTTCGTGTGCGGGCCGGGGTCAGGCGTGGGCGGCGGCGGGCTCGGACGCGGCTTCCTGTGCCTCCAGTTCGCGCACCAGGGGCAGCACCCGCTTGCCGAAGTACTCGACCTCCTCCAGGTAGTGCAGGAAGCCGAGGAGGAAGAGGTCGACGCCTAGCCGCTTGTAGGCGACGATCCGCTCGGCGATCTGCTCGGGGGTGCCGATCAGACCCGTGCGGAAGCCGTCGTTGTACTGGACGAGGTCCTCGAACGTGGAGTCCTGCCACATGCCCTTGCCGTCCCCGGTGGACGGACCGGCCTGCTGGACGGCGTCGCGGAAGCCGTGCACGGCCTGTGTGTCGGCCTTGGCGACGATCTCGCGGAGCGTGTCGCGGGCTTCGGCCTCGGTGTCGCGGGCGATGAGGAACCCGTTGAGGCCGAACTTCGGAGCCTTCCGGCCCGCTTGGGCGGCGGAGCCACGGACGTCCTGGATCTGCTCGGTGACGCCGTCGAAGTCCTTGCCGTTGGAGAAGTACCAGTCGGAGACGCGGCCGGCCATGGCGCGCGCGGCGGTGGAGTTGCCGCCCTGGAAGATCTCCGGGTGCGGACGCTCGGGGGTGTTCAGCGGCTTGGGCTTGAGGGAGAAGTCGCGCAACCGGTAGAAGTCCCCGGAGAGTTCCGCGTGGTCCTCGGTCCAGATCTTCCGCAGGGCGCGGATGAACTCCTCGGAGCGCCGGTAGCGCTCGTCGTGCTCCAGCCAGGGCTCGCCCAGCGCGGTGAACTCGCCCTTGAACCAGCCGCTGACGACGTTGACGGCGAAGCGGCCGTTCGACAGGTGGTCGGCGGTGGCGCCGAGTTTGGCGAGGACGCCCGGGTGCCACAGGCCGGGGTGGACGGCGGCGATGACCTTCAGCCGCTGGGTGGCGAGCAGCAGGGCGAGGCTGAAGCTGGTGGACTCGTGCTGGTACTCGGCGCCGTAGCTGGCCATGTAGCGGACCTGGCTGAGCGCGTAGTCGAAGCCGTTGTTCTCGGCGAGGACGGCGAGTTCACGGTTGTAGTCGTAGCCCCAGTCGGTGCGCTGCTCGACGGTGCTGGTGACCAGACCGCCACTGACGTTCGGCACCCAGTAGGCGAAGCGGACGGGATCGGATCCGGGGTATGCGAAGGATGCGGGCATGGGAACTCCTGGCTGGAGAATGCTGCGCGGGCAGGACGAATGGGCTCCGCGGAATTCAGGCACGCTGGAGCGGCGTTCCCGGGAAAGCCGTCGTCACGACGGAAATGAGCCGGGACCGGAATTCACGGAAGGAAGTCACAGAGGGAGCGGGTGGGAGGGTTTCCCTCGGGCGCGCTCAGACCCGACAGCGACAGGAGGCGCTGGAAACACGCGCAAGGTCGACATGGCGTCGCCGCGTGAGGTCCTGTCGCTTCATGCCATCGATCGAACCAGGGGGGAGTCCGGCCGGTCAAGAATGCCCGGATGTGATTCCACATGGTGAGAGTCGGTATTCACGAGGTTGTGACAGGGATTCCCTTGAACCCGGTCCCGGGAGGGCGCAGTCTCCTGTTCGTGCGTATCGAACAGCTCGAATACATCGCTGCCGTCACACGCCTCGGTTCGCTGCGGCGCGCCGCCGAGGAACTGCACCTGTCCCAGCCGGCGCTCAGCGAGACCGTACGCAATCTGGAGCGCGAGCTCGGCGTGGACCTGCTGGAGCGCAAGCGGTCCGGGGCGAAGATCAGCGACGAGGGACGCGAGCTGCTGCCGCACATCATGAGCGTGCTGGACGCGGTCGACCGGCTGCGCGGCGCGGCCGGCGACCAGCACCGCATCAGCCGCATGGTCCGGCTCGGCACGGTGAACACCGCTACCGTGCCGCTGGTCATCCCGACCGTGCGCGAGTTCCGGGCCTCGCACCCGGTCACCCAGGTGGAGTTGGTCGGCGCGCAGCAGGCCGACATCCACCGCGGGCTGCTGGAGGGCGCCTTCGACCTGGGACTGGTGAACTACCTCCGGGGCGACGACATGCCGCCCGGCTTCGAGACGAGGGAGTTGCTCTGCGGCCGGCCGGTGGTGTGCGTGCGTCCGGACAGTCCACTGGCGGCCCTGGACGCGGTGGACGCGGACAGTCTCCTGGCCGAGCCGCTGGTCGTGATGCGGTCCGGCTATGTGATGCACCGTTTCGTGCACCGGCTGCTCCGCGGCCGGACTCCGTCCTTCTCGTACTCCACCGACGGTGCGGAGATGGGCAAACTGATGGTGGCCGAGGGGCTGGGGGCCACGGTGCTGCCGGACTTCAGCGTCGTCGGCGACCCGCTGGAGCGACGGGGCGCGATCACTGTGCGGCCGCTTGCGGGGGATGCGACCGACGTACTGCTGGTACTGCAGCGCCGCCATTCCGGCTCCGTTCCGCGGGCGGTCCGCGACCTCCACGAGCTCTTCGTGCGCAACGCCCAGGCGTACGTCGCCTCTTCGCGACGTCTGACGGAGGGATGATCCCGTGCAGATCGTCATGGGCGGCCTGCCCGGCACCGGCAAGACCACCCACGCCCGTCTCCTGGCGGCCCGGATCGGCGCGGTCCATCTGCGGGTCGACACCATCGAGCAGGCCATCGTCCGCTCCGGGGCGGCCCCGGCACCCGATTGGTCCCGTGGGCTACGCCGTCGGACATGCCCTCGCCGAGGGACATCTGCGGCAGGGGCTGAACGTGATCACGGAATCGGTCAATCCACTGGGTGTGACGCGTGACGCCTGGCGGGACACGGCCGTCGGGGCGGGCGTGTGTGTCGTCGTGTGGGGACCGAAGTCCTCCCGAACATCAACTCGACTGGAAACGCCCCCGCCGGCGCCATTCCTCCGCGAGCAGTTGGTACGACCTCACCCGGTCCGTGTGGTCGTGGGTGATCGTCGTGATGAGCAGCTCGTCGGCTCCCGTGGCCTCCTGGAGTTGTTCCAACTGGTCGGCCACCCGGCCCGGTGAGCCGACGAACTGGGTGTCGAGGCGGTCCTGGACGAGGGCCCGGTCCTCGTCGGTCCATGGGTGGGCGCGCGCTTCCTCCGACGTCGGGTACTCGATGGCGCCCTCGGCGGTGCGAATGCTGCGGACCCACGGGCCGTATCCGGTGGCGAGTGCGCGGGCGGTGGCGTCGTCCTCGGCGACGACGACGTCCGCCGAGACGCTGACGTACGGCTTGTCGAGGAACTCGGAAGGCTGGAAGAAGGACCGGTAACCTTCCACCGCCTCCAGGACCGTGGCCGGGCTGACGTGGTAGTTCGCCGCGAACCGCAGACCGCCCCGGCCCGCGACGGCGGCGCTCTGACCACCGCTGCTGCCCAGGATCCACACCTCCACGTCGGCGCCCTCCCCCGGCACGACGTGCGCCTCGACCCCCTCCGGGGAGCGGTAGGTGCCGGCGAGCAGGGCGAGGATGTCGTCGATCTGCTCGGCGTAGTCCTGTGACTCGGCGCCCGGCAGGAGAAGCAGCCTGCGCTGCAGCGCGATGCGGGGTGACCCGAGCAGATGCTCGAAGGAAAAGCGGGGCGGGATCAACAGGCCGTTCGGGGTGCGGCCGTCGACGACCGGGGTCGCCGTCGGCAACGGTGCGGCCGGCTGTCCCGGCGGGCGGCCGCCCGAGCGGCCCAGGCCCAGGTCGAAGCGGCCCGGGTGCAGCGCGTCGAGCAGGCCGAACTCCTCCACCGTGGACAGCGCCGTGCGGTGCCCGAGCTGCACGGCCCCGGAACCGAGCCGGATGGTGGAGGTGGCGGATGCGGTCAGGGCCAGGAGGACTGCCGGTGACGTGCCGGCCACGCCCGGATTGAGGTGGTGCTCGGCGAACCAGTAGCGGGCATATCCGAAGCGCTCGGCCTGCTGTGCGAGGTCGATGGAGTTGCGCAGAGCGTCGGCTGCCGTCGAGCCGGAGGGGATCGGGACCAGGTCGAGAACGCCGAGGGCAGTATCAGACATGGACGGACTCCTGGGTGAGCGGTGGCGCCGGAAGCACGGGCCCCCACACGAACGGCGGGTCCGGGATCTCGCGGCGCAGCACGGGGGCGGCCTTGGACTGGAACAGCTCGAGGGAGGCACGGTGCTGGGACTCCGTCAGCCCGCTCGCGTCGGCGTGCAGGTGGAGCACGGTGTGCCCGAACTGTTCGTGGTAGCGGTGCACCTTGTCGATGACCTGTTGCGGGCTGCCGATCAGAGCGGAGCTGCGTTCGACGAAGTCCTCCAGGGTCTCGAAGACGACCGGCAGGCCGGCCTGCTTGAAGAACGCGAGGTTGGACTCGAAGACCGGCCGGTACGCGGCTGCCGCCTCCTGCGAGGTGGGGGCGACGTAGATGCCCGCCGTGCCCGCGCCGACGGTGATCTGCGCAGGGTCGTGACCGTAGTGCTCCCACCGGTCGCGGTAGTGGCGGATCAACGCGGCATACGGCTCGATGGGGTTGGTGACGTTCGCCGAGAAGAGCGGGTCGCCATAGCGGGCGGCCAGGTCGACCGACTCCTTGCTGGTCGCGCTGCCGTGCCAGACCCGGACCGGCCGCTGATACGGCCGCGGCCACACCTCGGCGTCCGTCAGCGGGGGACGGAAGCGGGTGTCGGCGGTGACCTTGTCCTGGCGCCAGATCTTCCGGAAGACCTCGTAACTCTCGGCGTTGCGATCCCACTGGTCCTCCGGCGTGACGTGGAAAAGGTCGCGCTGGGCGGCCCCGTTGCCCTTGCCGATGATCAGTTCGAGACGGCCGTTGGAGAGGTGGTCGAGGGTCGCGTAGTCCTCGTAGGCGCGGACCGGGTCGAGGAGGCTGAGCGTGGTCACGGCGGTGAACAGCCGGATCCGCTTGGTCAACGCGGCGACGTGGCTCAGTACGACCGGCGGCGACGAGGAGATGAACGGCCGCTCGTGCCGCTCCCCCACGCCGAAGCCGTCGAAGCCCAGTTCCTCGGCGAGCAGGGCGCTGTCGAGCACCTCGCGGAACCGGTCGTGCGTCGGCTTCCGGACACCGGTGACAGGGTCCGGGCGGTGCACGATCAGGGTGATCGCGAGGAACTTCACGAGGCCACCCGCTCGTCCGACACGTCGTCGGGGTGGGCGAGGCCGAGGTGGTGGCGGAGGGTCGGGCCCTCGTACTCGGTGCGGAAGACACCCCGTTCCTGCAGGAGCGGGACTACCTGGTCGGCGAAGGCGTCGAGGCCGGTGGGGGTGATGTGCGGGACGAGGATGAAGCCGTCGCTCGCGTCGGCCTGGACGTACTCATCGATGGTGCGGGCGACCGTGGCCGGGGAGCCGACGAAGTTCTGGCGGTTGCCGGCGTTGATGACCAGGTCTCGGATGGACCAGTTGTTGGCGGCGGCCAGCTCACGCCACTGGCGCGCGGTGGCCAGCGGGTCGCGGTACATGCGCACTTGGGCGCGGCCCTTGGAGATGTGGTCGTCGCTGACGTCCGGGTCGATGTCGGGCAGCGGGCCCTCGGGGTCGTAGGAGGACAGGTCCCGGTTCCAGACGAACTCCAGGTGCTTGATGGCCGTGGCTCCGCTGACCTGCTGGCGGCGCACCTCCTTGGCCAGCTCCTCCGCCTCGGCATCGGTGTCGGCGAGGACGAAGGTCGCGGCGGGCAAGATCAACAACTGGTCATGGCGGCGGCCGTACTTGGCGAGGCGGCTCTTGACGTCCGTGTAGAAGGCCTGGCCGCCCTCGAGGGTGGCGTGGCGGCTGAAGATGGCGTCGGCGGAGGAGGCGGCGAACTCGCGGCCCTCCTCCGAGTCACCGGCCTGGAAGATGACGGGTCGGCCCTGCGGTGAGCGCGGGACGTTGAACTGGCCGTGGATGTCGAAGTGTCGCCCGCTGTGCACGAAGGAGCCGGCCTTCGCGTCGCGCAGGAAGACGCCTGCGGCCTGGTCGGCGATGATCTCGTCGCCGTGCCAGGAGTCGAAGAGTTCGTTCGCCGTGGCCAGGAATTCCTTGGCGCGGGAGTAGCGCTCCGATTGGGGCAGGAAGCCGCCGCGGCGGAAGTTCTCGCCGGTGAAGGCGTCCCAGGAGGTGACGACGTTCCAGGCGGAGCGGCCGCCGGAGAGGTGGTCGAGGCTGGCGAACTGGCGGGCCACCTCGTACGGCTCGTTGAAGGTGGAGTTGATGGTGCCGGTCAGGCCGAGGTGCTCGGTGACGGCGGCGAGCGCGGCGAGGACGGTGAAGGTGTCGGGGCGGCCGACGACGTCCAAGTCGTAGATCTTGCCGCCCTGTTCGCGCAGGCGCAGGCCCTCGGCGAGGAAGAGGAAGTCGAACTTGGCGCGCTCGGCGGTCTGTGCGAAGTGGACGAAGGAGCTGAACTCGATGTGGCTGCCGGCGGCCGGGTCGCTCCACACGGTGGTGTTGTTGACGCCCGGGAAGTGGGCGGCCAGATGGATCTGCTTCAGCGGTTTGCTGGTCATGTCGGTGCTGTCCTTCCGGCTCAGGCGGTCGCTGCGGCGTAGCGGTTGGCGGGGCGGGACAGGCCCAGCAGGCCGCGCAGGGTGTCGGCTTCGTAGGTGGTGCGGAAGGCGCCCCGGCGCTGGAGCTCGGGGACCAGGCGCTGCGTGATGGCGGGCAGGTCGTGTCCCGCGACCGCGGGCCGCAGCCGGAAGCCACTCAGGCCCGCTGTCCCCCACTCCTGGAGCAGATCGGCGAGTTGATCCGGCGTACCGGTGAAGATGCGCGCGTCGCTGGTGTACGGCTCCTCCCCCAGGGCGTCGAGGCGAGCGCGCCGGTCCTCGGCGGCGGCCTGCTCGTCGTCCAGGAACACCACCAAGTCACCGAAGACATGCAGGAGTTCCCCGGCGCGCCCGGCCGCCTCCTGCTCGGCGTGGATCTCGGCGACGATCGCACGGGCGTGGTCGGCGTCGTGCGGGGTGACGTAGCCGACGTCGGTCTGGCGGGCGACCAGCCGGTACGGGACGGTCTGGTGGGCGAGGGAGGTGACCACGGGCTGCCCCTGCGGCGGACGCGGGGTGATGGAGGGGCCCTTGACGCTGAAGTGCCGGCCCTCGAAGTCGATGTAGTGCAGCTTCTTCCGGTCGATGAAGCGGCCGGTGGCGGCGTCCCGGATCTCCGCGTCGTCCTCCCAGCTGTCCCAGAGCCGGCGCACGACCTCGACGTATTCGGCGGCTTCGTCGAAGTGCTCGGTGAGCCGCCGCTGTCCGGCGGGGTTCTGCAACTCCTCCAGGCTGACCGGCGGGAAGGTGCGGCGGCCGAAGTGGTCGGCCTCGTGCGGGCGGGCACTGATCTGCACCCGCAGGCCCGCGCGGCCGGTGCTGACATAGTCGAGGGTGGCGATCGCCTTGGAGATGTGGAACGGCTCCGTGTGGGTGGCGATCACGGTCGGGACCAGGCCGATGTGCCGGGTCAGGGGTGCGATGCGGGACGCGGTCAGTACGGCGTCCAGGCGGCCGCGCACCTGGTCGGTGCGGCCGTCCAGCTCGCCGTAGTGCGAGGACTGCAGGCCGAGCCCGTCCTCGAAGGTGACGAAGTCGAGCAGGCCGCGCTCGGCCTCGGCGACCAGATCGGCCCAGTAACCGGCGGTGAACAGGTCCCGGGGGCGGGCGACTTGCTCGCGCCAGGAGGCGGGGTGCCAGCCGGTGCCGTCCAGTGCGACGGCAAGGTGCAGATGAGAAGGGGGAGTTGAGGACACGAGGATGCCTTCCTGGAGGTCCGTACGAGATCGCCGGCCTGCGGGAATCGGGGCGCACGGCGGTGGGCGACCGCAGGGAGATGGGGACGGGGGGTCCGGCCGAAGGCTGGGTGAGGATCAGGAACAACAGAGGGCGCCGGCCACGCGCTGGAGGTCGATGTGCAGCCGACTGTGGAGGCGGACGGCACGCGGTACACGTGTCACGCGGCCCACCTCCGAGTCATCGCCTTCGACAGGGACAACGGCATGGCTATGCCGTTTCTTCCAGTACGGCGGCTTCGGTCTGCCGTACAAGTGAGAAGACCGTACGGCGGCGCAGGGTGAAGCCGATCGACTCGTACAACCGGATCGCGTTCGCGTTGTCGGCCCTGGCGTGCAGAAAGGGCTGCTCGCCGCGCTCCTTGATGCCGGCTGCGACGGCACGGACCAGGCGGGTGGCCAGACCCCGGCCGCGATACGCCGGGTCGGTGCACACGGCGCTGATCTCGGTCCAGCCAGGTGGACGGAGGCGTTCGCCGGCCAGGGCGATCAGGCGACCGCGGTGGCGGATGCCCAGGTAGGTGCCCATCTCGACGGTGCGGGGCAGATAGGGGCCGGGCTCGGTGCGGGCGACCAGGTCGAGGATCTCGGGCACGTCGTCGGAGCCGAGCCGTACGGCCTCGGGGTCGGCCTCCGCGCGCAGGCCGGTGTCCACGAGCTGGACGCCGTGTCCGGTGCCGATGACCTCCCAGCCCTCCGGCGCCTCGGTGACGCCCCGCACCGAGGCGGTGCCACCGGGGCCGACGAGCGCGGCGAGGTCGCCCCAGGCGCGCGGGTCGTCCTCGTCGGAGACGGCGTGGAAGGGAGCGACGTCCTGGTGATAGCGGGCGGCGTTGCCGATGCGTTCGGCGAAGTGGGCGTGGGGCCCGGTGAGCGCGGCCCAGGCGGGGTTGTCCAGGATGTGCGGGAAGCTGGCGTCGAGGGTGGTGACGGACATGGTGTGGCGGTCTCCGGTGTCGGCTCGGTGTGTCCGGCGGGCGGGGAGTCCCCCGCGGGGCGGGGGGTCCCCGGCCCGCGGTGTCAGGAGTTGTCGAGCGGCAGGCCCGGCGGGTTGACCTCGGACTTGGCGACGGCCTCGTCGGAGAGGTTGTAGGCCTTGAGCCACTCGGCGTACTGGCCGTTCTTGATCAAATAGTTGATGGCGTCGGAGAGGGGCTTGGCGAGTCCGCTGTCCTTCTTCGCCGTTGCCGCGATCAGGCCCTGGAGGCTCGCGCCTGCGCCGGAGTAGGTGCCCGCGGTGCGGGTGGCGTTGGGCGTGTTGGCGACCTGACGGTTGTGGTAGGCGAAGCCGGGGTTGGGACCGAAGGAGGCGTCGATCTTGCCGCTGTTCAGGGCGAGGTAGGTGCTGGAGCTGTCCTGGAAGTACTTGACGGTGAGCTTCTTGCCCTCCTTGGCCAGCTTGGCCTTCCACTCCAGGAGGATCTTCTCCTGGTTGGTGCCGGAGCCGACGGCGATCGTCTTGCCGGCGAGGTTCTCGTAGGTGCCGTCGAAGTTCCAGGTGCTCTTCTTCGGCACGATGAAGGCCAGGTTGTCCTGCCGGTAGGAGGCGAACTCGTACTTCTTCTTGCGCTCCTCGGTGTCGGTGACGTTGGAGAAGGCCACGTCGACCTTGCCGCTGTCGATGCCGACGAAGAGGTTCTCCCAGGTGGAGTTCTTGACCTCGGCCTTGAGCCCGAACACCGCGGCGACCAGGCGGCCGAGGTCGGGCTCGGAGCCGGTGAGGGTCTTCTGGTCGTCGCCGACGTACGCCAGCGGGGGAAACCCGGCGGGCAGGGCGCCGATGCCGATCTCCAGCGTGCCGCTCTTCTTGACGGGGGCGGGCAGTTCGGCGCTGATGGACTTGACCTCGGAGACCTTGATGGTGGTCTGGGTTGCGGCGCCGTTGGAGACCCGTCCGATGACGACCTCGCCGGACTTGGCGCCTTCGGTGGTGGTGGCCGCGTCGCTGTTGCCACCGCAGGCGGCGAGCCCGGTGGCGAGGCAGGCGACGGCGGTCGCTGCGGTGATGCCGCGTATCAGGCTGCGTCGGGTGAAGTGGGTGGGCATGGCCGTTCCTTGTTCGCTGGAGGTGATGAGGGTGGTGTGGGGGGAGGTCTTGGGGGTGCGGCGGGTCAGAGGACCTTGCTGAGGAAGTCCCTGGTCCGCTCGTGCCGGGGTTTGTCGAGGACCTCGAAGGGCGGGCCCTGCTCGATGATCTTGCCGCCGTCGATGAAGACGACCCAGTCGGCGATCTCGCGGGCGAAGCCGATTTCGTGGGTGACGATGACGAGGGTGGTGCCGCTGGTGGCCAGGTCCTTGATGACGGCGAGGACTTCACCGACCAGTTCGGGGTCGAGGGCCGAGGTGGGTTCGTCGAAGAGGATGACGCCGGGGCGCAGGGCGAGGGCGCGGGCGATGGCGACGCGCTGTTGCTGGCCGCCGGACAGTTGCCGCGGGTAGGCGCCGATGCGTTCGCCGAGGCCGACGCGTTCGAGGAGTTCCTTGGCCAGTTGCTGCGCCTCGGGCTTGCCGAGCTTGCCGGTGGCGACGGGTGCGGCGGCCACGTTGTCCAGCACGGTCAGGTGTGGGAAGAGGTTGAAGTTCTGGAAGACGAACCCGATCCGGCCGCGCTGGGTGAGGATGGCCCGCTCGCTCAGCTCCTTCAGGCGGTCGCCGTGCCGCTTCACGCCGATCAGCTCGCCGTTGATGGTGACGTAGCCGATCTCTGGCTTCTCCAGGTGGTTGATGACCCTGAGGAGCGTGGACTTGCCGGAGCCGGAGGGGCCGAGGATCACGGTGACCTCGCCGGGGCGGACGGTCAGGTCGACCCCGTCCAGTACCCGGTGGGTGCCGTACCACTTGTGCACGTCGTGGACTTCTACGGTGGCGGCCTCGACGTCCGCCAGGGCTTCGAGCGGCTCGGCGGTCATACGGTTGCCTCCCGTCGGATGCGGACCCGCAGGTCGGAAAGACCGATGCGGAGCTTCTGCAGGGGCGTCGGCGGCAGGCTGCGGGTGGCTCCGCGGGCGTAGTGCCGCTCGACGTAGAACTGGACGACGGACACGATGCTGGTCAGGATCAGGTACCAGACGGTGACGACCAGCAGCAGCGGCACGATGTCGCCGGGGTAGGTGGACCCCATGGTCTGCGCGGAGCCGAACAGGTCGAGCAGGGAGACGTAGAAGACCAGTGAAGTGCCCTTGATCAGGCCGATGAGCTGGTTGACGTAGTTCGGGATGATCGAGCGCAGCGCCTGCGGGAAGACGATCCTGCGGAACTGGTAGCTCTTGGGCAGGCCGAGCGCGGCGGCCGCCTCATGCTGGCCCTGGTCGACGGAGAGGATGCCGCCGCGTACGACCTCGGCCGCGTAGGCGGCCTCGTTGAGGCTGAGGCCGACGACGGCGACGACCATGTCGGTGGCGAGTTTCGACTCGTCGAAGGAGAAGAAGGCCGGGCCGAAGGGAATGCCGACGCTCACCGTCTTGTACAGCGCGCTGAAGTTGTAGAGGAAGATCAGTACCACGATGAGCGGGACGGATCGCAGCGCCCAGACGTAGGTCCAGCTGACCGCGCGCAGCACCGGGCTCTTCGAGAGGCGGCCCAGTGCGAGCACGATGCCGCCGGCAAGGCCCAGCACCGCACTGTAAGCGGTGACTTCGAGGGTGATCAGCAGGCCGTCGAGGATGGTGGGCCGCAGGAACCAGTAGCTCCAGCGGTCCCACTGGTAGAAGGGGTTGGTCACCAGTCCGTGCACGAACTGGGCGACCAGGACGAGTACGACCGCGGTGACGATCCAGCGGCCTGGCTGTCGCACCGGAAGAACTCGCTGCGCAACGAAGGATTTTGACGGACCGTCGGTGGTCGGCGGCTCGGCCAGGGCGACGGTGGCACCAGGGGGTTCACTCATGGTGGGCTCCGGCTGGGTCGGACCTCCCGGAAGCACGGCGGCATGCGGCGGCGCACGACGGCGGGTACCGGGGGCGGGGAGGACGACGGCACACCGCGGTCGCGGTGTTCGTCAGGAAGTGCGGGGGCTGCGGGGAGAGGTCAGCCCCGACAGCGGGCGCGGCCCGGCGCGGTACACAGTGCGCTGTTCACGCGGAGCAGATCGACGGCACGATCGCCGACGAGCAGGTTCGCATACGACGGTACGCAGCTCCCGGAGCGGCGTGCGGCCGTCCTGGGAGCTGCGTACATGGCGTCACCGTCACTCTTCCGGCCCTGTGGGCCTCGCGCTTACCGAAACTTCATCGGCCGGGTCGTCACCTGGGGCACCCCACCGCGGTGGGAGGGTTGCCGGTCAGCAAGCCAGGGCTTGTCGCTGACGCTCATGACCGTTCTGGGCGGTATTTAAAGCAACGGCCCGAACATTTGTCAACGCCGGTCCAGCAGGTGGAAAGGCAGGCGAGCGGTGTGTGCCGTCCGGTCCAGGATCCGGACGGCCGCTCCGGCGGCCTCCAGGCCCTGGCAGCGGGCGCGGTGGCGGCGTTCGATGCCGTCGATGTCGAGGCGGACGCCGAGCGCCGGGGGCGGCGAGCATGCGGGCGTAGGCCCACAGGGTGGGGTGACCGGCGACGGATCAGGGCTTGAGGCGACCGGTGCCGAACATCGCGGCCGACCAGGCCGTCAGCGCCGCCGCGAGGCCCCAGACGGGAAGCGGCGGGAGTGGCGAGCGGGTCAGCCATGGAACTGGTTCGCCGGGATGGGCAGCCCGTAGTGCTCACGCAGGGTCGCGCCCTCGTACTCCTCGCGGAACAGCCCCTTGCCGCGCAGGATCGGCAACACATGCTCGACGAAGGCCGCGAGGCCCGACGGCAGGGCGGGCGCCATGATGTTGAACCCGTCCGCGGCACCGCCCTCGAACCAGGTGATGATCGTGTCCGCGATCTGCTCGGGTGTGCCGATGAACTCGAAGTGACCGCGTCCGCCGCCGAGCCGGGAGATGATCTGCCGGACCGTCAGCTGCTCACGCACCGCGAGGTCGATGATCAGGTCGGAGCGACTCTGCGAGCCTTCCAGCTTCGGCCTGGCGAGGATGAAGCCCGGTAGGGGCTCGTCGAGTTCGAAGACCGA
This sequence comes from Streptomyces sp. NPDC046759, assembly GCF_040645475.1. Taxonomy (NCBI): domain Bacteria; kingdom Bacillati; phylum Actinomycetota; class Actinomycetes; order Kitasatosporales; family Streptomycetaceae; genus Streptomyces; species Streptomyces sp. NPDC046759. The sequence continues at coordinate 45,881 of NZ_JBEYYJ010000014.1, read as the reverse complement.
CGGCTTGGTCTCGGACACGGCGGCCAGCTGACGCAGCCCGTACTCCGGAACGCGCAGCTCGTCGAACTGCCGGGCAAGCGCCCGGGCCTCCTCCTCGGTCGACCCGATGTACGGGACGATGCCCGGCAGGACGATCACACCGTCCGGGTCGCGGCCTGCGGCCCTGGTCCGCGCCTTGATGTCGGCGTAGAAGGCGGCGGCGCGCTCGTACGTCGTGTGCGCGGTGAAGATCGCCTCGGCGTGGCGGGCCGCGAAGTCCTTGCCGTCCTCGGAGGAGCCGGCCTGGACGAGCAGCGGGTAACCCTGCGGTGGACGCTCGACATTGAGGGGGCCGGCCACCTTGAAGTACCGGCCGCGGTGGTCGAGGCGGTGCAGACGCGCGGGATCGGCGTAGCGTCCGGTGGTCCTGTCCGCGAGGACGGCCTCGGACTCCCAGCTGTCCCACAGCGCCTTGGCGACCTTCAGGAACTCGTCGGCGCGGGCGTAGCGTTCGGCGTGGCCGGGGCGGTCGTCGAGGCCGAAGTTGGCGGCCTCGTCGGCTCCGGCGGAGGTGACGATGTTCCAGCCGGCGCGGCCGCTGCTTACGTGATCGACGGACGCGAGCCGGCGGGCGAGGTTGTACGGCTCGTTGTAGGTCGACGACACGGTCGCGATGAGGCCGATCCTGCTGGTCGCCTGGGACAGCGCGGTCAGCAGCGTCAGCGGTTCGAGCTGGCCCGGCGGCCGGAACTCGCCGGTGCCGATGAGTGCCGGGCCGTCCGCGAGGAACAGCGAGTCGAACTTGGCGCTCTCGGCCAGCTGCGCCAGCTCGATCCAGTGCCGCAGGTCGAAGTCCGCCCGGGAATTGCTGTGCGGGAGCCGCCACGCCGCCTCGTGGTGGCCCGCCTCCATGAGGAAGGCATTGAGATGGAGCCGACGCCGTCTCGCGCTCATGAGGTGACCTTCAGCTTGGAGCTGTCGTAGCCGGCCGGGAGGAGGTTGTCGGTGATCGACTTGACGTCGACCCTCTTGGTGATCTGGCCGGCCTCCAGGAAGGCGTCGGCGAGCTTCTGCTCCAGCTCGACGTCCGACTGCTCCACCGGGGTCACCCGGTTCGAGTAGGCGGCCAGGGACGCCTTGGCGTCGGCCGGCGGGATGCCCTGCTCCTTCGAGAGCGCCTGCGCGTATTGGCCGGGGTTCTTGACGGCCCAGGCGAACTCTCGCGAGAGCCTCTTCAGTACGTCCGTGAGAGCGGCACGCTTGGTCCTGTCCTTCAGCGACGTGTCACTGGCGACGTAGTAGCTGCTCGTCTGGTCGATCGGCGGGAGCCCCTTCACCAGGATCCGCGCGCCGTTCTTGACCGCGATGGCGGACTGGGGGTTCCAGATCGACCAGGCGTCCACCTTGCCGGTGTTGAACGCCGTAGCGCCGGCCGCCGGGTCCAGGAAGGTCAGCTTCACGTCCTTGGGGGTGAGGCCGACGCTCTTCAGCGCGTTCAGGGCCAGGCCGTGGGCTGAACTGCCCTGCGGAACGGCGATCTTCTTGCCCTTGAGGTCGGCGGCCGTCTTCAGCGTCGAGCCCTTCGGGACGATGATGTTCTCCACCGCCTGGTCGGGCGTGAGCGAACGGTTGACGGCGACGACCTTGAAGCCGTACTCCTTCGCGGCACCGGTGATCGGCGGCACGTCGCCGACGCTGCCGAGGTCGATGTCGCCCGAGGCGGCGGCCTGCACGAGGGGCGGGCCGTAGGTGAAGCGGGCGAACTTCACCTTGTAGGGCGCTTTGTCGAACACGCCGGTGATCTTCGCCAGCTCCTGGCTGCCGTCGCCGCCGTTGTCGCCGATGGTGAAGGTGTACTTGCTCCACTCGGGGTGCTTGGCGTCGCTCGCTGCGACGGCGTTGCTCAGGGGCGCGGCGCTGTCCGAAGACGACGATCCGCACGCGACGAGGGTGCCCGCCAGGGCGAGCGAGCCGATGGCGCCGATGAGTCTGGTGGTTCTCTTTCGCATGGTTGTCGTGCTTTCTGTGCTGGGAGGGTGTTCGGGGAGGTCAGTGCCGGCCGGCGAGGCCGAGGTCTTCCAGGAGCCGGGCGCGGAGTTCCTCGCGCGCGACGTTCGCTTCGCGGTCCGCGGCGGAGAGGTGCACGTCGTGCGAGGTGCCGATACGGCCGTTGCTCATGACGACGATGCGGTCCGCCAGGGCGATCGCCTCGTCGACGTCGTGGGTGACGAGCAGCATGGCGGCGTGGTGCTTGGTCCGCAGCGCCCGTACGAGGTCGTGCATGCGCAGCCGCGTGATGGCGTCGAGGGCCGCGAACGGCTCGTCGAGCAGCACGAGTTCGGGCTCCGAGACCAGCGCTCGCGCGAGCGACACCCGCTGGGCCTCGCCACCGGAGAGCTCCTTGGGCCATGCCTTCTCACGGCCCGAGAGCCCGACCTCGGCGAGCACGTCGAGGGCCCGCTGCTCCGCGTCGGACCCGTGCAGGCCGAGGGTGACATTGCGCAGCACCCGCTGCCACGGCAGCAGCCGGTCGGCCTGGAAGACGATCGCGCGCCGTGCCGGGACCTCCACGCGCCCTCCGTCGGGCCGGTCCAGTCCGGCGAGCAGCCGCAGCAGGGTGCTCTTGCCGCAGCCCGAGGGGCCGAGCAGGACCACCAGCTCCTCGTCGGCGATGGTGAGGTCGAGGTGGTCGAGGACCGTCCGGTCACCGAACCGGCGGACCACCTGCTCGACCACGACCCCGGTCTGCCGACGGGGCTCCGTCGCGATCGTGCTGCTCATGACGCCTCATAACTGGGGCGCCACCGCAGCAGCACCCGCTCGAGGACCCGGACGAACTGGTCGGCGAGCAGACCTAGGAGCGAGTAGATCACCAGTCCCACGAAGACCTGGTTGGTCTGGAGATACGTCTGCCCCTGAGTGATGAGGAAGCCAAGTCCCTGGTCCGCGTTGACCGTTTCGGCTGCCACCAGGCCCAGGACGCTGTAGGCGAGAGAGAACCGGAGGCCGACGAGGAAACCGGGAAGGGCTCCGGGCACCAGCACCCGCGTCACCAGGCGCCAGGTGCCCGCACCCGTCGTGCGCGCCATCTCGATCAGCCGCTGGTCGACGCCCCGGATCGCGGCGAACAGGTTGAGATACATCGGGACACCGGCGCCGAAGGAGATCAGCAGCACCTTGGTGAGTTCGTCGATGCCGAACCACACGATCATCAGCGGCAGTACGGCGAGGAGGGGGATCGTGTTGAGCACCTGCACGAGGCCGTTGAACAGGTACTCGCCGCTGCGCAGCAGCCCGCCGAGCACGCCGGTGACGATCCCCACCGTCAGCCCGATCGCCAGACCGATGCCGGCCCGCTGCAGCGACATGGTCAAGTCGGGCCCGAGGACGCCCTGTTGCCACAGGTCGGCGGCTGACTTCACGATCGAGGTCGGCGCCGGGGCGTAGGTCTTCGACACCACTCCGGCCCGGGCGAGCGCCTCCCAGGCGATGAGGATCGCGACCGGAGTCGTGTAGATCCCCAGCGGCCAGCGCAGGGACTCGCGGAGTGTGCTGAACGGTGTGCTTCGGCGGGCGTCGCGCGGCAGGAACACTTCGCGTGCCCGCGCGCTCGTCGTCTCGGCGTCCGGGCGCTCGGTGACGGCCGGCGACTTGAGGCTGAGCTCGGTCATGCCGCCACCGCCAACACGCCGCTGTAGTGCGAGGGATCGCCGACGAGCTGCTCGCTGCGGCGGCCGTCGACACCGGTCGGCACCTCACCCGCGACCGTCACCCGGTTGAGGCGGCGCGGGTGGTCGTCGTAGTTGTCCACCCCGTAGTGCTGGGTGATCCGGTTGTCGAAGATCAGCAGCTGGTTTCGGGACCACCTCCAGCGCAGGATGTTCTCCGGGCGCGTCACGTACGACTGGAAGATGCGCAGCAGATCGGCCGATTCGCTGCCCGACAGGCCGACGATCCGCTTGGCGAACCCGCCGATGAACAAACCGCGTTCACCCGTCAGCGGATGCACCCGCACGACCGGGTGCTCCGCCTCGTAGGGCGTCGAGACGAAGATGCGGTCGTACTCCTGTTGTTCGGCGGTCGCGGCTGCCGGGCGCGCGTAGTCGTACTGGTTGGTGTGCACGACGCGCAGCGTGTCGGCAAGGGAGCGCAGCGGTTCGGGGAGGTCGCGGTAGGCCGCGGCGGCGTTGGCGATGAGGGTCTCGCCGCCGTAGGGCGGGATCACGACGGATCGGAGCGTGGTCAGCTGCGGCGGGTTGACCACGAAAGTGACGTCCGTGTGCCATGCGTTGGCCTTGGAGGTCTCACTGTCGACGGCGAGCACGTTCGTCGTGCCGTCTGCCGCCGGCACGTTCGGATGAGCGGTCGTCAGCTCGCCGAACCACCCGGCCACACGCTCCTGGTCGGCGTTGTCGAGCCGCACGTCGTCGAACACGATCGCCTTGTGCTCGTTGAGGGCGTCTCGGAGCGTGGTGATCGTCGAGAAGTCCGGCGGCGCCGCGAGGTCGACGCCCTCGACGACTGCGCCGATACGGCCGGTGAGCTTGCGGATGGACGGAGGCATGAGGGGGTCCCTCCCGGACGGATGGGCACACCAAGGCGTGCCGGACAGCTGGATGAAGGCGCTGGTAGCGCGCAGGACTGATCGACCCGGCACGCGGAACGCCGAATCGGCCGGGCCGGAGAGAAAAAGCGTGGTCGCAGGACCGCTACGGCCGCGTTCTCAGCGACCCAGTCGGTGTACGCGAAGGGGCTCCCGGCTCATACGAGGCGGAGAGCTCGCACGAGGTGGATACGACGATCCGGTGGGAAAGCATCGCCGTGCGGGCGGTTTCCGCCTCGGCCAGGCGCGCGCCGACTACGCACACCGGCCCATGCCGGCGACCGCCTGCCGGGTCAGCGACAACAAGACGCGCTGGAGACGTGCGCCAGATCGATGTGGCGCCGCCGGGTCAGGTCCACGCGCGGGTTCATGGGACGGGAGTTCAGCAGACGGCCACCACGTTGGTCAATGCTTTCCCGGACAGGTCTTGCATGACGGACACGCAGAACCTCTGCGCCTGTCGACGGCCGCCGCTCGGTACTGCTCGCCCACCGTGGCCGACAGCCGCGCAGGATCCGCTCAATCGAGGCGCAAGAAGGCACGCAGGCGTCCCAGCGGTGAGACGCCCCTCCGCCATGTTCGACCTTGACACTCTCAGGGGTGGACGACGTACGTTGAAAAGGAGATTCCTGACAGCCGGAGGCTTTGATGCACGCACCGCGCGGCACCGCGCGGTGCGTGCACCGGTGCACCGTTCATCACCGGGCGGCACGTCGACTGCTGCCGTATCTCCTGCGCTGTCTGTCCTTCCGTACGCGCCTGACCCCTGCCGGCCGTCCCGTCGGCTGTCTCGTCGTGGCCCTGTGGCGGCGCGTCCTCGTGCTTCCCGGAAGGAACCCCCCCATTGACCGGCTCCGCCCTGCACCTCGCCGTCGCCGTCGACGGCGCCCCCCGCGGCCTGGCGCCGCGCCGCCCACTCCCCCGATCAGCTGCTCACCCCGCCCCGCGTGGCCCAAGTCGCCGCCATCGCCGAGAACGCCGGGTTCACCCTGATCACCCTGGATGACGGCGTGCTGCCGCCCGGCGTCTCACTGGATCCGGTTGGCGTCAAGAGCCGAGCCGATCGTCGGGAACGGTTTGCAGATGCTCGCCCAGAAGCCACTTGGGGCCGCAGCACTCGACGACGAGGAACCCGACGAGCCGGCCACCATGGCCGAGGAAGATGGCGACGAGTGAGCCCCGAACACAGCCTGGGGTCTCGGCCCCCGGCATGTAGCGTCCCGGCCTCCCGTGGGATCTCCGGCTGCCTCTCGCGCCCGCACGGAGTGGTCCAGCAGGCCGCCACCCGCGGTGGCGGCCTGCTGGACTGGCCATTCGTCATGCGAGCCATGCGGACTCCTTGTGACGTATGCGTGGGGAGGCGTCCGAGTGGCCCGCGACGGCTGGCGTGCCCGTGGTGCCGGGTGCGGCCGAGTGCCCCAGGTGCCGGTGCACGAAGTGGATGGCCATCGCGCCCTCACCGGCCGCGGAGGCCACCCGCTTCACCGAGCCGCTGCGGACGTCCCCCACCGCGAAGACCCCGGGCAGGCTGGTCTCCAGGGTCATGTTCGAGCGCCCGCGGCCGTGCCACACCTCGGGGGAGGCGCAGGCTTCCTGGGCCTCCGGCCCGGTGAGGACGAAGCCGCGGGAGTCGAGGGCGATGGTGTCGGCGAGCCACTCGGTGTGAGGGTCGGCTCCGGTGAAGACGAACAGGCTCCGTACCCGGAGCCGGCGGTGCCCGCCCGTGCGGTTGTCGACCACGTCGAGCTCCTCCAGCACTTCCTGGCCGATGACCTCGGTGACCTCGGTGTGCAGCATGACCTCCACCCGCGGATGGCGCTCGACCTGGTCGACCAGGTAGCGGGACATGTTGGCCTCAAGGCTGGCTCCTCGGACCAGCAGGTGCACCTTCGGTGCGTACCCGGCGAGAAACAGCACCGCCTGGCCCGCCGAGTTGCCTCCGCCGACGACGGCCACCGGGTCGTTGCTGCACTGCTGGGCCTCGTAGACGGTCGCCGAGTAGTGCACGCTCGTTCCCTCCAGGCGTTCGATGCCGGGCACCTGGAGCCGGCGGTAGCGGGCACCCATGGCCAGGACTACGGCGCGGGCGGCGATCTCGCTGCCGTCGGCGAACGCCACCACGTAGTGGTCCTCGTCCTTGGCGTGGAGGCCGGTTGCCTCCAGCGGAAGGCTGATCCTTGCGCCGAACTTGTCGGCCTGGAGCACGGCGCGTTCGGTGAGTTCGGCGCCGGAGATGCCGGATGGGAAGCCGAGCAGATTCTCGATGCGGGACGACGTACCGGCCTGGCCGCCCGTGGCCATCGCCTCCACCACCGCGGTGCTCAGGCCCTCGGAGGCGGCGTACACCGCGGCAGCGAGGCCGGCGGGTCCGGAGCCTACGATGAGGACGTCGCCGCGACGGTCTCCGTCGGGCAGTGACGGCAGGCCGATGAGCCGGGCCAGTTCCGCATTGCTCGGGTTGCGCAACAGGGTGGTGTCCCGCCAGATGACGAGCGGTGTCTCCTCCGGGCCGACGCCGAAGCGGCGCAGCAGCTCCTCGGCCTCCTCGTCGGTCTCCAGGTCGATCCAGCGGTGCGGCAGCCGGTTGCGGATGGCGAACTCGCGCAGCCGCCTGGTGTCGGGCGAGTAGCGCGAGCCGATGATGCGGAAGCCGGCGCCCTGTCCGACGAGCAGCGCGCGACGGCCCAGACAGGCGCGCAGCACGACGTCGCCGATGGTGGAGTCCTGGGACACCAGGTGGCGCAACTGGTCCAAGGGGACGACGAGGACCTCGCCGGGCTCCTTGGCGACAGCGGTGTAGAAGGCCACCTGTCCGTACAGCAGGCCGAGTTCGCCGATGAAGCGACCGGGGCCGTGCACGCGCAGCACGTGCTCCTCGGGAGTGCCGTAGTCCTCGACGACGGCTACGGAACCGCTGAGGACGACGAAGAACGTCTCGCAGCGCTCCCCCTCCCGGATCAGCACGTCGTCCGGAGCGATGTTCCGGCGTTGCCCGTGCTCCGCCAGACGTGCTGTCTGGTCCTCGGTGAGGCGCGGATACGCGCCGTAGATGTCCGGGGTCTCCCAGAAGGCGGCCTCGTCCGCTTTCTCCGGCACCGGTGCTTCGCCCGGCGGCGGCTGGTCGCCGGACATCAGACGAACGCCTCGTGAACGTAGCACCAGCGCCATTCCTCGCCGGGCTGGTACGACTGCACGATCGGATGAGCGACGGCAGCCGCGTGCTTGCGCGCGTGCTTGTTCGGCGAGGAGTCGCAGCAGCCGACGTGCCCGCAGGTCAGGCAGAGCCTCAGGTGGACCCACGGGGAGCCGAGCATCAGACACTCCTGACACCCTTCTGGGGTCAGCGGCTGGACCGGCCGGACGAGCGCGAGGTGGGGGTCTGCATGCAGGGTCATCCGGATCACCCTTTCCGGGCGGTGAGCGACTGTTCCACCCACTGGCGCAGAGCGGGGGCGGGCGCCGCCCCCGTCTGCCGGGCGACCGTCTCGCCCTGGTCGAGGATCAGCAGTGTCGGTACGGCCTGGACCTCGAAACGCTGCGACAGTCGCGGGTTCTTGTCGATGTCGACCTTGACGAGTTTGATTCGGCCGGCGAGTTCGGTGGCGACCTTCTCCAGTGCGGGGCTGACCATGCGGCAGGGGCCGCACCAGGTGGCCCACAGGTCGACCACGACGGGGACGTCGGCCCGCTCGGCGACCTCGGTGAAGTCGTCGTCGCCCGCGTCCACGATCCACGGTAGGGGCTGCTTGCAGTGGCCGCACTTGGGGTGGCCCTCCGCGGCCACGGGCACCCGGTTGGTGCGCCCGCAGTGGGGACACCTGACGGTCGTCGCCTGCGTCGTGCTCATGCCGCCCGCGCTCCCTTCACGTCCTCGGGCTGGTCGTAGGTGACCACCAGCTCTCCGTGTTCGGCGTCGACGCGGACCGTCGCTCCCTCCTGGACGTCACCGCGCAGCAGGGCGCGCCCGACCATCGTCTCGACCTCGTGGGAGATGTAGCGGCGCAGCGGCCGGGCCCCGTACACCGGGTCGTAGCCCTGGTGGGCGATCAACTCCCGGGCAGCTTCGGTGAGTTCGACGGTGATGCGGCGTTCGGCGAGCCGGCGGCGCAGCTCGTCGAACTGCAGCTCCACGATCCGCTCGATCTGCCGCTCGCCGAGCGGTTTGAACAGCACGATGTCGTCGACGCGGTTGAGGAACTCCGGGCGGAAGTGCCCGCGCAGCTCGCCCATCACCAGGGCGCGGGCGTCCGGCTTGATCTCGCCCTCGGCGGTGGCGCCGTCGAGGAGGTGCTCGGAGCCGATGTTCGACGTCATGATGATCACGGTGTTGCGGAAGTCGACGGTTCGGCCCTGGGAGTCGGTGATGCGGCCGTCGTCGAGGACCTGCAGCAGGGTGTTGAAGACATCGGTGTGCGCCTTCTCGATCTCGTCGAACAGCACGACCGAGTACGGCTTGCGGCGTACGGCCTCGGTGAGCTGGCCGCCTTCCTCGTAGCCGACGTATCCGGGTGGTGCGCCCATGAGCCGGCTGACGGTGTGCCGCTCCTGGTACTCACTCATGTCGAGGCGGACCATGTTCTCCTCGGAGTCGAACAGGGCCGCCGCGAGGGTCTTGGCCAGTTCGGTCTTCCCGACGCCGGTGGGGCCGAGGAAGATGAACGAGCCGATGGGGCGGCGCGGGTCGCGGATGCCGGAGCGGGCGCGGATGATGGCGTCGGCGACGAGTTTGACGGCCTCGTCCTGGCCGATGACGCGCTCGCGCAGGATCTCGTCGAGGCGCAGCAGCTTCTCGCGTTCGCCCTCCTGGAGACGGGCGACGGGGATACCGGTCCAGGCGGCGACGATCTCGGCGATCTCCTCCTCGGTGACGACCTCGCGCAGCAGCCGGTTCTGCCCTTGTTTGGTGGCCAGTTGCTCCTCCTCGGCCTTCAGCCGGCGCTCCAGCTCCTGGAGGCGGCCGTAGCGGAGTTCGGCGGCGCGGTTGAGGTCGTAGGCGCGTTCGGCCTCCTCCGCCTCGTGGCGGACCTGCTCCAGTTCCTGGCGTAGTTCCTGCACGCGGCGGATGGCCTGCCGTTCGGCCTCCCACTGGGCGCGTTTGGCGTCGGCCTCGCCGCGCAGGTCGGCCAGTTCCTTGCGCAGTTCCTCCAGGCGAGTTCTGCTGGCGGCGTCGGTCTCCTTGGACAGGGCCGCCTCCTCGATCTCCAGGCGGGTGACGCGGCGGGTGATCTCGTCGAGTTCGGCGGGCATCGAGTCGATCTCGGTACGCAGCCGGGCGCACGCCTCGTCGACGAGGTCGATGGCCTTGTCGGGCAGGAACCGGTCGGTGATGTAGCGGTGGCTGAGGGTGGCCGCGGAGACCAGTGCGGTGTCCTGGATCTTCACGCCGTGGAAGACCTCGAGGCGTTCACGCAGTCCGCGCAGGATGGAGATGGTGTCCTCCACGCTCGGCTCGTCGACCAGCACCTGCTGGAAGCGGCGTTCGAGAGCGGCATCCTTCTCGATGTGCTGGCGGTACTCGTCGAGGGTGGTGGCGCCGATCATGTGGAGTTCGCCGCGGGCGAGCATCGGCTTGAGCATGTTGCCCGCGTCCATGGCCCCTTCGGCGGCGCCCGCGCCGACGACGGTGTGGAGTTCGTCGACGAAGAGCAGGATGCGTCCCTGGGCGGCCTTCACCTCGGACAGGACGGCCTTGAGGCGTTCCTCGAACTCGCCGCGGTACTTGGCACCGGCGACCAGGGAGCCCATGTCGAGAGCGAACACCGTCTTGTCGCGCAGGCCCTCGGGGACGTCGCCGCGGACGATGCGCTGGGCCAGGCCCTCGACTATGGCGGTCTTGCCGACGCCGGGATCGCCGATGAGGACGGGGTTGTTCTTGGTCTTGCGGCTGAGGATCTGAGTGACGCGGCGGATCTCCGCATCACGGCCGATGACCGGGTCCAGCCGCCCGGACCGAGCCTCGAGGACGAGGTCGCGGCCGTACTTCTCCAGAGCCTCATAGGCCACTTCAGGGTTGGCGGAGGTGACGCGCTGGTTGCCGCGGACCTGGGTGAGCGCGCTCAGGAACGAATCCCGGGTCACGCCGTGCTCCTTGAGCAGGCGTCCGGCGGCGGTCGCCGAGCCCTCCTCGGCCAGGGCGAGCAGGAGGTGCTCCACGGACACGTACTCGTCCTTGAGGCGTTTGGCCTCCCGCTCGGCGGCATCGAGCAGGCGGGACAGGCGCTGGGTGACGAAGACCTGGCCGGGTGCCGCTCCGGGACCGGTGACCTTCGGGCGGCGGGAGAGTTCCTCGCGCACGGCCGCCCGCAACTCGTTCGGGTCGGTACCGGCCTGTTGCAGCAACCGTGGGATCAGACCGTCCTCCTGTTCGAGAAGCGCGAGCAGCAGGTGTTCCCCGTCGACCTCGGTATGCCCGATGCCGACGGCCGCGCTCTGGGCCTCCTGGAGAGCTTCCTGGGACTTCTGGGTGAGACGGTTCATGTCCATGGGGGTGTTTCACTCCTCGTACCGGCGCGGCGCAGGGCGGCTTCGAGCATGCTGATGCGGTCCAGCAGATCGAGCACCAGGCCGATGGATGCGTAGTTGAGGCACAGCCCGGTGCGCAGCCGCTGCACGCGGGCGAGGACGGCCGGTGCCGTGGGTTCGAACACCAGCCCTCCGGAGGCGTCGCGCTCGGCCTCGACCAGCCCCAGAGCGACGAACCGGCGGACGAGGTCGGGGTGCACGCCGGACTGGCGGGCCACGGTCTGCAGAGAGAGCCTGGGCACCGGCACGATTGCGTACCGGACGCGTGCCGACGCGAGAGCTGTCAGCCGAGACGCCTGGCGCGCCTCGGCGCGTGGGTCACTCATCGTGTCTCCTGGGGTCGAACGACGAGACGGCGGCGAGCTCCTCGAAAAGTGCGCGCTCCCGGTCGTTGAGCCTGGACGGCACCATGATCCGGAGCTCGGCGTAGAGGTCGCCGTTGGGGCCGCGCGGGTTCGGCATGCCCTCACCGCGCAGTCGCAGCCGCCGGCCACTGGACGAGCCCGCGGGCACGTTCACCTTGGCCGTCGCCCCACTCGGCGTGGGCACCGGAACCGTCGCGCCCAGCGCGGCCTCCCAGGGGGTGACCGGAAGCTGCACGTACACGTCCCGGCCGTCGAGGCGGAACTGTGGGTGCGGCTGGATGCGCACTCGCAGATACAGGTCCCCCGGGGGCGCGTCACCGTTGCCCCGGCCGCCCTCGCCCGCCAGCCGGATACGCTGCCCGTCGGTGACACCCGGTGGCACGTCGACCTCGTACCGCCGCGGCTGCCCGGTCGGCCCGGCGAGCGTGACGGTGCGACGGCCTCCGCGGTAGGCCTCCTCGACGGTGAGCGGCAGTTCGGCCTCCTGGTCGGCTCCGGGGACACGCATCCGTCCGGCGCCCCCGAAGAACGAGCCGAACAGGTCGTCGATGTCGACACCCTCCGCGCCGAAACCACTGGTGGCGTACCGGCCCCGAGGGCCGCCCCCGGTGGACCAGCGGAAGCCGCCGCCGGGTCCCGCGCCGGCACCGACCCGCTCCTCCCAGTCCTCGGGAACCTTCCGGAAGTCCTCGCCGAAGCGGTCGTAACGGGCCCGCTGGTCGGGGTCGGACAGGGCGCTGAAGGCCTCATTGATCTCCTTGAACCGCTCCTCCGCCGCCGGGTCCTTGTTGACGTCGGGGTGGTACTTGCGGGCCAGCTTGCGATACGCCCGCTGGATCTCGTCCTTGTCGGCGTCTCGCGGGACCCCGAGAACCTCGTAGAAATCACGTGCCATGGCCGCTCACTCCCGCTTGGCGACGGTCACGGCGGCCGGCCTCAGCTGCCGCTCGGCCTCGCCGTAGCCAGGGCGCAGCACCTGCACCACGGTGTTCGGTTCGGCGTCGGCGTCCTGGACCACGCCGACGACCTCGTGCCGGGCGGGGTCGAACGGGACGCCGGTCTCGGCGTGACGCTCGTACCCAAGGCGTTCAAGGATGGACACGGCCTGGTCGCGCACGGCGCGAACCCCCTCGACGATCGCCCCGGGGTCGGAGCCCGCGTGGTTCAGGGCCAGTTCGAGGTTGTCGATGACGGGAAGGAAGGCCGCCGCCGTGCGGGCGCGTTCGACCGCGCGCTCCCGGTCCAGTTCCCTGGCGTGTCGCTTGCGCAGGTTGTCCAGGTCGGCGAGGGCACGCCGCCAGCGGTCCTCGACCTCTTTCAGCGCGGCCGCGTACTCGTCCTCGGCCCCGGCCGGACCGGTGGCCGCGTCGGGCCCCGGTTCGGCCTGCGTGGTCGGCGGCGCGGGCTCGGGCAGGTCGCCCTGTGGCGGTCGTGCGGCGCCTTCGGGCGGTAGGTCGGACGATCGGTCCTGGGGAGGGATCGGCATGGCGGGTACCTCAGCCCTTGTCGAACTCGGCGTCGATCACGTCTTCGTCGGCGCCGGCACCGCCCTGCCCGGAGCCGTCCGGCCCGGTGGTGTCCGACGGACCACTGGCCGCCGCGGCTTCGGTCTGGTGGGCGGCGAGCCCGGCGTAGACCTGCTGGAGTTCGGAGATCAGCGGCCTGGCCTTGTCCACTCCGGCCTCGTTCTTGACCGCGTCGCGGGCCTCTGCCACCAGCATCTCGGCACGGGCCTTTTCGTGCGCGGGCGCGGCGTCGCCCAGTTCGTTCAGACGCTTTTCGACCTGGTAGGCGATCGCGTCGAGTTCGTTGCGGGCGTCGACGGCCTCGCGGAGTGCCTGGTCCTGGCCCCGGTTGCTTTCGGCCTCCTGGACCATGCGTTCGACCTCGCTGCGGTCCAGGTTGGAGCTCTCGCTGATGGTGATGCTCTGTTCCTTGCCGGTGTCCTTGTCGCGCGCGCTGACGTTGAGGATGCCGTTGGCGTCGATGTCGAAGGTGACCTCGATCTGCGGTTCGCCCCGCGGCGCCGGCCGGATGTCGGTGAGCTGGAACCGGCCGAGGACCCGGTTGTCGGCGGCCAGCTCGCGCTCACCCTGGAGGACGACGATGTCGACGGCCGGCTGGTTGTCCTCGGCGGTGGAGAAGGTCTCGCTGCGGCGCACCGGGATGGTGGTGTTCCGCTCGATGATCTTCGTCATCACTCCGCCGCGCGTCTCCACGCCCAGCGACAGGGGCGTGACGTCGAGCAGCAGGACGTCCTTGACCTCGCCCTTGAGCACCCCGGCCTGGATCGCGGCGCCCAGGGCCACGACCTCATCGGGGTTCACGCTCATGTTGGGTTCCTTGCCGCCGGTCAGGCGGCGCACCAGTGCCTGGACGGCGGGGATGCGGGTGGAACCGCCGACGAGGATGACCTCGTCGATGTCGCTCTCGCCGACCTTGGCGTCGGCCATGGCCTGCTGGACCGGACCGAGGCAACGCTCCACCAGGTCGCCGGTGATCTGCTCGAACGTGGAGCGCATGATCGAGTCGGTGAGATGCTTGGGCCCGGAGGCGTCGGCGGTGATGAACGGCAGGCTGACCTGGGTCTGGGTGACGGAGCTGAGCTCGGTCTTGGCCTTCTCCGCCGCCTCGAACAGGCGTTGCAGCGCCTGCGGGTCCTTGCGCAGGTCGATGCCGTTCTCCTTCTGGAAGTCGTCCGCGAGGTAGTCGACCAGACGCCGGTCGAAGTCGTCGCCGCCCAGATGGCTGTCACCCGCCGTGGAACGCACCTCGACCACGCCGTCGCCGACATCGAGGATGCTCACGTCGAAGGTGCCGCCGCCCAGGTCGAAGACGAGGACGGTCTCGTGCTGCTTCTTGTCCATGCCGTACGCGAGGGCGGCCGCCGTCGGCTCGTTGATGATCCGCAGCACTTCCAGTCCCGCGATCCGTCCGGCATCACGGGTCGCGGTGCGCTGGGCGTCGTTGAAGTAGGCGGGCACCGTGATGACCGCCTCCGTGACCCGTTCCCCCAGCTGCTTGGAGGCGTCGTCGGCGAGTTTGCGCAGCACAAGGGCGCTGATCTCCTCAGGCGCGTACAGCTTGTCACGCACCTTGAACCGGGCCTCGCCGTTGTCTCCCGGGACGACGTCGTAGGCGACGGCCTTGGCCTCGTCGGGGATCTCGTCGAAGTGCCGGCCGATGAACCGCTTGGCCGAGTAGATGGTGCCCTTGGGGTTGAGGATCGCCTGGCGCCGGGCCAGCTGGCCCACCAGACGTTCCCCGGTGTCGGTGAAGGCCACCACGGACGGTGTCGTGCGGTTGCCCTCGCTGTTGGGGACGACGGACGGCTCGCCGCCCTCCCACACGGCGATCACCGAGTTGGTGGTGCCCAGATCGATGCCCACTGCCTTGGCCATGAGGAACTCCTTCCGCGGCGGTCGACGTCCGTCGGCGACCGTTCATCCTCCGGGCCCTGTCCGCCCGGCTTCGAAACTCGTTCAGCTGGGGGGTCGCTGCGCGGGCGGCCGCCCCTGGAGGGCGCTCTCCGTGTTCGCGCCGGCCCGCTGTCCAGCCCGGCGACCAGCCGGACGGCCTCATCGGCGACGTCCTCGTCCACCACGACGTCGTACCGGCTGGGCTCCCTCGAGCGGACCGAGGCGAAGTCTGCGGGCCTGCTCGGTCATTGGCCACTCCTTCCGCCGACGGACCGCCGTGCGGTCCCTACAGGCCCCAGAGTGACTGTTCGCCCGGTCACCCCGCCTGCGCCCAGCGGGTCGAAAAGTGGCACCACCCGTCGGTCTGCGAGGACAGGAGGCGGGACGGCGATCCGGGTTCGCGGCTCGCGGCGGGGTACCTCAGGGATCGGCCCGGCATGAGGTAGCGGGGCTCACGAATGTTCCGAGGCAAGTGTTCCGACGCAACTGACCAGCCCGTGAGGTGGAGAGCGAGCCCACGGCCACCGTGCACCGCCTGCTCCCACCGCCTGCGACCAGGCCGCCGGGTCAGCCGGGTATGGGGTGGTGCGTCCGGGCGAACTGCTCCACGACGGCGGCGCAGAAGGCAGGCAGGTCGGCCGGGCCGCGGCTGGTGACCAGTTGCCCGTCGACGACCACCTCCTGGTCGGCGACGACCTCCGCGCCGGCGTTGCGCAGATCGGTGCGGATGCTGGGCCAGGACGTCAGGCGACGGCCGCGCACGGCGTCGGCTTCCGCCAGGGTCCACGGGCCGTGGCAGATCGATGCGACCGGCTTCCCGCTGGCCATGAAGTCTCTGACGAACTGCACCGCGTCGCGGTCCATGCGCAGCTGGTCGGGGTTCATGGTGCCGCCGGGCAGGAGCAGGGCGTGGTAGTCGTCGACGGAGGCGTCGGCGACCAAACGGTCCACGGGGAAGGTTCCTGCCGCGTTGAGGTCGAACTGGCGGGCCTGGATCTCGCCGGGATGGAGCGAGACGATCTCGGTCTTCGCCCCTGCTCCCTGCAGCGCACCGCGCGGCTGGTCGAGTTCCACGCGCTCGACGCCGTCGGTGGCCAGAATCGCCACCCGCATCCCCTGCAGTGCCTGTGTCATGGTACGGCTCCCTTCGAGTCGCCGGTTGTACGACGCGAGCGGCAGGGACACCCGGCAGGGCCCGTCCGGATTCTTTTCCGGACCGGGGACTGCAAGCCGCGGCCGAGGGCGCCCCGGGCATGTATCAGCCGGAGCTGCCGTCCGGGTGGAGGACGACTGTGGAGGACGACTTTGGTCCAAGCCCAGCCGTCGCCGCGGGCGTCGTGCTGGTATCCCTCTGCTGCCTCGTTCGGTAGGAGTTCGTGGAACCAGAACACCTACGCGCGCGTTGAGGACCTCGGCATGTCGGTTCAGATCGGTGACATGCGCCGGGGCGCGACTGCTACAGCAGCCGGTCGAACACCGCGGTCACGCCGTCCCAGTGGCTGGTCTGCGGGTTCTTGACATCCGGGTACATGATTTTGAACGTCTCGGCGAGGGCGACGCTGAGACCGCCGATGATCTCGGGGTAGCGCTCTTCGGTCTCCTGGGTGGGTGTCCTGTCGAGGGGAGGGTGCGCGGCGAGCTGTTCCAGAATCGGCTTCAGCTCGACCTCCTCGTCGAGCCGCCGGAACCGGTGGATGCTCTCCTGGAGGCCCTTGGTGATCGGCAGGTCCCACCGTTCGACGGTATCCCGGCCGTTGGCCTTGGCCGACGCCTGGCCGACGACCAGGAGGTCGTAGAGCTTGGCGTCGACGAAGTCGCCGTACCGCTTCAGGTCGTTCTTGTCCACGTCGAGGCCTGCGGCGGCGCGGAAGAACCTCTCGAACTTCGACACACCCATCACGGTCATGCCTCTCGCCTCCTCACCGGGAACCGGACGGCGTCATTCGCTCCCGCCAGCGCCGCCATCAGCTGTTACCGGTCGAGATTCGCAGAGTCCGCCCGCTGGGCGCCTCCGCACCCGAGGCCGAAAAAGGACACCCCCTCCTACCCTGGCAGAGCATGAAATGCGCAGGGACCCCCGGCCAGCCGTACGGCCCTCCCTCCGCAGGAAGCTGCGCGGCGCTGCAGCGCCGCGCGCGGGTGAGAGCCGCGCCGGGTGTCCCCGAGGTCCATCGACCTCGCAGTGTGGCTGATGGACATCGCCCGACAGCTCGCCGCCGTCGAACGCTCTCGACGCCGAACGGGCCGAACGGGCCGGCCGGAAACGCGACGGCGGGAATGCCGACCGCGCCCCACAGGCACGGCGCCCTGACGCACATCCGGCAGACCGGCGGCGGTGTCCCCTTCGCCGTGGCGGAGGCCGTCTGCACTTGTGCTCGGAGGTCTATGGAGCCCGTCGCTTTTCCGCCCGCCGGGAGCAGGCAGGGTGGGGCCCACATCGGGAGCATGGAAATGGCCTCCGCTGAGGCGCATGCACCATGACGCCCAGCCCGCTCCCCCCACACCCACGACGCACCCTTCGGTGACTGTCTCAGGTCCCGCGCCAGGCAGTTGGAAAGCTTCAGAAAGGGAACGGCTCATGGACTACAAAACCTTCCTCGACACCATCACCCGGCGCGCCCCTGTCCCCCCGGAGAAGGTGGAGCCCCTCACCCGTGCCACCCTGGAAACCCTGGCCGAGCGGCTCACCAGGGGTGAGGCGGAGGACCTCGCGTCCGAACTGCCCAAGCCGCTGAAGGAACCGCTGGTCTCTCCCACTCCGGAGGCCGAGCGCTTCGGACTCGACGAGTTCATCAATCGGGTGAGCAGGCGAGCAGGGGTGAGCCCGGACGAGGCCCGCGAGGGCGTACGGGCGGAGCTGAGCACCCTGAGGGACGCGGTCAGTGATGGCGAGTTCCGCCACGTACTATCCCAGCTGCCCCGGGACTTCGAGACTCTCGTCGGCGCCCCGGGCTAGAAGGAGCCAGGTCGGCGCCGTCCTCGAGGAGACGGAACCGGCCGTACTCACGGCGGCCACCGTCACACTGGCCGGAGGATCGCATGACACAATCGACAGTTCCTTCAGCCGGCGCACCCGTGGACGTCGAAGGCGGTGCGCAGCGGCCGTTCTCCGAGCACGCGGCCATGGCCAGGGCGTATCCCGGCGGCAGGATGACCGTTGGCGCCATCACGCCCCTGGAGGGCTTCGACGGGCCCGTGCCGTCCCTGGCCGGGCACATCGAGCGGATCCAGCAGGCGGAGCGGGCCGGCTTCGCCTCGGTGTGGGTTCGTGACGTGCCGCTGCTGGACCCGAGCTTCGGGGACGCCGGGCAGGTCTTCGACCCGTGGGTGTACCTGGGGCAGCTCAGTGCCCGCACCACCTCGATCACACTGGGGACCGCCAGCATCGTCATGCCGCTGCGGCATCCCTTGCACACCGCCAAGGCGGCCGCCTCGGTGGACCAGCTGTCAGGCGGACGGCTCCTGCTCGGGGTGGCCACCGGTGACCGGCCCGTGGAGTTCCCGGCCTTCGGTCAGGACCCGGGCAGCCGGGCCGAGAGGTTCCGGCAGTCGCTGGAGTACTTCCGTGTCGTCCTCGAGCACCGTTTCCCGCACGTGGAGTCGCAGCTCGGCCGGATGCGCGGCACCGATCTGCTGCCCAAGCCGGTGTACCGGCGGATCCCCGTACTGATGACGGGACGCGGCAGGCAGGACGTTGGGTGGATCGCCGACAACACGGACGGCTGGCTGTACTACACCCCGCCGCTCCAGCAGCAGGCCGAGAACATCGAGCGGTGGCGGGAGCTGACCCGGGGCGAGGGCGGTGGGTTCAAGCCGTACGCGCAGGCCACCTATCTGGATCTGACCGAGGACCCGCTGGCCCTGCCCCGGCGCATCCACCAGGGCTTCTCGGTGGGCCGGGTGTCGTTCCTGGCGATGATGCAGGCCTGGCAGGACATCGGCATCGACCAGTTGATGATCAATTTCAAGCACAGCCGCCGTCCGGTCGCCGAAGTGATCGACGAACTGGCCGAACACGTGCTGCCGCACTTCCCACCCGGGCGCTCCGGGGCGCGCGGCGAGCACCAGCGGCCCGTGGAGCGGACCGGGCCCTGAGGAAGCGGGACCCCGGCGCCCCCTGCGTGACAGGGCCGGGCTCAGTCCCGGACGGCCCCGGACGGCCGCTCCTGCGCGTAGTCGCACGTGCCCTCCGCCCGGAACTGCAGGGCCGCCCTGGTCACCTCCGCGCCGAGGCCGCGCAATTGGTCCGCGACCGCCTGGTCGGTGAGGCGACCGTCGCCGTCGAAGACCCGGGAGGACCGCGGGACCGCGAACACCAGCGGCACGGCCCAGCCGCGCAACGACCGCACGATGAACTCCATCGCGTTGATCGCCTGCAGGCCCTGCACCCCACCGGCGGTCGTCAGCATCCCCACGGGTTTGTTGCTGAGGTAGGGCGGGTCGTGGTCGGCCAGGAGGGCGAGCCAGTCCACCGCGTTCTTGAACGCGCCGCTGACCGACCCGTGGTAGGTCGGGCTGCTCCACAGCAGGGCGTCGGCGGCCTGAACGGTGTCCGCAAGCCGGCGGGCGGACGCGGGGATCCCGTGCTCGGACGTGTAGAACGGAAGAGCCAGCCGCTTGAGGTCGATCACCACGGTGCCGGCGCCCGCATCGGCAGCCCCCTCGACCGCCACACACAGTGCGGTGAGGCTGGTCGACGGGGTGCGCAGCGAACCTCCCATTCCGACGACGAGCGGGCGCGCCATCCTGTCAACTCCTTAGAGCATCTCCAGGGGCGTGGGCCCGCTGGGTGGCGGGAACGCCTCGTCGAGGACGTCGAGCGCCTCGGTGGGAAGGTGGAGGTCCGCTGCGCCGCGGTTCTCCCGAACGTGGTCGGGTGATCCGGAACGCGGGATCGCGGCCACCCCCTGTTCCAGCACCCAGGCGAGTGCCACCTGGGCCGGCGTTGCTCCGAGGGCCCGGGCCACGGCATCCAGTGCCTCGACGTTCAGGAGCCGCCCCTGCTCGATCGGGGAGTAGGCCATGACCGTCACCCCGGCCTCACGGCACCAGGGGAGAAGATCCCACTCGACGCCGCGCCGGGAGAGATTGTACAGCACCTGGTCGACGGCCGCGGCGTCGCCACCGGGGAGGGTGGTCAGCTCGGCCATGTCGGCGACGTCCAGATTGCTCACGCCCCAGTATCGGATCTTCTCCGCCTCCATCAGGTCGGTGAATCCGGCAAGGGTCTCCTCGAGCGGCCACCGTCCCCGCCAGTGCAGCAGGTACAGGTCCAGCCGTTCCGTACGGAGCCGCCGCAGGCTGTCCTCGCAGGCGGCGACGGTGCCCTTGCGGTCGGCGTGGCCGGGCAGCACCTTGCTGACGAGGAAGACTTCTTCCCAGCGTCCCCGGAGGGCCTGCCCGACGAGCTCCTCGGCTGCGCCGTCGCCGTACATCTCCGCCGTGTCGACGACGGTCATGCCCAGGTCCACGCCCAGCCGCAGCGCGGCGACCTCCTGTTCACGCCGGGCCGGGTCCTCGCCCAGGTACCAGGTGCCCTGCCCGAGCGCCGCAATCTCGTCACCGGCGGGCAGCACAATCGTTCGGGCCGATTCCGCAGACATCTCGGGCCTCCCGTCTGCCGCGGATCCGTGTCACGCGCACCCGCACCGGGTGCCCAGGTCCGGGCCTCCCAGACAGCCGTGTCCCATGCGCCGCAGGGAGGTCAGGAGGGGCGAGCGGACTGCGCCGGCACCTCGCCGGGACCGGGTGCGCGATCCCGCAACGCAACGACCACCGACACAACGGCGCCGCAGGAGAGGACCGTCGCGAAACCGATCATCGCGGTCTGCACGGCGAAGTGCCGCAGGGCGATGCTGAACAGGACGGAGGGCAGGCCCATTCCCAGGTACGCGACGACGAAGAACACGGCGAGGACCCCCGCGCGTGAGGCCGGCTCGGCCACTGAACCGGCGCGTTCGACTCCCCCCTTGAACAGCAGCCCGGAGCCGGCTCCCGACAGGGACACGGCGACCAGGTAGAGCCAGAGAGACGGGTGGTGGAGGGCGACGGCGCACAGGACCAGCCCGACCGGAAAGACCACTGCCCCCACGGTCAGGAGCCGGGGCAGTGGGAGGCGGCCCAGCACCAGCTGGGCGGCCGCCGCGGAACCGAACATGAGGAAGGCCGCCAGGCCGACCACGAGGTGCGAGTCGGTGTGCAGGGTGCCGTGGAGCACACTCGCCCCGAGGGAGGAGATCAGGCCGAGGATCGCGAAGGCGAAGGCGCCCAGCGCGCCGGCCGCGCCGAACGCCCGCCGGCCGCCGGGGCGCAGGACGAACCTGCTGGGCGGTTGGGCCGCGGGCAACTCCAGGTCCACGGTCTCCGGCGTGCACAGCACCAGCGCCAGGCACACTGCCATGGCGAGCGTGAAGATCGCCTGGGCAGTGATCAGGGGCATGGGAAGCCACTCGGCGGCGGCTCCGGCGACCAGGGGCCCTGAGGCCAGGCCGCCGAGGTTGGCGGCGGTGGCCACGATGCCGGGCAGCACCGAACCCGTCCGTTCCGGACGGACCTCGTGGTGGAGGTCGTGCAGGTACGTCGTCGCGGTCGAGGCCATCAGCCCCAGTCCGACACCGTTCAGGATCCTGCCCGCGATCAGCCCCGGCAGGTCCCGCCACACGATCAGTACGACCGACGCGACGATGCCGACCAGCAGCGCGGGGACGATGATGCGCCGCCGGCCGAGCCGGTCCGACAGGTGTCCCAGCCCCAGGAAGGCGGCCGCTGCGCCCACGACCATCGAGGCGTACGCCACCGTGACCGTGGTCGCGCCGAAGTGGTCCCGGGCCTCGTACAGCGGCCACAGCGGAGTCGGCGCGGTGCCGAAGGCCATGAGCACGGTGAAAGCCACCGCCACGAACCAGAAGCCGGTCGTGTGCGAGGCACGGCGCCGGGCGAGGGCGCGGGGCGGCAGTTCGGCGGGAGCGGGTGCTGGGATCCGGTGGGTCGGGTCGTCGGGAACGGGTGCTGGGATCCGGTGGGTCGGGTCGTCGGGAGCGTCGGCTGTGGGACGGCTCAGCGGCGTCGGAACGGCAGGCAGGGGTACCCCTCCTCGGGCGGAAGCGGATGACGCTTTCCATCCTCCTCACCAGCCAGAATCAATGCCAACGAATGTTTTTGCTGGTCTCCAGCAATGCGAGTGATACTTCTCGTGTGGAGCTACGTCAGCTGGAGCACTTCATCGCGGTCGCCGAGGAGCTGAGTTTCACGCGTGCCGCCCGTCGGCTGCACGTGGTGCAGTCAGGGGTGTCCGCCGCGATCCGCTCCCTGGAGCGCGAGCTCGGCTGCGCGTTGTTCGAGCGCACGTCGCAGCAGGTCCGGCTCACCGGGGCGGGCGCCGCGCTGCTGCCGGAGGCTCGGGCCACCCTGAACGCCGCCCAGGCCGCCCAGGACGCCGTGCGCGCCGCACAGGACACGCTGCGCGGCACGGTGAACGTGGGCGCCATGGCCTCGGTCGAAGTGGTGGATCTGCCTGCGCTCCTCGGGCAGCTGCACGCGCGGCACCCGGCGATCGACGTCCGGCTGCGGCTGGCGACGGCCGGCTCGGCGGGACTGGCGCACGCGCTGCTCAGCGGGGACCTTGACGTGGCCTTCCTGTCGCTGCCCGAACGCAAGCCCGCCGGGATCGACGCACAGGAGCTGGCCACCGTGCCGCTCGTCCTGGTGGTGAGCGCCGCCCATCCCCTGGCGCAGCGGGGAAAGGTGGCACTTGCGAATCTCGCGGGCGAGCCCTTCGTGGACTTCCCGCCGGGCTACGGCAACCGCGAGGTGGTCGACCGGGCGTTCGCGGCGGCGGGCGTCGTACGCCGGGTGGCACTGGAAGTGCCCGACATCGACATGGGGGCGGCACTGGTCCGGCACGGTCTGGGCATCGCCTTCCTGCCCGCGTTCGCCGTTGCCCGCACCCCCGGCCTGCACGTCCTGGACGTCCTGGACGTCCACGACACCACGCTCCGCTGGAGCATGCACCTCGGCACGTCGTCGACCCGGCGGCCCAGCTCGGCTCTGCGGGCGCTGCTCGACCTGGTCGACCTCCACGTCATCGCCCTGTGACGTCCGGGCCGCGGCCCGGACGTCCTGGCGAGCGTGTTCGCCACGGCTACGGTCCTGTTCATCAAACAGCGCCACCTGGAACCGCCCGGGAGAGGGAGCCGAACAGCCGCCAGGCGCGGTTGGCGTACACCGACCTCGACGCCGATCGGATAGAGCTGGGCCCGCCGCGGAAGAGTCAGTGAGAAAGATCGCCACGTCCCCTTCGGACCGTCCAGGTGGTTTCTGACGGCCTCGACGATGTCGGAGACGTCGGCCTGCTGGCTCACGCCGACCGGGGCGGTCAGTCGACCTGCCATCCGACCCGAGCACGGACTGCCCGGCGGAAAGGGTCGGGCAACCGGGGGGCGAGAGCCCGGGCGATCTCCGACGGCAGACCGGGGTCGGCCAGGCACGACACGCACGGATCTGCCGGACGAGGTCACGGGCACGTCAGCCGTCATGACCACCCCTTCGTGTGCACCGCGCGCCATGGCGGCCCCGAGGGACCGGCGATCCGCGGGTGTCACCCACTGTGCCCCGGAGTACACGCAGCGTCCGGGCCGCTGGCGCCGTGACACGGGCGCCGTGCCGAAGGCCCCGGGGGTCACCCGGCGGATTCGATGGCCCGGGAGAAGTCCGTTCCGAGCTGCGACATCAGGTCGTTGAACTCCTTCTCGCTGATCGCCTCGCGGAGTACGGCCAGTACGGTTCGCACACCCCGGTCGGCTTCCTCCTCCTTGAGCATGGTGCGTTCGGCCACGCGCTGCACGCTGGTGTGGTGGCCGAAGCGCTCGATGCGGTCCGTGGTTCCCCGGCGCACCGCCTCCGCGAGGCCCTCGGGGAGCTCGGTGATCAGGTCCCTGGCCTCTCCCTGGCTCAGCCTGTGGGCCAGCGTCTCGAGCGTGGCCCAGGTCAGGTCCGCTGCCTCCTGCCGGCTCAGTCCGGTGCGCTCGGCGACGGTACGGACGAATTCCTGCTCATCCATGGGTCGTCCTCCTTCGCTGCTGTGGTGGGACGAACGGCGCGGATCCCCTGCAAGCCTGCCACGCCGACCCGGCCCGCGCCCGCCCACGGACGGCGGTGACCACGACCACCCATTGACGCCTCCCTGCACCGTGGTGTGCAGGGCCTTGCCGGCCAGGTCGAGCTCGTCGTGTTGCACACAGGCGAAGAGCCGCACCATGAGAGCGTCGGCGTAGCCGAACTCGGGCGGCGACTCTGCGCATGCGACGTGAACAAGCAGAGGACCCGGGTGCCACAGCTTGCCGTGGCATGGGGCGAATCAGCACGTGTGAGCGGGTCCGGGCGTGGAAACCCGAGGTGTCCCGACTCCAGGGAGGCGTCATGAACGCCCATGTCACTGCCCAGGGGAGCCCCATCGCCACGGTCAACCCGTACACCGGTGAAAGGGTTCGTGAGTTCCCGGCGCTGAGCGCGGAGGACGTAGGGCGCGCGATCGACGCGGCGCACCGTAGCTTTCCAAACTGGCGTGCCCGGTCGACGGCCGACCGGGGAGCTCTCGTGCAACGCGCCGGCCGGCTCATGAGGGAGCGAAAGGAGGAACTGGCGCACCTCCTGACCCTTGAGGTCGGCAAGCTGATCAACTCGAGCCGTGCGGAGGTCGACCTCGCGTCCGACATCCTCACCTACTACGGCGAGCACGGCCCCGAGCTGCTGGAAGAACGACCCCTGCCGGTGCCCGAGGGCACGGCCGTGCTGGTGAACGAGCCGCTCGGCGTCCTTCTCGGTGTGATGCCGTGGAACTTCCCGCTGTACCAGGTCGTCCGATTCGCGGGTCCGAACCTCGTCCTCGGCAACACGATCCTGCTCAAGCACGCGAGTAGCTGCCCCCAGTCCGCACTGGCACTCGAGCAGCTGTTCACGGATGCGGGTGTGCCGACCGGGGTCTACACCAATCTCTTCGTGCGGGGCAGAGACGTCGGGAAGATCATCGATGACTCCCGAGTGCAGGGAGCGTCGCTGACCGGAAGCGAGCGGGCGGGCATGAGCTTGGGCGAGATCGCCGGCCGCAATGTCAAGACGTCCGTCCTCGAGCTGGGTGGCAGTGATCCCTTCGTCGTGCTGGACGGTCACAACCTCGAGCGCACCGTGTACGCCGCGTTCCTCGGCCGGATGGGCAACACCGGGCAGTGCTGCGTGGCGGCCAAGCGTTTCATCGCCCTTGCCGACGTCTACGACGCCTTCGTCACCGGGCTGCGTGACCGGATGAGCGAGGTGCAACCGGGAGATCCGGCGGAGCCCGCCACCACGCTCGGCCCGCTGTCCTCCGAGGCCGCGGCCGAACTCCTGATGGAGCAGGTTCGTGACGCGGTGGACAAGGGAGCCACGGTGGTGCTGGGCGGCGGGCGGCCCGACCTGCCGGGCGCCTTCGTCGAGCCGACCCTTCTCACCGATGTCACACCGGACATGCGGGCCTACCGGGAAGAGCTCTTCGGCCCCGTCGCCACCGTCTACCGGGTCGCCGACGAGGACGAGGCGGTGGCACTGGCCAACACCTCCGCCTACGGCCTGGGAGGCGCGGTCTTCGCCGCCGACCCGGAACGTGCTCGCGGAGTCGCGGACCGGCTGGAGGCGGGCATGGTGTGGATCAACCACCCGACCGCGTCCCGACCGGAGCTGCCCTTCGGCGGCATCAAGCGCTCCGGCTACGGGCGCGAACTCGGCGACGCGGGCATCTTTGAATTCGCGAACCGCAAGCTCGTGCGCTACGTGGACGCCGACGCCCCGATCGAAGAAGTGCTGGGCTGACTGCGTTGGATCACCCAGCGGCGGCGGCCCAATCGCTCGCTGGACGGGTGACGGTGTGCGCCGTCCGAGGGGTGGCGGTGACCGCGCTGGTGGAGACGGATCCTGTCGTACCGTCTCACCGCGCCCGCGACAGATCATGACCCCGGGACGACACCGCGCGCGGCGTTCCGGTGGCGGCAAGTCCCCGTCAGCCGAGCTTGCGTCGCAGTTGCAGGCTGTACAGCAGGAGGAGCGAGGGTGCGATCAGAACAACCGCGACGCAGGACACCAAGAACAGCACCCACAAGGTGGCCGTCGGAGCCGCCGCCTGTTGAATCGTCAGGTGGGTGCCCAGGAGGTACGGGTACTGAGCCACTCCCCATCCCCCGACGACGGTGGTGATCGCGAGGGCCGCCAGGGTGCGCACGACAGGAGGGCTGCCCCTGCGCAACAGGAGCAGCGCGGCCAGGCCGCACAGGCCCGAGACGACCAGGAGCGGTGCTCCCACCGTGCTGAGCTGGTGGAACAGGCGCGGGGAGTCCGCACGCAGTACGAACACGCCCACGAGCGCCACCAGTCCCGCAACGATGCCCGCCCCGAAGGCCCGGTGGCTGAACGCCTTTTCCAGGGAGGTGTCCGCTCGGTGCTGAGCCTGTCCGGTGAGGAACACGGCGGCGAGGTAGGCGCAGACGGTGACCGCGAGGACGCCGCCGAGAACGGAGGTCGGATTGAGCCAGCTGGACAGCGCGTCGCCGTGCCCGGCCGAGGGGACGCGACCGGAGGCGATCCCGCCCGCGACGGTGCCGAAGAAGAACGGGGTCAGCACCGACGAACAGGCGAAGGCGACACCGCTGATCAGCTCTCCCCGCCCTTGGGCCAGCGCGTGCCGGAAGGCGAAGCCCGAGCCCCTGGCCACGATCCCCAGCGCCGCCAGCCCCAGAGGGATGTACAGAGTGGTGGTCATGGCCGTGAACGCCTGGGGGAAGGCTGTCCAGATCGTGACGAAGCAGAAGATCAGCCATGTGTGGTTGGCCTCCCACACCGGGCTGATGGAGACGTTGATCAGCTCCCGTACGGGACGTCCCCGCGCGGCGCCGCCGGCTGTCAGATCCCAGAAGCCGGCCCCGTAGTCGGCGCCGCCGAAGAGGGCGTAGGCGATGACCCCGATGAACAGGACCACGGCGATGACCTCGCTCATGCGTCATCTCCTCCGAAGGGGTGCCCGTTCGTCGCCGGCGCCGCCCGGGGGCCGTACGGGACCACGGCGGCCTCGGTGCCCTCCTCCGACCAGCGGCGGCGCAAGGTTCGCAGGACGTACAAGGCGCCGACGGCGACACACGCGTAGATCACGAGGACCGTGGCGAACAGGGGCCACAGGTTCCCCTGCGTGGCGACGGCGTTCTCCGTCAGCAGGAGTCCCACGACCGTCCAGGGCTGGCGGCCGACCTCGGTCACCACCCAGCCGCTCTCCAGCGAGACGAGCGCGACCAGCCCGGAGACCGCGGAGCTTCGCAGGAACCAGCGGTTGGTCGGCACCTCGCGCCGCCGCCACCACAGCCAGGCGAACCAGAGTGCCAGCAGGAGCAGGAGCGATGCGGTTGCGACCATGACGTCGAAGGCGAGATGCACGTCGCTGAGGACCGAGTCCGTGGGGCGTACCGCTGCGGGGATCGCGTCGAAGCCCTTGATCGTGGTGGACGGAGTGAAACCGGCGAGGATCGAGGCCACGTCGGGAAGCTGGATGCCGTAGCGCACCTTGCCGTCGACGAAGATGCCGCCGAGGGTCTCCGGGACGTGATCACCGGTGGTCGGCAGGAGTTCGATGGCGGAGAACTTCGCCGGCTCCCTGTCGTACACCTGGCGGGCGATCGTGTCCCCGACGAGGAACTGCAGCGGCATGGCGATCGCGGCGACCGTGAACGGCACGGCGAACCCCAGCCGGTGGTAGTGGTCCCGGCGCCCCTTGAGCAGGCCCCACGCGTACACGCCCGCGACCATGAACCCCGCGACGATGTACGCCGCGAGGAGCATGTGCACCATCTCCCACCAGAACGCGCCGTTGAAGAAGACCTGGGAGGGGATCACGCCCACCACACGCCCGTTCCGCACCGCGATTCCGGCGGGCTGGTTCATCCAGCTGTTGGCCGCAATGACGGAGGCCGTTCCGCCGACACCCGCCAGGGTGACCACGACGCCGGTGAAGAAGTGCGGCCACGGGGGCAGCCTCTTCCAGCCGTAGATGTAGATGGCCACGAAGATTGCTTCGAGGAAGAAGAAGAGACCCTCTACGGCGAACGGAAACCCGAAGGCCGGCCCGTACTTGCCCATGAGCCCGGGCCAGAGCAGCCCCAGCTCGAACGTCAGCACGGTGCCGGACACGGCCCCCACCGCGAACAACACGGCGGCCACCTTGGACCACCGCTGCGCCAGGACCAGCGCCTGCTGATCGCCGCGGCGCAGCGCCCGGTAGTGGCAGACCAACATCATGAAGGTGAATGCGAGGCCGAAGGGCACCAGGATGATGTGGAAGCCCAGTGTGAACGCCATCTGCTCACGCGCGGGGAGCAGTTGTGGCGGGTCGGCGGCTGTTAGCAGGGCAGACAGCACCATGAACTCTCTTTCCGGCTCGGACGGCGGCGGACGATGCTCACGCCGTGGGGTGCTGACAGGCTGCCGGTGCCGGTGCCCGCGCGTGCCGGAGATTCACGCCGGTCGGCGCATGTCCGAGGGCGCGGCCGCCGACGAGGTCAGAGACGGCCGCTACGGTGTATCCGCCGGGTGCGGAGCACGGAGGTGGACCCGGCGCGGCGGGCGGGAGTGCGCGGGCGAGCGCGCGGACGGGCTCCGGGACGCGGAAGCCCGGCGGGACGCGGCGCCGCCGGATCGTGGTTGTTGCGGTGCGCCTGGAAGGTGCACACGGTGCCGGGGGCGGCGAAGAGGTTGCCGCGGGCGGCCTCCCACCCGGCCGCGGCATGCCCCGAGGCGCTTCGAGTCGGCTGGGGGCCGCGTTTTCCCGCGTTCTCCGCCACCTTTTCAAGGATCCTGTCCGTGTCATTCGAATCATTCACGGCCTTTACCTTTCGGCACTTCTAACCGGCCTGAAGAAAGATCCTCCTGAGCGGCCAGGTCGATCGACGACGGGGGAATGACGACGGGGGAATTCCGAGGATGCCTTGCCTTCCGCGCTCGATGGTAAACGGCCATTCCGCGGCAGTACGGCCGGCGGTGCCGGAGTACGAAGCGGTGTCGTCGAGGATGAGGATCCTGTCGGCTCGCCGAGCCGTTCGACCATGTAGTGCTGGAGGTCGTCGCGGAGCTCCTCGGCGTCCCAGCGGGGGCGCTCAGCCCGTCGTCGTACCTGCCGGCTGGGGATTCCATCCGTCAGCACCTTCCGCCACCCTTGCGGCCGAACCGTCGCGGGGCTGCACAGGCCCTGTCCAGAGGTGGTCGGGCCCGCAGGGTGTACGAGGCCGAGATGGTCGCCGCCCGCTTCGTGGACGGCCCGGAGCGGCGCCGCACCGCCGTGTGCCCGCCCGCCTGGCTGCGGCTGGTCCGGTCCGTGCGGGCCGTGCTGCCACCACTGGTGCCGCGCGTGGCTCGCCGGCAGGCTGCCCCGCCTGGAGGTGGAGGAGGAGCTCGCTCCGGCCGGGCCGCTCGGCGCCGGCGGCGACGCCGACCGGGCGGTGAGGCGGCATGCCCGCTGAGGGGTGCGGCCGGAACCGAGCGGCCCGGCCGTCAGCTGTCCAGCTCCTCCTCGATTGGCGGTTTCGGCACCTCGCGCAGATGCTGGGACTGTCCCGGCCTCCCGCCCTCCCGGGCCTGCTCGGCCCGCTGCGCCGGGCTCAGCCCCAGGTCGGAAGCGGGGTCCACGCGGACCGACCGGGCCACCTCCTCGCGGTTGGCGTACTGCTCGGCCGGGATGCCGCGCAGCGCCTTGACGACATCCGGCGCGGCACCCGACTGGCTCGCCGCTTCGATCAGCCTGTCCTTGCCGGCGGGGAAGTCGACATCCTTGATGGCCTCCACCACGTCCCGGGCGCTCGTACTGTGCGTCATGGCCCCTTCTCCCTCATCGGAATCCGGAATCCTGGGCCACCCGGGTAACCGGCAGGGGCCGCTCACTCACCTCCTTCACCCGCCGGATTTCCCCCGGTTTGCCGGTCTGGGCCGGGAGGACCCTGCCCGGCAGGAGGTGATCGTCGTGCCCGCACCCGGGAGCAAGAAGCACGACACCGAGCGCGCGAGGGCCCTGCAGCCTCGCCTGCTGGAGACGCATCAAGAAGGCCCACACATGAGCCCGGTTCTTGCGGAGTGGGGCTCCGAGCGCCGCGGTCACGCCCGGACCTCCGCCTGACGCCCGAGCACGGACTTGAGGACCTCCACCAGCGTTCCCTGCGCCAGCCAGAGCACGGATGCGGGTACGAAGATCGTGGGCCGCAAGCGATGCGTCGTGACCGACCTGCCGGCCTCCTCCTGGCGGTGCTGGTCACTGCGGCCGGTATCCAGGACTCCGCAGCCGGCACCCGGCTGCTCGACCAGGTCGCCCCCGGCCGTCCCGGCATCCGCAGGGCGGCCCAGATGCTCCTCCGCCGCCCGGCCCACCCACCGCAGCGCTGCTGACACCATTCCCACAGCAGTTCCAGCGAGGCGTCAGCCTGGCCCGCCCAGGATGATCTTCCACACTCGGGTCGCCACCTGGAGGTTCAGCCGGTCTTCGACGTTCGCGAGGTCGTTGCCGCTGATGTCGCGGATGCGCTGGAGGCGATAGCGCAGCGTGCTGCGGTGGATGGCGAGGGATTCTGCGGTCTCGTCGTAGTTGCCGCCGCAGTCGAAGTACCGGGACAGGGTCTCCACCAAGGTCGCGTGGTGCCGGGAGTCGTAGTCGATGAGCTGCCCGAGCCACTCCTGTACGAACGTCTCCAGTTCCCGGTAGTCGTTGCCGGGTCCCAGGATGCGGTAGAGGCCGAGCTCGTCGAAGAACGTCGTGCCGTAGCGGTCGCGGGAGTGGCGGCGCACGTCCAGGGCGCGCTGCGCCTCCTGGTAGTGGTGGGGGATGTCGTTCAGGGAATCGGAAGGGGCGCTCACCCCGATCGTCCCGGACCGTGTCCCGGTCTCCCGGGCGAGCGCCTCGTACAGCGCGCGGGCGTGCGGCCTGGCGTCGGCGACCAGGACGACGTGGTCGGAGCGTCGGGTCAGCAGCGAGCGCATGCCCACGGCAGAGGCCGCCCGCCCCACGGTCTGTGCGAAGGAATCGTCGGCGGTCCGGTTCGCCCACTGCACCACGACGACATAGTGGCTGCGGTGCAGGTCGTATCCGACTGCCTCGGACCGGGCGTAGGCGCTCGCCTCGTCCGTCCCTGCCAGGAGGTCGTCCACCAGCTCGCGGTGCAGCCTCAGCTCCACTTCGGCCAGATTGCGCAGGTGCGTCAGCTCGGGGGCGAGTGACGCGGCAGCGTATTCCAGCGCGAGCACGGTGTGCTCGTCGGCCTCGTCCCGGGCATCGACCAGGGCCAGCACACCCAGGATCTCGCCGTGCGGGCGGATCAAGGTGATCAGCCGGTCCCTTATCCGCACCGGCCCGGCCTGACGGGCGACGGCGTGCAGCATTTCGACCTGGCGCACGGGGTCCGGTTCGGGATAGGGGACGGGGCGGCTGGGGCCGGTCCAGGACCTCAGCCGACCGAAGCGGTCCTCGACCAGCGCGGGAAGTCCAGTGAGCCCGTGCAGCGCGCGGGTGACAGCTTCCTCGCCGCCACCCGAGGCAGCGACGCCGGCCATGAACGCGTGAAAGGCTCGCTCGAAGCCCAGCTCAGCCACCACAGAGATCAGCTGCCGCTGGAGGGCCGTGCGTTCCTCCCTCAGTCGGTGCAGCTCCAGTGCGTCCTCGCATCGACGGCGATGTGCGAAAGCGACTGACAGTGCAGCAGTGGTGTGCCGGACGAGCGTGGCGAGCAGAGATCGCTCGGCCTCGGTGGGCCGGGAGCGGGACGTCACCACGAGGTAGCCGTGGAGTCCCTCAAGTCCCCGCAGCCCCAGGGCCCGGCCCCAGGGCCTGCCGGGTACGGTCACGTTGCCGTCCTGCCCGGCCAGCTCCCGCACCCTCCGGCTCACGGCCAGGGCAGGCATCTGCCCGTCCCTCGGACTGGGGACCAGGTCGCCGCCCACATTGAGGTATCCGGCCTCGGCACTGTATGGCCCTGCGGCGGCTATGTGATCCATGGCCAGGCGCAGGATCTCGACTTCGTCCGGAGTGCCGAACAGGGCGCGGGAGAGGGCGACCAGTTCGTGGAGGGCATGGTCGGCTGGGGTGCGAGCGGGTGGGCGGGGCCCTCCGCGCGCGGCCGTGGGGTGCCGCCCGGCGCAGCCCACCGGAAGGCCGCCCTTCCGGTGGGAGTAGCGGTGGTGCAGGCTGTGCGCCCGAATGCCGGCCATGGGACCACTCCGTCCCTCGAAGCCTTCAGAGAACCGAGCGGCATGTCGCGTACCCGCTCACGGGCCGGCTACCCGAGATGTGTGGATCCTTTCTCTCGTACTCGTGGGGCGACCGGACCTGTGCATTCCTGACTCGCCAGACGCAGGCGTGGAGCCACCCGGTTCGTCATCCCGGGGAGTGCTCGAGACTCTCCGTGTGCACCGGTAGGAACCCGGCGTGGGCCACCTGGTGCGGCCCCTGCCGCATGGTCGGCCCCGCGCCCTCGGACAGGTCGCCCGCGACCTCGCCGGACGGATCAAGCCCGTCAAGGTCGACATCAACGAAATCCACGGGTCAATCGGCGGCGTCGAGGTGCAGGGGGGCCGGTGCCGACCCTCCTCGTCGTTCGGACCAGGGCGAGACGCTCGCCGGCAAGGCCGGCCCGGCACCCGCGGACGTCCTGCGTTCGTGGGTCGAGCAGGCGATGGCGGCCGGCAAACCACTGCAGGAGGGGCACCGCGGAAGCCCCCCGGAAGCGCGGAACAGAACTGCATATTCCCAGGTGCGAACCATGAGCTCCTCTACCGAAGCAGGCACCTTCGACCGGCCCGTCCGCCCCGCCGGGCGAAGAAGGCGGCCTGCCGCGAACCCACGAGAAGACGGAGATGAAGGGCGATGGTCGTGCCCCTGCGGAGCCACAGCCGTGGCGGAACAACGGAGCGGCGCCTCGGGTGGGCCCGCAACCCGCTGACTGAATTCGACGAACTGTTCACTCAGATGAGCGAATTGCCCGATCCACGGTGGGCGGTGCCGCGTCCGCAGCCGCGTGGACCCCCACTCGCGGACGTCACAGAGACCGACGACGCCTTCGAGGTCGAGATCTACCTCGCTGGTGTCAAGAGCGTCCCCAAGGCGGAGGTCACCAAGCCCCGTCACATCCGAATCACCGAGATCAACGAGAGCGGCGGTCATTGAGCCGAGGAGCCCGGCGGTGCGTGACAACGGTCCAGAACCGTCGGGCGCTCCAGGGACGAAAGGAGCCATGAGATGACCGATACGGGTTTCTCCTCTTTCGACACCACGGTGGACAAGGCCAACCGGCTCCTCAGGGAAATCGAGGAGGCCAACGGCTGGCCCAAGGAACGCCGGAAGCAGTCGTACGCCGCACTGCGCGCCGTCCTGCACGGGCTACGGGACCGGCTCTCCGTCGACGGGGCCGCGCACTTCGGGGCGCAGCTTCCGACCCTGATCCGCGGCGTCTACTACGACGGATGGAGGCCGTCCGAGACACCAGTGAAGCTGAGCGGCGAGGAATTCCTCCAGCGCGTCCGGGACGACTTCCCCTACGCGGTCACCGCCGCCGCCTGACTTCCCGGCCGGAGGTGTGTGAGCAACCTCCCGCCGGGTACACCGATACACCCTAAATGCCTGAGATGTAACTCGTGGAGGTGAGTTCTGATGACGCTACCCGCACGCCGGCAGCGAGTCGGCGCCGTGGCGGAGCCCGGGGTCACCGCGTGGACACGCAGCCCTCTCGCCGAGTTTGACGATCTGTTCAACCGGATGGGACGGCTGCTGGAGTCGACCGTGGGGGCCGGCGCCACGCCGGCGGAGATGCCCTGGATCCCGCAGGCCGACATCTCCGAGACGGACGACGCGTATGTGATCGAACTCGACCTGCCCGGCGTCAGGAGCGAGGACATCGACGTAGAGATCAACGACCGGGAAATGGCGATCTCCGGGGAGATCAAGGAGCGCGAGCGCAAAGGCGTCATGCGGCACCGGACCCGGCGCACCGGACGCTTCGAGTTCCGGCTGGTGCTGCCCGGTGACGTGCGAGCCGAGAACGTGAACGCCGCGCTGTCCGACGGCGTGCTCTCGGTGACCGTGCCCAAGGCTCAGCCGGCGAAGGCCCGGCATGTGGAGATCAAGAAGGGGGACTGATCTCCGGTCCCCCAGGCCGGGGGAGGCAGCGAGCGTTGCCCGCTGCCTCCGCGGCACCCAGGCTAGCCCTCCGGCCGCCTTTGCCCATCGCCCTGTGAGGAGTTCTGATGGCAGTCACCGTCGAAGCGGTCATCCCGCTGCTGCGCGACGTCCGCGATGCCGAGGAGGCGGTCGCCGGCCAGTTGCGGGCGGATCTGGCCGCCGAACCCGCGAGGGACCACCGGCAGACCCTTGAGGACCACATCCAGGAGGTCGATGACCACATCCACGAGCTCAATCGCCGCCTGGATCAGCTGACCGCCCGAGGACCGTTGTCCGAGGCCTTCATCGCCCTGGGCGGTCAGGCCGTGAGCACCGGCCGCGTGCTGTGGCGGCTGACGTCGGGGCTGTCGGCAGCCCTGTGGACCGGGCACGATGGTCACACTCCGCAACGCCTCCTGCAGGACATCGAGGAGGAGTTCGCCGTGGTGGCCAAGGCGGCGGCGGCCGCCCGCGCGGCAGAGCGTTTCGCCGATGAGATCGGCGACAGCCCCGACGCCGACATGCTCCGGGGCATCCGCACCGACGACGAGCGGTTCCTCAACAACCTGGACCACAGCCTGGAAGAGGCGGCAGACGTGGTGGTCCGCGTCAAGACCAGCGAGGCCGGCGGCGGAACCGCACCGGCCTCCTGAGCAGTGCCCCCATACTCGTCCGTCCCGGGTGCCGGACCGCCCGGGGAGGGGTACGTCGCGCTCAGGCGCCGTGCGCGTCCCGGACGCCGAGTTCGTCGATGTGCCCCAGCAGGTCGAGGGGGGACAGCAGCCCCACTCCGAGCGCCTCCGCCCGCCGCGCAGCCAGCAGATCCCACACACTGTCTCCGCCGACGACACAGTCGCGGGCGGGGATTCCGAGCCGCGCCCGCCAGGAACAGATCGGGCTCGGGTTTGGCGCGGCTGACTTCCTCGCGGGTGACCGTCGGCACGTCGGGCGGCACGGCGGGTCTGGCGAACATGGGTGCGGCGTCGTCCCGGCGGGCGCTGGTGGCGATCGTCCAGGGGACGCCGCAGTCCGTCAGCGTCCGAAGAAGCTCGGCGGCTCCGGGCAGCGGCTGGATGGCGTTCGTCCAGCTTTCGAAGCGGCGGTGATGGGCGTTCTGCAGTTCATCGGCCTCCTTCAGCCTCAGCCGTACTCCGGTCTCGCGGGTTCGAGTGCCGCCGCCACCTCATCGATCTCCTCGTTGTGCGACCGGTCGGCCATGACGGCGGTGCGACCGGTGCCGGCCATCCCCGGGGCGTACGGCGGACCGCCGGGACCGGTCTCCTCGGCGGTCAGCGGCCGGGCGACGTTCTCGAGCGACTGCTGCTCGGCGCACACCCCGAAGAACACTCCGCGATCGGCCTGGTGAGCGCGGGCCCCCTGCCGGCATCGTGGCGCCGCCGGGACCATGACGCCTCGTCAGCCGAACCACCGCCGCGATCGCCCACCGCGGGCGCCCGCGTCCTACCGGCCCGCGGCAGCTGTCTCCGCCGGCCGGGTGTCCGGCTTGGCCTGCTGTTCCTTGAATCCCATGCCGAGCGGGCGGGCGAGTCCCAGGACGTCTTCGTCCACCCGCTGCAGATGACGCAGTGCCACCTGAGTGAGCCGGTTTCGCTGCCGCTCCGTCTCCGGCGCCGTCCGCCTTCCGGATCCGGGGGCGTGAGGGGCTTCGGAGCCCTTCTGCGCGGTGACGGTTCCCGCCTCGACGTCGAGAGGCTCCCGGCAGCCACCCTTGGTCTGCAGGCACTCGATGAGCGCGCCGAGGTTGCGGTCTACGCGTCCTGCCGCCTCGGACAGCCGCGCATCGCTCACGATCCCCCGACTGCCTGGCGCGGGCTGGGCGATGGCCGCGAGGTTGCGGGCGTGGTAGGCGGCCGTCTCCAGCAGTCCCAGGACGTAACGGGTGAGCCGCCGGCGACGGCGCAAGGGGGTGATCGGATGGCGCAGCGGCAGAGTGGTGGTCCGCAGATCGGCCAGTGCGCTGTCCAAGGCCCGTGCCCGGTGGAGCAGGTCGACGGGGCGACCGCCGCCGAGCTCGGCCACACCCTGGCCGGTCACCTCACGCAGTCGTGAGAGCACTTGGCGGATCTGCTCCTCGGTGCGCTCCTGCGTCCGCACCGGCAACACCAGCAGGCCCACCACGACCGCGCAGGCGGCCCCCAGCGCGGACTCGCCCAGCCGTATCACGAGCAGGTCCGGGGTGAAGCTGTGCAACAGCGTGTAAAGCAGCCCGATCATCGCGGTGACGAAGAAGGACACCACCGCGTAGGAGATCGCGTAGAAAGTCCCGAACAGGCACAGGATGACCAGGGTAAACGCGGCCCAGGGATGATTGCCGACCAGACCGGCCAAGCCGATTCCGGCCAGGACGCCGAGCAGGGTGCCCACCAGACGCCGGGACCCTTTGACCAGGATTTCTCCGGACGAGGAGGTGTTGACGAACACCACCCAGCAGGTGAAGACGGCCCAGTACCAGCGCTGCGGCGACAGCAGTTCGCCACCCACGATCGCCAGGGCCGAGGCGAGGGAAACCTGCACGGCGACGCGGGTGGTCGTGCGTTCCAGGCCGGCCGGTTCGCCCTCCTCCTCGGACTTCTCCCTCAGGGCGTCCTCGGCGTCGAGAACGGCGTCCTCGGTTTGCAGCTCCTCCCGGCAGCGCACGGTCTCGGGGCTGTCATCCGGACTCTCCTCGCTCTCGTCAGGTCCGGTCAGTGCCAGGCGCAGGCCGAGCAGGGCTCGGCTGACGTCGCCGATCGCCCGGAACACGTCCTGCACGGCGGGGGGCGCGTCGGGCAGCCGTTCGTCGTCGCGGTAGCCCAGGAGCCGGTCCCGCACGATCTTCAGGCCGACACCGTGGTCGCTGCCGGGAGCCCGCCCGGCGAGCACTTTCAGCGCGTGCAGATCGGCGATGAGACGGTGGATGACCTGCTCGTCGGCCGTGCGCAGCGGTACCGAGACGTCCGGTGGCACGCGGCCGGTGCGCTCGGTGATGTCACTGGCGACGGGATTGACCCCCTGCAGGCCGAGCGCCCCTGTCAGCAGGACCGCGAGGTGTTCGGCGGCGACTTCCGCCTCGGCGATGCGCCGCTGGACATGGGCTGCCGTGCAGTGCTCCCGGATCGTGTCGTCCAAGTGATCCTGGATCATCAGTGCTGCCTGATGCAGGGCAGCCGTGCGCCGCCGCAGACGGCGCACGGCCCGTTCGGCGCCGGGTGTTCCCGGCTTCTGCCGAGCCAGGTCGATGACTGCCTCAAGGTGCTGCACCAGTCGCGCGCGGAACGCCTCAAGCAGTCGTTGCAGGGTCCCCTGCGACGACGTCGGGACGAGCCCGAATCTCACCACCGCGCTGCAGACCGCACCGATCACCAGCAGCTGGCACAGCTGAGGCAGCCACTGCGGGTGAGGCCTGACGAACTGGGTGATGAAGAACATCTGGAAGGCGATGACGCCCAACGCGCTGCACCGTCTGGTGAACCGTCGCGCGTAAGCGGCCGCGAAGATCACCAGGACGCAGACCACGTCGCTCACCAATCGGTGGTGCACCAGCAGGGCTCCGAAAGCCAGCGCGGTCAGACCGGTCGGCAGTCCCAGAGCCAGCGTGATCGCCTGATCGCGCCGGTGCGGATCGGAAACGGCGAACGCGAAGACCTCCGCCGCCGTCGCACCGGTGACCAGGAGCGGAAGAGGGATGTGCAGCTCAGTCATCACGACGACGGACAGCAGCACGCTCAAGACGATGCGCAGCGCGTTCAGCAGCCGGATGAACCCGGGATCGGAGGCGATGACCCGGTCCCACGCGGACGTCCAGACATCCCCCACCCGCCCGGCCGGCCCCACAGTGCCTGCGGGTACTCGTTGTTGCGCGGTGTCCTGGTCCGTGGCTGGGCCTCCCGAAGCGTTCCGGCCACCGGTAACGGCTTTTGCGGCCGCCGACCGGCGTGAAGGCGGGGCATCCGGCGTGGCCGGGCACCCTCGAGAAGACGGGTACCCGCATACACCGCGATCACCGTGTCCCGCCGCTGGCTGCACCTCCCTCAAGACTGCCAGTCCTCGCCCGGTGTGACAGCCGGCGCGGCGGCCGGTCGAAGGGTTCCGCGTCGGTCGTCACCGTCCAGCGGTCCCTCCAGGGCATGCCGGACTTGCCGCGCCGCGCCCTGCGAGGTCCACTGGCGTAGAGGGCTTCGCCGGGAAGGGGACGTTCCATGAAACCGCAGGTACGCGATCCGATCACGCGCGTGGTGCGCCATGGCGGCCGGCTCCCGGCGGTGACGTCCCGATGACCGCCCACGTCGAACGCCTGCTGACGGTCGGCAGCCTGACCGGGGCGCACGGCGTCCCTGTGCAGCTGGAGAACAATGTGTGGATCGTCGGCGACGACGAACAGGTCATCGTGATCGACGCCGCCCACGAGCCCGATCTCATCGCGGAGGCGGTCGGCGACCGCCGTCTGGTCGGGATCGTGTGCACGCACGCGCACAGCGGCCACGTCGATGCGGCCGTGGAGCTGTCCGAACTGACCGGGGCGCCCATCCTGCTGCACCGCGACGACCTCAGGCTGTGGCACGACATCTACCCGGACCGCACCCCCGACGACGACCTGACCGACGGCCGGGAGATCCATGTCGCGGGAACGGAACTGACGGTACGTCACACTCCCGGGCACACGCCGGGCTCCGTCAGCCTGTACGACCGGGTGCTGCATACCGTCTTCACCGGTGACACGCTGCTGTCCGACGGTCCGGGTACGGCCGGACGGGAGGGCTCCGATTTCCCGAGGATGATCAACTCGATCCGTGAGCGGCTGACCTCCCTGCCAGCGGACACCGTGGTCTGCCCGGGGCATGGCGATGCCACGACCGTCGGCCAGGCGGGGCAGCACGTCGATGAGTGGGTGGAACGGGACCTTTGAACCGGGGCGCCACCCGGAGTGCCCGCATGCCGGGGGCTGTCGTATCCGAGCAACAGGTCCTCGATTTACCGGGCTGATGCAGCGCGTGAGCTATGGGCGGTACCGCGCTCACTTCCCCGGCCCCGGTGGTGGGACTTGGTCAGGCGGCGCAGGAACGCGTCGTCGTCCGGACGCTGGTCGACCGCCACCGCGGTCCTCGCCTACCTCGCCGGTCTGCGGCTGGCCGGCAATGCGCAGCCCTGCTGGCTCCGCTGACGGCCTTGCTCGTCGTGCAAGGTCACGCTGTACGCGATCTTGACCGTCGGCATCCGGCGCATCGCCAGCGGGGTCGCCGGCGTGCTGATCGCCGTCGGCTTCACGGACGCCGTGGGGCGGACCCGGTGGAGCCTTGGACTGCTCGTCCTGGTCTGCCTCCCGCTCGACCACCTGCTACATCTGGCCCCTTGGGGGGAGGAGGTCGCCGTCACGGACATGGTCGTCCTCGGCGTGGGCGGGCAGCGGACCGAAGCGCTCGGGCGCGTCGTCGAAACCCTGATACGCGTGACCGTGGGCGTCCTGCTCAACCCGGTTGTGGTCCCGCCCGTCTACGTGGGGCCTGCCGGCGGGGCGACCAGGGACCTCGCGCCACGGCTGCGGCGGCTGCTGCTCCTGCGGATCGGCGACGAACTGGTGCACGTCGCCTCCGCCCGCCATGTGACGGCCTGGCTGGAGGAGGTGCGGCGACTGGATCACCAGACCGCCGATGTGGGCGCGGCCCTGGCCAGGGCCGAGGAGAGCCTGCGCCTGAATCCGCGGGGACGTCGGGCACCTGGCAGGAGCCGGTCGTTCGGCCGCTCCGGACGATGAAGAACACATCGCGAGCTGGGAGGAACAATGCGGAACCGGACATTGAGCAAGATCGGCACACAGCTGTTGCGTCTGCGCCACGACTCGTCACAGAGCTCACAGGACCGGGCGGCGCCGGCCGACTACGGACTGGACCACAGGCAGGTCGCCGAATTCGTTGCCGGCACGCTGGACGCCGAGGGCGAGGCGGCGCTCGCCCATCAGGTGGCGCGGCTGCTGCCCTTCCACTGGACCTGGCCCAACCAGGTCGCGGAGGAGATGTCGCAGATCATGAACCACGTCGGTGATCAGCGCGAGCTGATGGCCTGGCTGGATCGGCACCCCGGCCTGCCTCGGCTGGTGGCCCGCCTGTACGTCTTCATGGGCCTCCTCGACAGGTACAGCGCGGTGCCCGCGGTCGTGACCGCGATGCGTGAGTACCGGGAGCGGACACCGTATCCGCCGGGCCTGGAGCCCTGCTTGGTGCCCGCCACCGATGACGACACGCTCGCGAGCATTGCTTTCAAGCTCGAGAAACTGCTCGGCGAGGAGCGGACCCGGGAGGCCGTCGAACTGGCCCTGGCCAGTGCGGCATGGCTGCAGCAGATCGCGCCGCGCGCGCGGGAACTCACCCCTGAGGTCGGCGACTTGAACGAGCTGATGGAGCAGGCTCGACAGGATATCCGGGCGGCAGCAGCCGACATCTGAACACGACTGTCCATGGGGCGGTGAACGGCATGACGGTGAAACCGAACGCGAGGGCGTTCAACCACGCAAAGAAACTGACCGAAGAGGGCCGGATCGTCCTGGACGACCGGGACGAGTGGAGCGAGCACCGGCCTTCGGCAGCAGAGGAAAATGCCTACCTCGAGGAGCACGGATTCGACGAGTACGCCAGGTGGTACCTGGGCATCGATGACGAGATGGGAGAGGAGACCAAGGGCCGGTACAAGTTCCCCTACGGTGATTTCGAGCGCGTCCACCGCTGCGGTGTGCTCTCCGCCGAGGTACGCGCCGCACAGCAGAAATACGCGGACATCGAGAACGCCGCCGCGCACATGCACGGACTGCTGGACGGCAGGCGGGCCGGGAACCGGTGACAGCGCCGGAAGAAGTGCGCCCTCACCCGGCCCCCGGCGACGGAGCGTCCAGTGGCGCTAGGCGTCGTCGCCCCGCTCGCCCTCCGCCTGGGATGGCTCGCTCCGGGGGACGTCCGGGTGCTGTTCCGTTGCGGTACGCTCGCCCGTCTCGTCCCGCTCGCCCTCGGCCTGCGAGGGTGTGCGCGAGTACCAGGCGTCGTAATCAGGGGCTCCGGATTTCATGACGGGCCTCCTTCGTCGCTTACGTCCATCCTCCTCTCTCAGGCCCTGGTGGAACACCTGCGGCCTCACCGTGCGAACGGCAACCCAGCGTCACCGACGGCCCCGCACCTTCGCTCACACCTACGTCGAGGTGTCCTTGCGCCCCGGTGCCTGCGAGGACTGCGGCGAACCCCCCGAAGAACATCCGTGGGTGTTCGACTTCCACCGCGGGGTCCGCCACCGTCGAGCCTCGTAGGGCGCGGCCGCACAGCACCGAAAATCGGCTGGCGTAACCGTCGACAACGGGGGCACAGGCGCTCCTGGAGGTCACGCCAGGAACATGCCCCGCCTTTTTGGTCCTGGCGGACAGGCCGCGCCAGAGCGCTCCCCCCTTGCACTGGCGCGGCCCCTCAACTCTTCAGCGGCTCCCACCGCTGGACACGCACGCCTTCACCCCAGTGAGGGCGTACCGTCCCGACTCGTCGCTCCCGCCGCGGCGGATGCCGATGGCGTCGATCTCGCCGTCGGGGTTGTGGCCGCCGTCGTACGGGCCGCCCACGTACGGGGACACCGCGCCTCGTGTGCCCCGTGCGCGCCAGGGCGTTCTTCAGCCAGTCCAGCTTGTCCCGGGCCTCCTCGGGGCGCCCGGGTGTGAGTCATTACCCGCACCCGGGCGAGGGCGGAGTGCGGCGTCAGCCGCCGGCCACGGCGCGCACCGCCTCCTCGACCGGGGTGGACCCGCTGATCAGCTCGAGGATGCGCCCGGCGGTCCTGGGCTCGTGGAGCAGGGCGGCGAGCACCGCAGCCACGTCATCGCGCGGCACTTGGCCGCGGTCGGTGTGCTCGGCGAGCGTGACGCGGCCGCTACCGGGGTCGTCGGTCAGCATCCCCGGGCGCAGAATCGTCCAGTCCAGTCCCGGACGGGAGGCGATGTCGGCGTCCGCCTCGCCCTTGGCCTTCAGGTAGGCGGCGAACACCGGGTCGGTGCCGGGCGGCGGCGGGCTGTCCACGCCCTTTGCGGAGATCACCAGGAAGCGGCGCATCCCGGCGCGCTCGGCCGCGTCGGCGAGGAGGATGGCCGCGTTCCGGTCCACCGTCTGCTTGCGGGCCGCGCCACTGCCCGGTCCGGCGCCCGCGGCGAACAGTGCCGCGTCGGCGCCGCCGAGGTGGCCGGCCACCTCGTCCACCGAGGCGTGCTCCAGATCGCACACCACCGGTTCCGCGCCGTCCGCGCGCAGGTCGTCGGCGTGGTCCGGGTTGCGGATCAGCCCTGTGACGTTGTCGCCGCGCGCCGAGAGCAGCCGGGTCAGCCGGCGCGCGATCTTTCCGTGTCCACCCGCGATCACCATGTGCATGGGGTCATTCTTGCCACACGCGACCGCTCACGCCGGGTTGCGGGACTGCCGCGGCAGGTCGGGTCCCGCGGTTGCCGCAAAGTCGGCTTACTCGCGCACCGCGCTGGTGCGCGAGACACGCGGCCACCGGGTCGCGCCAGGTGCCCGGGGATTCGCGATCGCGATTCTGTCGTCAGGAGCGCGCGAGCCGGGCCGCGAGATAGGGCGCGGTGGCGCTGCGGCGGGCCCTCGCCACCTTGGCCGGCGGACCCGCCGCGACCACCCGCCCGCCCGCGTCGCCGCCGCCCGGACCGAGGTCGATGACCCAGTCGGCGGTGGCGATCGTGTCCAGGTCGTGCTCGACGAGGACGACCGTGTTGCCGGCGTCGACGAGCCGGTGCAACTGTCGCAGCAGCAGCGCGATGTCCGAGGGGTGCAGCCCCGCCGTCGGCTCGTCGAGCAGGTAGAGCGCGTGCCCGCGGCGGGCTCGCTGCAGTTCCGTGGCCAGTTTGATGCGTTGCGCCTCACCGCCGCTGAGTTCCGTCGCGGGCTGGCCCAGCCGCAGGTACCCCAGTCCCACCTCGCGCAACGTCTCGAGACTGCGGGAGGCGGCCGGGACGGCGGACAGGAACTTGGCGGCGGCGTCGACGGACAGCGCCAGCACTTCCGCG
Source organism: Streptomyces sp. NPDC046759 (assembly GCF_040645475.1). NCBI lineage: Bacteria > Bacillati > Actinomycetota > Actinomycetes > Kitasatosporales > Streptomycetaceae > Streptomyces > Streptomyces sp. NPDC046759. The sequence goes on along the minus strand of NZ_JBEYYJ010000014.1, from coordinate 2,758 downwards.
ATGTTCTTGCCGCGGTAGGTGACTTCCAGCGTTTCGGCGTTGTACCGGGCGCCGTGGCAGGTCGGGCACGGCGCGTAGGTGCCGGGCAGGAACAGCAGTTCCACCGCGACGAATCCTTCGCCCTGGCAGGTCTCGCACCGCCCTTCGGGCACGTTGAAGGAGAACCGCCCGGCCGAGTAGCCGCGCGCCCTGGCTTCGTCCGTCGCCGCGTACAGCTTGCGCACCGCGTCGAACATCCCGGTGTACGTGGCCAGGTTGGACCGGGGAGTTCGGCCGATGGGCCGTTGGTCGACCAGGACCAGCCGGTCGAACGACTCGACCCCCGACGCGTCCTGGACGTCGACCTCCAGCCGCGCCTCGTCGGGCTCCTCGGGTACGAGTCCGAGGTGGCCGCGGACGACCTCGGCGAGCACCTGCGTCACCAGCGTCGACTTTCCGGAACCGGACACGCCCGTCACCGCCGTCAGTACGCAGAGCGGTACGTCGACGGACACGTCGCGCAGATTGTGGCGGGAGACGCCGCTCAGGTGCAGCCAGCCGTGCGGTGTGCGCGGGCGGTGATCGAGCGGCTGGGCGCGCCCGAACAGGTACTGGCTCGTGGCCGACTCCCCGACCCGCTCAAGACCGGCGACCGGGCCGCTGTACAGCACGCGTCCGCCGCCTTCGCCCGCACCGGGGCCGATGTCGACCACCCAGTCCGCCCGCCGTACGACGTCCATGTCGTGCTCCACGACGAACAGCGAGTTGCCCGCCGCCTTGAGGCGGTCCAGCACGTCCAGCAGCGGTTCCGCGTCAGCCGGGTGCAGGCCCGCGGAGGGTTCGTCGAGGACGTAGACGACGCCGAACAGCCCGGAGCGCAGCTGGGTGGCGATCCGCAGGCGCTGCGCCTCGCCTGGCGACAGGGTCGTGGAGCGGCGCCCGAGGCTGAGATATCCGAGGCCCAGGTCGAGCAGTACGTCGATCCGCGCGACCAGATCGCCGCAGATCCGGACCGCGACCTCGGTCGTCTCCCCGGATCGGGCGGTCGACGTGGTGGCGTCGGCCTCGGACCGCCCCGCGACGGGCCGCAGCAGCGCCACGACCTCCGTGAGCGGCATCGCGTTGATCTCGGCGATGGAACGTCCGGCGAAGGTCACGGCGAGCGCCTCGGGCCGCAGTCCGCTGCCGTGACACGCGGGGCAGGGCACACTCCTGACGAAGCGGAGCGCCCGTTCGCGCATCTTCTCGCTCTTGGAGTCGGCGAGGACGTGCATGACGTGCTTGCGGGCGCTCCAGAACTTGCCCTGGTAGCCGTAGTCGACGCGGTCCTCCTCCGGCTCGATGTACACGGAGGGCTGTTCGTCCGTGTACAGCAGCCAGTCCCGGTCCTTCTTCCTGAGCCGGCGCCACGGTCGGTCGATGTCGATCCCCAGGCCGCTCACGACACTGCGCAGGTTGGCGCCCTGCCAGGCGCCCGGCCAGGCGGCGATCGCCCCCTCGCGGATGCTCAGCGAGGGATCCGGGACGAGCAGGTCCTCGGCGACGTCGTGCACGACGCCCAGTCCGTGGCACTCCGGGCAGGCGCCGGCCGCGGTGTTGGGTGAGAACGACTCGGCTTCCAGCCGTGCGGCCCGGGGCGGATAGGTGCCGGCGCGGGAGTACAGCATGCGCAGCAGATTGGACAGCGTGGTGAGGGTGCCGACCGTCGAGCGCGAGCTGGGCGACCCGCGTCGCTGCTGCAGGGCCACGGCCGGTGGCAGTCCGGTGATTTCCTGCACGTGCGGTGCGCCGACCTGTTGCAACAGCCTCCGGGCGTACGGTGCTACGGACTCGAAGTAGCGGCGCTGGGCCTCCGCGTAGAGCGTGCCGAACGCGAGCGAGGACTTGCCCGAACCGGAGACGCCGGTGAAGGCGACCATGGCGTCCCGCGGAACGTCGACATCGATGTTCCGCAGGTTGTTCTCACCGGCGCCCCGGACATGCACGAAGGGGTCGGTCGCGTCCTTGTTCACCGTTCCTGACTACCTGATCGCGCCGCGAACCGCGCGACAGGCGCCGTCACCGGGCCCCGCTCACGTGAGCGCCCGGAGGAATCCCGGTATGGATACCGAAGCAGGGTGTCCGGTGGCGCGGCGTGCGGTGCCGACCGGGTGGCTCGGAGCGGATGTTCGCGGTGGCGCACACAACCGTGGCCCCGTGGTGGAGCAGGCCCCGCACGGGGAGGACGAGGAGATCCGGCCGTACCGCCTGCACCTGCCGGCAGGGGCCAGCGTGTCACGCGGCGTCGGCGTTACCTCGGAAGCATCCCGTGGCCACGTGCGATCTCGGGGGCAGCTGGCGATAAGGAGTCATGCGGGTGTCGTCTCAGGACGTTACGGTCGCGGCTCTTCTGGCGGGTCGTCCGGGTCCGGAGATTCCGCTGATCGGTCGGTGCGTGATTGTTTCGCCTCGGGGCCTGACGGGGACCCGCACGGCACGCCGCCGGAGCGCCGAAGCTCCGCCTGGCGGGCCGGCGGCAGAACCACCGTTCCATCCGATCCAGGTGAGCGGCCCGCAGAGGCGTGCCGGAGTCGCGGACCCCCTCGTAGCACTTCCCAGAGCCAGGCTCTTTGCGCCCTCTCCGTCACCGCCCTGCCGCGACATCAAGGGAAGTCACCATGAAGGCAGCGGTATACGAAGGACCGCGAACGGTCACGGTGAAGGACGTACCGGACGCGAAGATCGAACACCCCTGCGACATCATCGTCAAGATCACCACCACCAACATCTGCGGTTCGGA